>NZ_JBJMAB010000023.1:0-122435 GCF_045799175.1 Streptomyces sp. VTCC 41912
GGGCCACGCGGATCCTTCGAATCACGAACGGGGACGACGCCGGGGAAACCGGGGGCCACCTCGATGCAGTTGCCGCCGTTGTCTCCGCTGTAGCTGCTCTTGATCCACGTCGTGGAGTTGAACTCGTGCCTGTCCACGGTGTCCGTACCCTTCCATCGCTTCTTCGATCAGAGCGGCAGACTCAAGGGCTGACAGCGCATCGGCCCTGAGCACATCATAGGTCTGGCCGTGGCGGGCAGAGACAGCCGGATCGTCGGTGAAATGCCCACGGTCCAGCGACTCCGAGTAGACCCAGTCATGCCCGTCGGGCAGCGTGATCAGCGACATCGAGGCGTTGGGGCGCACGAGCCCAGCACGGCCGCATGGGGCAATTTGCACCCGGATGTTGGGACGTTCACCCACAGCCAGCAGATGAGCGCACTGGCCGTACATGATTGCGGGTCCTCCCACGACGTTGCGCAGGCAACTCTCGTCCAGTACGACGACGTAGAGCGGTCCGTCCGGCGCAAGGAACCGCTGCTGTCGACTCAGTCGCGCCCGTACACGGTCCGTCACTTCGTCACCGGTCGTAACACGGGAGAAGAGGGCATGTGCATAGTCCTCCGTCTGTAACAAGCCCGGCATGACCTGGGTCTGATACTCCCGCAAGGCAACCGCCACCGCGTCCATCTCCGCCCGGCGCTTGAACCAGTCAGGGTGTGCGACCTCCGGATACCAGTCGATGCGGCCCCACAGCTTCTTCAACACCCCACCGGTGCTCAGCAGTTCGTCGCACTTCTCGGCCGAGGTTTCGTGTGGGACCCGCGTTCCCCGCTCGACTCGCGCCACCTGCGACCGATCGCACGGGATCTTCCTCGCCAGTTCCTCCTGGGTGAGCCCGGCCGCTTCGCGGAAGTGCCTCAGGACCTCCCCGAAGACGGCGGCGTTCGTGGCGGCCGTTCCCCCCGTGGCATTGCGTCGGCTCACGCCTTCCCCTTTGTGACAGTCGATGAGTGGCACGCGTCCGGCATTGCATCCCGCCGCTCCGCAGAGCAACGCTGTACCTACCCAACGTAATGGGCCCAGGGCGGCGCGACCCGCCAATCGCACAAGACCCCCGCGACCGTGCGACCGGTCCGGGGGCGTGGCCACCAACTTCGAGGAGTTGACGACGTGATGCACCGTACCGTGAGGCTGTTCCTGCCGCTGCTGCGGCTGTTACTTCCGGCCGTCGGTCGACACCGGACGCCCAGTACCCCGCACACCACCTCGCGCCGCGCGGAGCCGCAACCGGCGATCGCGCCGCGTCGGCCGCCCGCCCGGCCGCCCGTCCTGCTTCGCGGTGAGGACGTCCCGCTCGTGCGGCCGTACGTCCTCACCGAGGCGGAGCGCCGGGAACGGAAGCTACGACGGGGACGGCGGCGGGCGCTGTGGCTCGCGGTGCACGGCGTCGACGTCGGGCCGCGCCGCATCCACGGGCTGGAGGTCGCCGCATGAGGGACCACGCCGACCGCACGCCTCGACTCCTGCCCTGGACGACCCCGGAGGGGAACCCGTGCTTCCTGCTCCCCAGTGACGGCACCGGGTACGTCTCCCGGCTCGCCGACCGCTGGGAGGACGAACAGCTCGGCTCCGCCGCCGTCCTCATCGAGGACGCGGAACAGATCCTCGCCGCACGGTCCTGGACGCCCGGTGAACTCCATCTGCTCACCGTCGAGTTGAAGAACTCCCTGGTCACCACCCACCGGGTCGCGGAAAGCCGCGGCGCCCGGTTGCCGGCGCCCGCCTACGAGCCGGACGACGACGCGGACGACGCTCCCGACAGCGGACGGCATCGGCCCTAGACCGGGTCGCGGGCCCGCCCCAGGCGTGGCGTCCCCCGACGGGAAGCAGCGTGACGACGGCAGACGTGCCGTTCGTCCCGCCCCGTCCGCCCCCGAACGCGGGGTGCCGCCTCCGGGCGGTGAGGGACGCCGCCACACCGGCCCCCCAAGACCTCCCCTCCCACACGGGTGGGGACGTACGAGCACTCCCCCCACTGAGAGAACAGGAGAGCCCATGCCCAGCACTGACGTGGCAGAGCGCCGTTCCATCGGCCTGGCGCTGGACGCACCGGAGTTGCGGTTGCCACTGAGCACCAGTGGCGCCACCCCCCTGCCCGAACTCACCGCGGGCCACGGCCCGTCGCCGTTCGCGTTCCGTTTCCTCGTACCGGTGACGGCCTCGGGCGGCATCCTGCCGGACGACGTCGTGTACGACGAGGACACCCAAACGGGGACCTACGAAGACCTCCCGCCCGGCGTCTACATGACCAAGAACCCGCCGAAGACGTACGGCCCGACGCAGCCCACCGGGCAGATGGACGCGCCGGACGACCCCGGACCGAGCGACGACTGATGGCGGACGCCGGACAGGTTCTCGTCCTGGCGGGTCGTTTCGATCCGACCTGCGATCTGGTGGTCGAGGAGCTGAACCGGCGTGCCGTGCCCGTCTTCCGGGCCGACCTGGCCGAATTCCCGCTGAGGCTCACGCTCGCCGCGAGCCTCAGCGGGCACCACTGGCACGGCACGCTGCGCAACGACCGCCGCACGCTCGATCTGGCCTCGGTCCGCTCCGTCTACTACCGCCGTCCCACGCGTCCGACGTTCCCCGCGCAGATGACCGCGGAGGCCCGCAGGGTCGCGGAGACCGAGGCACGCTGGGGATTCGGTGGGCTGCTGGCCGCCCTGCCCTGCCGGTGGCTGCCGCCGCCGGGGAAGGCGGCCGACGCCGAGTACAAGCCGCTGCAACTGCGCGTCGCCGCGGCAGCAGGGCTCCGCGTACCCCGGACATTGATCACCAATGACCCCGCAGCGGCACGGGATTTCGCCGACTCGGTCGGCGGCCCGCTCGTCTACAAACCGTTCTTCCACGTGCGGGGAACCATGCACGGGCGCACTGCCGCCGTGTACGCCAGCATCGTCCCCCCTGAAGACCTCTCCCACCCCGACATCGCGACCACCGCGCACCTGTTCCAGGAGTGGGTGCCCAAGGCGTACGAGGTGCGGCTGACCGTCGTCGGCGACCGGATCTTCGCGGCCGAGATCCACGCCGGTTCGGAGGCGGGCCGCATCGACTGGCGCAGCGACTACGACAGCCACACGTACCAGGTCTGCGAGCCGCCGGCCGGCGTGGCGTCCGGCGCGCTGCGGATGCTCGACCAGCTACAACTTCCCTATGGGGCCTTCGATTTCGTGGTCTCCCCGGCCGGCGACTGGCATTTCCTGGAAGTGAACCCCAGCGGACAGTACGGGTTCATCGAGCAGGCGACCGGACTGCCGATCACGGCCGCGATCTGCGACTACTTGGAAGGAAACAGCCAGTGACCCCCACCGCCGACGACGCACAGCGCCTGATCGCCGCCCGCGTCGCCCTGACCCAGCAGATCGACCGCGGAAGCGTGGTGCTGTCCTCCCGTCTCGCGGGCGCCTTCCTCAACGTCCCCCGGCACCCCTTCGTGCCCGTCTTCTACCGCCGCCACGATGAACGGTTCCTGCCCTGGCGCAGGTCCGACGGCGATGCGGAGGCGTGGCTGGACGCCGTCTACGCGGACGACTCCCTCATCACCGAAGTGGCCGGCATCCACGCGGAGGACGCCGCCCCCGAAGGACTGCCAGGAGTCCCCACCTCGTCGTCGACGGCACCGAGCCTCATGGCGGACATGCTCGACGCCCTCGACGTGAACGAAGGGGACGAGGTCTACGAAGCCGGCACCGGCACGGGCTACAACGCCGGCATCCTGTGCTTCCTCGCCGGGGACCGAAACGTCACGACCGTCGACCGCACCGGCGCCCTCACGGACAAGGCCCGCCCACGGCTGGGTTCCGTGGGCTTCACCCCGCGGGTCGTCCACGGCGATGCGGCACGGGACTTCCCCGGCGACGCCACCTACGACCGGATCATCGCCACCGCCTCCGTACGCCGCGTCCCTCCCGCATGGCTGGCGCGGCTCCGCCCCGGCGGCATCATGGTGGTTCCGCTCAAGGGCGCGCTCGCCGGCGGGATGGTCGCCCGTCTGACCAAGCTCCCCGACGGGACGGCGGCCGGGCACGTCCTGCACACGCCCGCGGCGTTCATGCCGCTCAGGAGCGGGCCGGAGCAGCCCGCACCGGCGGCCCTCGTTCCGGACGGCCCTCGCATGGATGCCGAGGTCTCGTCTCGGGTGCTCGACGACTGGACGTTCTCGTTCTTCGCCGAGCTCCACCTGCCGCCCGGCCTCGTCCGCACGTACGGGACGAACGACGAAGGCTTGCACGTCACGACCCTGTACGACCCCGCCGACGGCTCGGCGGCCCGCATCGACGACGTGCCCGAAGGCCCGCCGCAGGTCACGTCCACGGGACCACGTGACCTGTGGGGGCCGGTGGAGAGCGCCCACCGACTGTGGCGGGAACTCCAGCGCCCCCGCCGCGAATGGTTCCTCATCGAGGTCACGCCCACCGAGCAGAGCCTGCGGTACACCGCCCCGGACGGACGGGTACACCGCTGGCCCCTGCCACCGGCGGCGGGCGCCGGGCCAAGAGCGTGACCGGTGGCGTCGCGTCGGCCGACCGTGGCCCGGTGGGCGGATCGTTTCCCGGTCCGACCTACGACCGCGCCACCGCGCCCCGCCTGCGCAGGCCCCAGAGTCCGCCGGCCGCGGCCAGGCAGAGCAGGCCGGAGCCAACGCTCATCAGCGCCTGGAACGAGCCGTCCCAGAGGGCGTAGGAGAGGAGGTTGAAGAGGAGGGCGGCCAGGAGCAGCAGCCAGAGGAGGGCCTTCACCGTGGGGTTTCCTTCGGGGCGGCGGGAGGGGTCGAGGTGACGGTTCGCGTCACCTCGACCGTACGCGGGGCGCTCGGCGGGCCGGGCGGCGGGCCCGTCGGGCGGATGGCGGGGCGTCTAGAACAGCTTTCCCGGGTTGAGGAGTCCCAGGGGGTCGAAGACCTGCTTGATGCCGCGGTGCAGTTCCACCGCGTCCGGGCCCAGTTCGCGGGCCAGCCACTCCTTCTTCAGGACGCCGACGCCGTGCTCGCCGGTGATGGTGCCGCCCAGCTGGAGGCCGAGGGCCATGATGGCGTCGAACGACTCGCGGGCGCGGCGTTCCTCGTCGGGGTCGGCCGGGTCGAAGCAGACCAGCGGGTGGGTGTTGCCGTCGCCGGCGTGCGCGCAGACGCCGATGGTCAGGTCGTACTTCTCGGCGATGGCGGCGGCGCCTTCCAGCATCGCGGCGAGTTGCGAGCGGGGCACGCAGACGTCGTCGATGAGCATCGCGGGCTTGATCCGCTCCAGTGCGGTGAAGGTCAACCGGCGCGCCTGGAGGAGGAGTTCGGATTCGGCGGCGTTCTCGGCGGGGACGACCTGGGTGGCGCCGGCGGCCTCGCACAGCGCGCCGACCGCGGCCAGGTCGGCCGCCGGATCGGGGGTGTCGAAGGCCGCCAGCAGCAGGACCTCGGTGGTCTCCGGCAGGCCCATCTGCGCCATGGCGTTGACCGCGCGGACGCTGGTGCGGTCCATCAGCTCCAGCAGGGACGGGGCGTGGCCCTCGGCCATGATCCGGCAGACCGCGTCGCCGGCCGCGGACACCGAACCGAACTCGGCGACCAGGGCGAGCTGTTGCGGCGGCTCGGGCTTGAGCGCCAGGGTGGCGCGGACCACGACGCCGAGGCTGCCCTCGGAGCCCACGAAGAGCCGGGTGAGGTCGTAGCCGGCCACGCCCTTGGCGGTGCGCCGGCCGGTCTTGATCAGTCGGCCGTCGGCGAGGACCACCTCCAGGCCGAGCACGTACTCGGCGGTGACGCCGTACTTCACGCAGCACAGGCCGCCGGCGGCGGTGCCGATGTTGCCGCCGATGGTGCAGGTCTCCCAGCTGGAGGGGTCGGGCGGGTAGTAGAGGCCGTGCTCGTTGACCGCGCGGGACAGGACGGCGTTGACGACGCCGGGCTCGACCACCGCGATCCGGTCGACGGGGTTGATCTCCAGGATGCGGTCCATCTTGACCAGCGACAGCACGATGCAGCCGTCGGTGGCGTTGGCGGCGCCGGAGACGCCGGTGCGGGCGCCCTGGGGGACGACCGGGACCCGCAGTTCGGTCGCGGTCCGCATCACGTGCTGGACCTGCTCGACGGTGCGCGGCAGGACGACCACGGCGGGGGTTCCGGCGTCGCAGAAGTTGGCCATGTCCCGGGCGTAGGAGCCGGTGACGTCGGGGTCGGTGAGCAGCGCTTCCCCGGGGAGCCCGGCGCGCAGGCGTGCGATGAGGTCCATGCCCTCAGCCTCGCATCCGTGGGCCGTACACGGAAGATCGTGTACGGCCCACGGGAACGGGGCTCCGGCGGCAGGACGGTGCCGGCCGGAGCGGGCTCAGAGGTTGCCGCGGCGGTCCTGCTCGCGCTCGATCGCCTCGAAGAGGGCCTTGAAGTTGCCCTTGCCGAAGCCCAGGGAGCCGTGCCGCTCGATCATCTCGAAGAAGACCGTCGGGCGGTCCTGGACGGGCTTGGTGAAGATCTGCAGGAGGTAGCCGTCCTCGTCCCGGTCGGCGAGGATCTTCAGTTCGCGCAGTTCGTCGAGCGGGACCCGGGTCTCGCCGACCCACTCGCCGAGGGTGTCGTAGTACGAGCCGGGCACGTCGAGGAACTCCACGCCCGCGGCCCGCATCTGGCGGACCGACGCCACGATGTCGTTGGTGGCCAGTGCGATGTGCTGGACGCCCGGGCCGCCGTAGAACTCCAGGTACTCGTCGATCTGCGACTTCTTCTTGGCGATGGCCGGCTCGTTGAGCGGGAACTTCACCTTCTTGGTGCCGTCCGCGACGACCTTGGACATCAGCGCCGAGTACTCGGTGGCGATGTCGTCGCCGACGAACTCCTTCATGTTGGTGAAGCCCATGACGTTGTTGTAGAAGGCCACCCACTCGTCCATCTTGCCGAGTTCGACGTTGCCGACGCAGTGGTCGACGGCCTGGAAGAAACGTTTTGCCGGGGCGGCGACCAGAGGCTCGATGGCGACGAAGCCGGGCAGGTAGGGGCCGTCGTAGTCGGTGCGCTCCACCAGGGTGTGCCGGGTCTGCCCGTAGGTGGCGATGGCGGCCCGGACCACCGTGCCGTGCTCGTCCTTGGTCTCGTAGGGCTCGGTGAGGCCGGTGGCGCCGTGCTCGACGGCGTAGGCGTACGCCGCGCGGGCGTCCGGCACCTCGATGGCCAGGTCGACGACACCGTCGCCGTGCGCGGCCACGTGCTCCGCGAGGAAGCGGCCCCACTCGGTGGTCGGCTTGACCACGGAGGTGAAGACGAACCGCGCGCCGCCGGACTCCAGGACGTAGGAGGCCGTCTCGCGGCTACCGGTCTCCGGGCCCTGGTAGGCGACGCGCTTCATGCCGAAGGCGGTGGAGTAGTAGTGCGCGGCCTGCTTGGCGTTGCCGACGGCGAAGACGACCGCGTCCATCCCCTTGACCGGGAAGGGGTCCGCCTGCCGGGCCGTGGCCGGGGTGGTGGGCTGGGTGTGCATCGTGGTGTCTGCCATGTCCGCAGAGTCCCGCCGATCCACAAGGTGCGCAATAGTTCACGCAATCACTGGGCAATATGCATAGCAGCTCACGGAACTCACCGAGCGATCTGTACAGGATGACCATCGGAATCGGAGGCTACGACGGTGGCGATCGATCATTTGGACGGGGCGTTGCTGGAACTGCTCGCCCGGGAACCGCGGATCGGCGTCCTGGAGGCGTCCCGCCGGCTGGGGGTGGCCCGCGGGACGGTGCAGGCACGGCTCGACCGGCTTCAGTCGAATGGAGTGATCCGGGGCTTCGGGCCGGACGTGGACCCCGCGGCGCTGGGCTATCCGGTGACCGCGTTCGCGACGCTGGAGATCAAGCAGGGCCAAGGCAACGACGTGCGGGCCCACTTGGCCGGCGTACCGGAAGTACTGGAACTGCATACAACGACCGGACACGGGGACATGCTCTGCAGGCTGGTGGCGCGGTCGAACGCCGATCTCCAGCGGGTGATCGACCGGGTCGTGGGCTTTGATGGCATCGTGCGGGCGTCCACGGCGATCGTCATGGAAAATCCCGTTCCGCTCCGGCTCATCCCGTTGGTGAAGCAGGCCGCGGGCGACTGAACCGCGGTGGGCGGGCCGCAGCGGTGACGGACCGAGGAGGCGACGGGTGAGCTTCTGGGAGTACGTCGGCAGCCGGCACGCCCAGCTGCTGACGGACACGTTTCAGCACGCCAGCGCCGTCTTCCAGTGCATGGTGATCGCCACCGTGCTGGGCGTCGCGCTCGGCGTCGCCACCTACCGCAGCGAGTGGGCCGGCGCCCTCGCCACCATGACCACCGCGACCATCCTGACCATCCCGTCCCTGGCCATGATCGGCCTGCTGATCCCGATCGTGGGCCTCGGCGTCGCGCCGACCGTCATCGCCCTGACGCTGTACGGACTGCTGCCGGTGGTCCGCAACGCCATCGTGGGGCTGCGCGGGGTGGACCCGGCACTGGTCGACGCCGCCAAGGGCATCGGGATGTCGCGCGCCGCCCGGCTGTTCCGGGTCGAACTCCCGCTGGCCTGGCCGCCGATCCTCACCGGCATCCGGGTCGCCACCCAGATGCTGATGGGCATCGCGGCCATCGCCGCCTTCGCCTCGGGCCCCGGCCTGGGCAACGAGATCTTCCGCGGGATCGCCTCGTTGGGCAGCGCCAACGCGCTCAACCAGGTGCTCTCCGGGACGCTCGGGATCGTCATCCTGGCCCTCCTCTTCGACGCCGCCTACGTCCTGATCGGACGCCTGACCATTTCCAGGGGGATCCGTGCCTGAGCCGCCCGCGAGCGACCCGAGCGCCACCGGGGCGGCCGCCCGGCCGGCCGCTTCGACCGGCGCCGCCATCCACCTGGAGCACCTGACGAAGGTCTATCCGGGCAACCCGGCCCCGGCGGTGGACGACGTCAGCATGGAGATCAAGGCCGGCGAGACGGTGGTGTTCGTGGGGCCGTCCGGCTGCGGGAAGTCCACCACACTGAAGATGATCAACCGGCTGATCGAGCCGACCTCCGGGCGCATCCGGATCGGCGACGAGGACGTCACCGCCATCGACCCGGTCGGCCTGCGGCGCAAGGTCGGCTACGCGATCCAGGCGTCCGGGCTCTTCCCGCACATGTCGGTGGCGGAGAACATCGCCCTGGTGCCGAAGATGACCGGCTGGTCGAAGGCGCGCACCCGGGAGCGGGTGGCGGAGATGCTCGACCTGGTCGGGCTGGACCCGGGCGAGTTCCACGACCGCTACCCGCGCCAGCTCTCCGGCGGTCAGCAGCAGCGGGTCGGGGTGGCCCGCGCGCTCGCCGCCGACCCCCCGGTGCTGCTGATGGACGAGCCGTTCGGCGCGGTCGACCCGATCACCCGCGACCACCTCCAGGACGAGCTGATCCGGCTCCAGCACGAGCTGCACAAGACCATCGTCTTCGTCACCCACGACTTCGACGAGGCGATCAAGCTCGGCGACCGGATCGCGGTGCTCCGCGAGCGCTCGCACATCGCCCAGTTCGACACCCCGGAGGCCATCCTGACCAATCCGGCGGACGACTTCGTCTCCGGGTTCGTGGGCGCCGGGGCGGCGCTCAAGCGGCTGAACCTGACCCGGGTGCGGGACGTGGCGGTGGTCGACTTCCCCACCGCGCAGGTCGACGACCCGCTCCAGTCGATCTTCGACCTGCTGCGCGACGGCGCCACCAACGAGGTGCTGCTGCTGGACCGGCACCGCCGCCCGTACAAGTGGCTGCGCCGCGGCGACCTCTCGCGCGCCAAGCAGTCACTGGCCCGGGCCGGCACTCTGGTCACCGACACGGTGACCAGGGACGCGACGCTGCGCGACGCGCTGGAGGCGGTGCTGACCGACAGCGCGGGGCGGGTCGCGGTCACCGGCCGGCGCGGCGAGTTCCTCGGCGTGGTCGACATGGAGACGCTGATGAACAACGTCCACGAACTGCTGGAAGCGGACCGCCTGGAGGCCCTGGAGCACCAGCACGAACTCCAGACGCTGAGCGCCCACCGGACCCAGCTCGCCCAGGAGGGCCTGGACGGCGCTGGTGGGGCCGACGGCGGCCCGGGGGGCCGGGCGTGACGCCGGGCACGTCCCCGAGTCGCGGGGGCCGTCCGGAGCGCGCTGACGGGCCCGACGGGGCGACCCTCCCGGACGACGCGGCGGACACGGAACGGGAGTTGGCGGCCGGCACCGCGCCCAGCGGGTCCGCGGCCGCCGGCGGACGCCGGATCAGCTGGCAGAAGTGGACGTTCATGCCGGCGTTCCTGACCGCCGCGCTGCTGGCGACCTGGCTGTGGTTCCGCGGCGCCCAGCTGGACTCCATCGCCCACCAGGCCGTCGACCACGGCAAGGTGTGGCTGGCGCTGCGCCAACACATCCAACTGACGGCCGTCTCCACCTTCTTCGTGTTGGTGATCGCGATTCCGCTGGGCATCGCGCTGACCCGGCCGCGGCTGCGCCGGGCCACCCCGTTCGCGATGGTCGTCGCCAACCTCGGGCAGGCCGTGCCGGCGCTCGGCCTGCTGGTGCTGCTGGTCATCTGGCTCGGCATCGGGGCCCGTTCGGCGATCGTGGGCATGGTGATCTACGCCGTGCTGCCGGTGCTGGCCAACACCATCGCCGGACTGCGCGGGATCGACCCGACGCTGACCGAGGCGGCCCGCGGGATCGGCATGTCCCCGCTGGGCGTGCTGGGCCGGGTCGAACTCCCGCTG
This sequence comes from Streptomyces sp. VTCC 41912, assembly GCF_045799175.1. Classification (NCBI taxonomy): domain Bacteria; kingdom Bacillati; phylum Actinomycetota; class Actinomycetes; order Kitasatosporales; family Streptomycetaceae; genus Streptomyces; species Streptomyces sp. VTCC 41912. The sequence continues at coordinate 10,744 of NZ_JBJMAB010000023.1, forward strand.
GCCGTCCCGCTGATCCTGGCCGGCGTGCGCACCGCGCTGGTGCTGAACGTGGGGACCGCGACGCTGGCCACGTTCGGCGGGGGCGGCGGGCTGGGCGACCTGATCTCGGCGGGCATCATCACCCAGCGGATGCCGGTGCTGATCCTCGGCTCGGCGCTGACCGTGGCGCTGGCGCTGCTGGTCGAGTGGCTCGCCTCGTTGGTGGAACTGCTCTTGCGGCCGCGCGGGTTGGAGGTGGCCACGTGAGCGGGTGGCGGGGGTCCCCGGGGCGGCGGGAACACCGGGGCGCGCGGGGGGCGGTCGTCGCGGCGGTGCTGGCCGCGGCGCTGCTGGGCGGCTGCGGGCTGGTCAGCGGCAGCCCGATGACCGACGACGTCGCCCCGGGGACGGTCGGTAAGGGACTGCCTCTCAAGGGCGCCGAACTGACCGTCACGTCGAAGGAGTTCACCGAGAACATCATCCTCGGCCAGATCATGGGGCTGGTCTTCAAGGCCGCCGGCGCCACCGTCATCGACAAGACCAACGTCCAGGGCACCATCGGCGCCCGGGAGGCCGTGCGCACCGGCACCGCGGACGGCATGTACGAGTACACCGGCACCGGCTGGATCACCCACCTCGGCCACGTCAAGCCGATCCCGGACCCGCAGCGGCAGTGGGAGGCGGTACGGGACGCCGACCTGCGCAACGGCATCGTCTGGCTGCCGCAGTCCCGGCTGAACAACACCTACGCCCTGGCGCTGAACGCCGCCAACGAGAAGAAGTACCAGGTGCGCACCCTCTCCGACGTCGCCGCGCTGCTGAAGAGGGACCCGGGCGCGGTCACGCTCTGCGTGGAGAACGAGTTCGCCACCCGCAACGACGGCCTGCCCGGCATGGCGAAGGCGTACGGCATGAACGTCCCGCCCGGCAACGTCCGGCGGATGACCGGCGGCGTCGTCTACACCGAGACGGCGAAGGGCACGTCCTGCACCTTCGGCGAGGTCTTCACCACCGACGGCCGGATCAAGGCCATGGGGCTGACCGTGCTCGCGGACGACAAGCACTTCTTCCCGAACTACAACGCCGCACCGGAGATCAACGCCGCCGCGCTGCGCGCGCACCCGCAGATCGCCGCCGTCCTCGCGCCGGTCACCGCCGCCCTGGACAACGAGGTCGCCCAGAAGCTCAACGCCAAGGTGGACGTCGAGGGCCAGGATCCGCACGCGGTGGCCAAGGAGTGGCTCCTCAAGGAGGGCTTCATCAAGGAGGGCGGCCGCTAGGACCGCACGATCCCGCCGAAAACGGGCTCGATCCCCCGCAAGATCCCGTAAGGTTTGCGCCGCACGAAACCGAACAAGTGACGCAGTCGCCGCAACCGCGACTGCGCAGGGGGAAAGGGAACAACTCCATGCAGGCATCGCGCATCCGGCGCCGCCTCGCCGGCGCCGCCACCGTCGCCGCCCTGGTCGGCGCCGGCGCCCTGGCCACCGCGCCCACGGCGGCCGCCAAGGCCAACCTGATCGCCGTCGACAAGGTCTCGCTCGACGCGCCGGGCCTGCGGGTGGACGTCACGTACTCCTGCGACCCAGGCATGAACCACCAGCTGGTCGCCAACGCCGAGCAGCTCACCTCGTCGAAGCTGGCGGCGCGCGGCGCGGGCACCCTCAAGGTCGACAAGCTCGTCTGCGACTACGCCGACCACACCGCGCAGGTGCACCTCCGCGCGGCCGCCGAGGGCTTCACCGAGGGCGACACGGTGAAGGTCACCGTCTTCTACTTCGACGACGACGGCTTCCGCTACGCCGACCGCGAGGTCACCGCGACCCTCTGAGCGCGGCCGCAAGGCCCTCGGCTCAGTCGGTGCAGCTGGGCACCGCGCCGCCGGAGTCGAGGGCCTTCAGGGCGTCCACCGCCCCCGCCAAGGTGGTGATCGGGATCAGTCGCATCCCCTGCGGGAGCTCGGCGCGGGCGTCCGTGCACTCCTTGCGCGGGACGAGGAAGACGGTCGCGCCGTCGCGGTGCGCCGCCTGGGTCTTCAGGGCCACCCCGCCGACCGCGCCGACCGCGCCGTCGGCGTCGATGGTGCCGGTCCCCGCGATGGTGCGGCCGCCGGTGAGCTCGTGCCCGGCACCGTCCCCGTCGAGCTTGTCGACGATGCCCAGCGCGAACATCAGGCCGGCACTCGGCCCGCCGACGTCCGCCAGGCTCAGCGTGACCTTGACGTCCTTGGGGGACTTCCCCAGCCGGTTCAGCGCGGCCCGGGTCGCGCTGTCCTGCGACTGCTTCATCTGCTCCGCGTTGTGCTCGGCGATCTCCTCGGTGTTGTTGCCCACCGGGTAGACCGAGTCCCGCGGCATCACCGCCTCGTCGGTGCGGAACCACGCGCGGAGCACGTCCGGCAGGTGGACGGAGGCGGCCGGTCCGGTGGCCGTGATGGAGGTCATCCGCAGTTGCCCGCTGGTCTCGCGGGTGGGCACGCCGGAGACGGTGATCACCGGCTTGCCCTTGTCGTCGCCGAGGACGTTGGCCGTGATGCCCGGATACGCGACCGAGTACGGCAACGGGGCCAGGGCGGCGGTGACGAGGACGGCGAGGACGAGGGCGGTGCAGACCAGCAGGGCACGGGCGCGTGAGGACACCCCGCCACCCTAAATGACCCCCGCCCCGCCCGCCCCGTGCGAGGCCCTGGTCACACGGCAGCGCCACAGGGTCCCCACACCGGGCACGCGAGCGTCGTCCTGCGCGCCGTCCGCCCGCCGGGCGCCGGCTCGTCGGCCGGCGGCGGGCCCCACGGCGGCGTCAGCGCAGGGCCTCGGAGACCTCCCGGGCCGCGTCCAACACGCGCGGGCCTATCTGCTCCGCGACGGAGTCGGTGAGCATCACCACGCCCACGCTGCCCTCTATGCCGCTGACCCCGAGCAACGGCGCCGCGGCACCGCTGGCACCGGCCTCCAACTCCCCGTGCGTCAGGGCGAGCCCGCCGTCCTGGAGGCGGCCCTGGCGCGCCTTGAGGATGGCCCGCCCGGCGGCCCCGCGGTCCAGCGGGTGGCGGAATCCGGCGCGGTAGGCGACGTGGTAGTCGGTCCAGGTCGGCTCGACGACCGCGACCGCCAGCGCCTCGGTGCCGTCGACGAGGGTGAGGTGGGCGGTGGCGCCGACGTCCTCGGCCAGGGAACGCAGCGCCGGCAGCGCGGCCTCCCTGACCAGGGGGTGGACCTGGCGACCCAGGCGCAGCACGCCCAGTCCGACCCGGGCCCGACCGCCGGCGTCCCGGCGCACCAGAGCGTGCTGCTCCAGCGTCGCCAGCAGGCGGTAGACCACCGTGCGGTTGACCCCGAGCTTGTGGGAGAGCTCGGTGACGGTCAGCCCGTGGTCGGTGTCGGCGAGCAGTTTGAGGACGCGCAGTCCTCGGTCGAGCGTCTGGGAGGTCTCTGCGGTCACGACGCCCCCTCCTGGAGTGAGTGGCGGCGTCCGTGCGCGGCGCACTGCTCGTCCCGGAACAGCGCGCAAGAGCCGCCGGCCGCTTTGCACCGGCTGCGCTCCGCGGCGGCGCTGCCACGGGGCGTGTGCGTGACCGGGACAGTAGCGAGCGACTCCGGTCAGCGGAAGAGCGCGTCCAGAATCCGGGCTTTCACGCCCGGAATATCCGCTCTCGTCCGTACCGTGGTCTCCTCCGACGGGGTTCGAGTCGCGCCACCGTGACCGCTCCGTTACCAAACGACCGTGCTTCGGCGGGGCGCCCGCGGCGCGCCGTGCACACCGCTTCCGCACCGGACCTGCACCGCACCTCCCCGGCCCGGCCCCGTATCCGCCCAGGCCCCCGGGGCCGGGACCGGCGGCCTCACCGGTCCCGGACGGCCGACCGGGACCGGGACACGCTCAGCGCATGCGGGTGGCCCACTCCCGCACCTTCTTGATGCGCTCGCCCAACTGCCCGGCCGTCGCCTCCGCGCTCGGCGGGCCGCCGCACACCCGGCGCAGCTCGGTGTGGATCACCCCGTGCGGTTTGCCGCTCTGGTGGACGTAGGCGCCCACGAGGGTGTTGAGCTGCTTGCGCAGTTCCAGCAGTTCCTTGTGCGTGACCACCGGGCGCCGCTCGGCGGGCATCTCCAGCAGGTCCGCCTCGGCGTCCGGCTTCTTGCGGCTGTGCGCGATCTGCCGGGCCTGCCGCTTCTGGAGCAGCATCTGCACCTGGTCGGGCTCCAGCAGGCCGGGGATGCCGAGGTAGTCCTGTTCCTCCTCGCTGCCGGCGTGCGCCTGCATGCCGAACTCGGCGCCGTCGTAGAGCACCCGGTCGAAGACGGCCTCCGACTCCAGCGCCTCGAACGAGAACTGCTCCTGCTCGCCGGTGTCCTCGTCCTGCTCCTTGTTCGCCTCGTCCATCTCCTTCTCGGACTCGGCGTACGGGTCCTCCTCGGCGTCCTTCTTCGGCTTGTCGAGGACGTGGTCGCGCTCGACCTCCATCTCGTTGGCGAAGCCGAGCAGCGACGGGACGGTGGGCAGGAAGACGGACGCGGTCTCGCCGCGCTTGCGGGACCGCACGAACCGGCCGACCGCCTGCGCGAAGAACAGCGGGGTGGAGATCGTGGTGGCGTACACGCCGACCGCGAGCCGGGGCACGTCGACGCCTTCGGACACCATCCGGACCGCGACCATCCAGCGGTCCTCGGAGTGCGAGAAGTCGTCGATGCGCTGCGAGGCGCCCGCGTCGTCGGAGAGGACCAGGGTCGCGCCCTCACCGGTGATCTCCCGGATCAGCTTGGCGTAGGCCCGGGCCTGCTCCTGGTCGGAGGCGATCACCAGGGCACCGGCGTCCGGGATGCCCTTGCGGACCTCGGTCAGCCGCCGGTCGGCGGCCCGCAGCACGTTCGGCATCCACTCGCCGCGCGGGTCCAGCGCGGTGCGCCACGCCTGGGAGACCGCGTCCTTGGTCATCGGCTCGCCCAGCCGCGCCGCGATCTCGTCGCCGGCCTTGGTGCGCCAGCGCATGTTGCCGCTGTAGGAGAGGAAGATGACCGGCCGGACGACGCCGTCGCCGAGCGCGTTGCCGTAGCCGTAGGTGTAGTCGGCGGACGACCGGCGGATGCCGTCGTCGCCCTCCTCGTACGCCACGAACGGGATCGGGTTGGTGTCCGAGCGGAACGGGGTGCCGGTCAGCGCCAGCCGCCGGGTCGCCGGCTCGAACGCCTCCAGGCACGCCTCGCCCCACGACTTCGAGTCGCCGGCGTGGTGGATCTCGTCGAGGATGACCAACGTCTTGCGCTGCTCGATGCGGTTGCGGTGCAGCATCGGGCGGACCCCGACGCCGGCGTAGGTGATCGCGATGCCGTGGTACTCGCGACCCAGCGGCCCGGCGCTGTACTCCGGGTCGAGCTTGATCCCGATCCGGGCCGCGGCCTCCGCCCACTGCTTCTTCAGGTGCTCGGTCGGCGCGACGACCGTCACCTGCTGCACGACGTGGTGATGCAGCAGCCACGACGCGAGGGTCAGCGCGAAGGTGGTCTTGCCGGCGCCGGGCGTGGCCACGGCGAGGAAGTCCCGCGGCTGGGTCTGGAGGTAGCGGTCCATGGCCGCCTGCTGCCAGGCGCGCAGCTTGTTCGCGGTGCCCCACGGGGCCCGTCCCGGGAAGGCCGGGGACAGGTGATGGCTGTTGGTGGCGCTGGTGGTAGTAGTCACGGTCTCCGTCGGCTGAGGTCGGCGATCGGCAACCGCGTCAGCCTACCGGTGCCCCGCTTTCCGCCCGGCGCCGAACGCCCGCTCCCGCCCCGCGGTGGGAGCGAGGTCACACCCCACCGGCGAACGGCGCGCGCCCCGGGGCGAGGCCCGCGCGGGCGACCCGCGGGGGCGCGGCCCGGCGCCCGGCGACCGGCCTCCGGGGCTTCGAACTGCCGGTTTTCGCGCGGCGGTCGGCGGTCCGCGGCGCCCGCTACGGTCGTACTGCTCCGGGGCGGCGGACCCGGTCGGCGGAGCTCGGCGCCCGCCACGGCCGCGCTGCTCCCGGTCGGCGGACTCCGCTGGTCGCTCCGGTCGCCCCCACTCGGCTACTCGGCCTTCGGCCGCAGCCGGCCGGCCACCAGCGCACCGGCGGCCGCGACCACCGCCATCGCCGCGAAGACCGCCAGGAACGCCGCGGGGTGGCCCGCCGGTGCGGCGCCCGCGGGGGCCGCCGACGCGGCGCCGGCCGCGGCGATCGAACCGCCGCCGAAGGCCACGAACAGCACCCCGCTGACCCCGACGAAGGTCACGTTGCCCAGTGCGTCGGACATCTGAAGGGAGGAGGAGTTGCTGCCCGCCTCCTCCGGCCGCGACAACTTCAGCAGCAGCACACCGCCGCTGGAGATGTTCAGCCCCATGCCGAACCCGCCGATCGTCCAGGCCGCGGCCACCGTCCACACCGGCACCGCGTCGATCAGCACCAGCGGCACCAGCACGATCGCCACCGCCAGCAGCGCCATGCCCAGTCCCATCAACCGCTCGCGGTGCCGGTCCATGCGCGGGCGGCTCTGGACGTACGAGCCGAGCGCCCAGGTCAGGCCGCCGCCGGTGAGCGAGAGCCCGGCGAGGGTGGCGGACAGGCCCCGCTGGGTGACCAGCAGCAGCGGGATGAAGCTCTCGGCGGCCACCAGCGCCCCGGCGGCCAGACCGCGCATCAGCACCACCGTCGGCAGCCCCCGGGCCGCCCGGAACGTGCCGCGGGGCAGCAGCCGCACGATGGCCGGCACCAGCAGCGCCAACCCGATCGCGGCCGGCAGCAGCGCGAACCAGCTCGGGTGCTGGCCCGCGTACTGCACCAGCGAGGCGCCCACCGCGACCGCCAGGGCCAGCCGGCAGCGGCGGCTGCCGAGGATCCGCCGGAGGCCGGCGTCCGGCCCCGGTGCGCTGCGCGGCAGCTTGCGCAGCGCCGGCAGCATCACCCCGAGCGGCAGGAGTATCAGCACGGGTATGGAGAGGAACACCCAGCGCCAGCCGAACTGTTCGGTCACCGTCCCCGCGACCAACGGGCCGACGATCACCGGCACCACCCAGGCCGCCGAGAACGACGCCATCACCGACGGCCGCAACCGCTCCGGGTAGCCGCGGCCGACGACGACGTACAGCGACACCACCGCCAGCCCGCCGCCCAGGCCCTGGATTCCGCGCCCGGCCACGAACATGCCCATGCCCTGCGCCCCGCCGGCGACCACCAGCCCCGCGCCGAACGCGGCGATCCCGCTGAACAGCGGCGCCAGCGGACCGCGCCGGTCGCTCCACACACCGGCGAGCGCCATCGCGAAGAGACTGGCCGTGAAGAACGCCGAGAAGGCGAAGGCGTAGAGCCCGATGCCGTCGAGGGCCCGGGCCGCCACCGGCATCGCGGTGTTCACCGCGCTCGCTTCGAAGGCGATGAGGGAGACGACGGAGATGATGCCGAGCGTCAGCGCCCGGTGCTCCCGGCCGAGGACGCCGCCGGAGCCGGCCGGGGGCGTGGTGCCGGCCGGGGCGGGTGCGGTGGTGCGGTCCGTCGCGACGCGGGCGGCCGCGTCCGCGGGGCTCGAAGGGTCAGCGGTCATCGGGCCAGCGTAAGGGCCGTAGGGCAGGTGCGCCCCTGTCCGGAGGCGGGGATCACCTCGGCCGTCGGTCCTACGCCGCGGGTCGCGACCGCCGCCCGCCGCCCGCCGCGGCAGCCCGGACACCCTCCCGTCCCGCACCGTCCGGCAAGCTGTCCGCATGCCCTACTTCCGCACCTACGACGACACCGAGCTGCACTACCGCGTGCTCGGCCCCGCCGACTCCGCACTCCCGCCCCTGGTGTGCCTGGCCGGCGGCCCCGGGCGGGACGCCGCGTACCTGGGGGACCTGGGAGGACTGGCCGGGCACCGGCAACTGATCGTCCCGGACGGGCGCGGCACCGGCTCCTCCCCGGCCGCCGCGGACCCCGCGCGGTACGCCTTCCCGCACCTCGCCGCGGACGTCGAGGCGCTCCGCGCCCACCTCGGCCTGGAACGCTGCGCCCTGCTCGGCCACGACGCGGGGGCCACGGTGGCGCAGGCGTACGCGGCGACCCACCTGGAACGGCTGACCCGCCTGGTGCTGGTCTGCCCCGGCTCCCGCCTCCAGGGCGAACTCCCCGACGACGCCCAGGAGATCTTCACCTCCCGGATGCACGAGGAGTGGTGGCCGCGGGCCTCGGTGGCGGTGCAGGAACTGGCCGAGGCGTCCGACCTGGCGCGGGTGCGCGACCTGCTGTACGCGGCGGCGCCACTGGCCTACGGCCGGTGGGACGAGCCGCAGCGGGCCCATGCGGCCACCGAGGGCGAGCAGTTGGGGCCGGTGCCACGGGCCGGCTTCTGGCAGGGCGTGGACGAGTCGACCCGGGAGGCACTCCTGGCGGGCCTGCGGCAGGTCGACTGCCCGGTCCTGGTGGTCACCGGCGACCGCGACGCGGTGGTCGGGATGCGCGCCGGCGAACTGGTGGCCGCCGCCTTCCCGCACGCCGAGGTGCGCCCGCTGCACCTCGTGGGGCACTACCCCTGGGTGGACGAGCCGGACCTCTTCCGCCCGCTGGTCGAGGAGTTCCTCCGGGCCTCCTGACGCCGACGGACCGGCACCCGCCGCCCGTTCGTGAACCGCGTGTTGCAGCCTCGTGGCAGTCGCCCCGCCACTCTTGCCCCACCCCCCACCGGGCGGCCTACAGTCGGGACAGCACCGCACCCCGGCCGTGTGCCCGAGTGGTTTAGGGACTCGCCTGCAAAGCGAGTTACGTGGGTTCGATTCCCGCCACGGCCTCCAACGCCTTGACCAGGCAAGTCGTAAGGGTGGCGCCCTCCAAGGGCGCCACCCTTACGCGCGTCCTTCTCGATTCCCGTCCCCGTTGGCCGGGACGAGGACACCGGCCGCACGAAGGGGTTGAACGAGTCCGAACGACCGCGGATCGCGCCCCGACCGAGTCGGACAAACCTGCGGATCGGTCAGGTCCCCGTGCCCTACGGCACCTGCGTCCAGCCCAGCAACGTCAAGGCCGGCGGACACGGCTGCCCGCTCCGGTTCCGCTGCGTTGGCTGCGCTCACTTCCGCACCGACCCGTCGTTACGTGCCGGCGCTGCGGGCCTGCCTCGACACGCTGCCGCGCAACCGCGAACGCGTCGCCGCGGCGGCCGTAACCGGAGCGCGTGCCCGACGGGTCGGCACAGTCCCTGCGACTCTTCCGGCCACGCTCGCGCGGGAGCGCCCCGCGGTGCGTGGCTGCGGGGCGCCTAGTGGGCTTCAGTCGACCTTCTGCCCGTTGTGCGTACCGCCGTTGCAGACGTTGTGCGTCAGATCGGCCGTTCCGCCGCCCTGCGCGCACTGATGAGGGGTGACGTAGGACGGGGCACCCTGTGCGGCGGTGGCGGTGGCGGCGCCTGTGAGGCCGAGTCCGGCGAAGGCTGCCGTGGCGATGACGGCTGCGAGGATTCGTCGAATGCGCATGTGGTTCCCCTTTCGCGGATTGCCTCGGCTGGTCACTAGTCAGCTTAATCCTCAGCCCTGTTGATGGCACCTTGCGCCATTCGGGTGACCGTGCTGGCGGGTGCGGCTCGGTGACGCGACCCGTCGGCCAGGCCCCGGAACGAAGAGACCACCCCGGCCGGATGGGTGGTCCCCTCGTTGTTCCGGAGGGGGTACCGTCCGGAGGAGCCTGCCGGCGGGCGGGCCGGGCGGCGGCATCGGCACGGACCCGCCGACGCCACCGCATCGCCACGACGGCGTCACTGCGCCGGCTGCGCCACCGCCGCCTGCGGACGGATCGGCAGGCGGCCGATCGGCCGTCCGGTGGCCGCCCGGACCGCCGACGCCACCGCGGCCGGCGACGTCACCACCGGCACCGCGCTGACCGCCTTGGCCCCGAACGGCGCGACCACGTCGCGCTCCTCGACGAGCTTGACGATCCGGATGTCCGGCGCGTCCAACGCGGTCGGCAGCGCGTAGCCGGTCAGGTCGGGGTGGCGGACCTGACCGCGGGTGGTGCGGAGGTTCTCCATCAGCGCGGCGCCCAGGCCCTGGGTGACCCCGGCCTCGATGCGGGCCCGCAGCTGACGCGGGTTGAGCACCCGGCCGACGTCCTGCGCCACCGACATCTCGACCACCCGGACGGTGCCCAGCTCGATGTCCACGTCGGCGACGCAGCGGATGGCGCAGAAGGCGAGGCCGACGAACGCGTCGCCCTGGCCGGTCTCGTCCAGCGGCTCGGTGGGATGCGGCCGGCACTGGGCCGTGGCCCACAGTTCCTTGCCGTCCAGCGCCTCGGCGACGGTCGTGCTGAGCACCCCGTCGTACGAGGTGATCTTGCCGTCGGTGATCTGCAGCAGCTCGGTGGACATCCCGAACTTGTGGGCCAGCGGCTGCAGGAGCTGGGTGCGGACCATCTTCGCGGCCCGCTCGACGGCGCCGCCGGAGACCCAGGTGTGGCGGCCGTGGCAGGCCCGACCGGCCGGCGGCTGGTCGGTGTCCACGCCCGCGACGTGCACCTCCTCGATGCCCAGGGTCTCCTGGACGATCTGCCGCGCAAGCGTGGCGAACCCGGAACCGGTCTCCACCGCCGCGCAGATGACGGTGGCCACCGAACCGCTGACCTTCACGGTCGCGGTGGACACCTCGTCGGTGCCCTCCGCGCCCAGCATGTGCACCATGCCCAGCGCGTAGCCGACGCCGCGTCGGACCGCGCCCGGCTCCCCCGCGCCCTCGGGGCCGCCCGGCAGCAGCCACTCGGCCTCCGGGGTGTCCTTGGGCAGCTCGGGCAGCGGAGCCTCGGTGACGGCCCGCAGGAGCTCGGCGACCGGGGCGGGGCAGGTGACGGTCTGCCCGGTGGGCAGCAGGTCTCCGGTGGCCATGACGTTGCGCCGGCGGATCTCGTCGGGCTCCAGGCCCAGGTGGGCGGCGAGCCGGTCCATCTGCCCCTCGTAGGCGGCGCAGACCTGGAGCGCGCCCTCGCCGCGCATGTGGCCGGACGGCGGGTTGTTGGTGCGCACCGCCCAGCCCTCGACGACGGCGTGCGGGACGACGTACGGGCCGCAGGCGAACGACACCGCGGCGGCCAGCGCCTCGGCGGAGGTGTCGGCGTAGGCCCCGGCGTCCATCAGGATCTGCGCCTCCACCTTCACCAACTTGCCCTCGCCGTCCGCGTGGTGGCGGTAGCGCAGCAGCGTCGGGTGCCGGTGGGCGTGGGTGAGGAAGGACTCCTCACGGGTGGCGGCCAGCTTCACCGGGCACCCGGTGCGGAGCGCCAACAGGCCCAGGGACAGCTGGATGCTGGGGTCCTCGCGGTCGCCGGTGGCACCGGGCACGCCGGTCACCACGACCTTGACCTGCGCCGGATCCAGGCCGAAGGAGGCCGCGGCCAGATCACGGTCGCCGTGCGGGTCGGTGGAGGCGGTGTAGATCTCCACCCCGCCGTCCGGACGCGGCACCGCCAGGCCGGCCTCGGCCCCGATGGGCGCCGGGTCCTGGCGGCCGATCCGGTAGAAGCCCTCGACCATCACCTCGCCGACCGCCTCCGCGTCGCCGAAGCGGAGCGGGATGTGCCGGATGAGGTTGCCGTCGGGGTGCAGCGGCTCGGCCTCGAAGGCGAGTTGCGGGTCGGTGACGGCCTCCAGGACCTCGTACTCGACCACGATGGCGGCGGCGGCGAGGCGGGCCGTGTCGGGGTGGTCGGCGGCCACCGCGGCGATCGGCTCGCCGTGGTGGCGGACCTCGTCCCTGGCGAACACCGGGCGGTCGGCGACGCCCCGGCCGTGCCCCTTGTCACCGGGCACGTCCTCGTGCGTGACGACGGCGCGCACGCCCGGCATCTCGGTGGCGTGCCGGACGTCCACGGAGCGGATCCTGGCCCGGGGGTGCGGGGAGCGCAGCACCGCAGCCCACAACAGGCCCTCGGCCCACAGGTCGGCGGCGTACGGGAAGGTGCCCTCGGTCTTGGCCGGCGCCTCGGCCGGCGTCAGGGAGACGCCCAGCCCGTGCGGCGGCGGTTCGTCGGGGATCTGGACGCCCTCGGGGGGCGTCGCGGTGACGGCGGTGCCGTCGGTCGTACCGCTCATGCCGAGACCTCGCTCCGCTCACCCGCGCACGCGCGAGACGCGCACCTGTTGACGACACTCCCCCGGCCTGCGGCCCAGGGGACCCGGACCCCCGTGCTGCGCTCGCTCATCCAGCGCCTCCCGGCTGCGGATCCTGGTGGTGCGGTGCCTCGTCCATCGGGTCGGCGGGCCCCGCCTGGTGGGGGATGCGGGCGGTCGCGGCCGGCGCCGCCGCCCCCGCGGACGGGTCGTTGGCCTCGGTGCGGGACTTCACGACCTCGGCGACGGCGTCCAGGACACCGCGGTACCCCGAGCAGCGACACAGGTTGCCGCAGAGCGCCTTGCGGGTCTCCAACTCCGTGGGGGCGTGGTTGCCCTCCAGGAGGTCGTGCACGGTCATCGCCATGCCCGGTACGCAGAAGCCGCACTGCACGGCCCCCGAGGCGGCGAGCGCCTGTTGGACGTCGGACGGCACGCCGTGCTGCGCCAGGCCCTCGACGGTGCGGACCTCGCTGCCGGCCGCGGTGGCGGCGGGCACCAGGCAGGAGGCGACCAGCCGTCCGTCCACCTGGACCGAGCAGGCCCCGCACTCCCCCTGGGAGCAGCCGTCCTTGGCGCCGGCCAGGCCGAGCCGTTCGCGCAGCACGTACAGCAGCGACTCGCCGATCCAGGCGTCGGTGACCGGCCGGTCGGCGCCGTTGACGCGCAGCACGTAGGAGGCGGAGGGGTGTTCGTCGTGGTGGTCGAGGACGGCGGGGGCGTCCGGCGCGGCCTCGACGTCGGCGGGGACGGGGGCCGGTGCGGGGGCGACCGTCGCCGCGGCCTCCTCGGCCGGGTGGGCGTCCGGGCCGGTCGGCGCGGCGGTCTCGGCGGGCACCGGCTCGGCGGGCGCGGCGGCGTCCGCGGCGGGCTCCACCGGGTGGCCGGCGTCCGCGGCCTCCCCACCGTGCGCGGCGGCCGCGACGGGCTCCTGGGCGGCGGCGGGCGGCTCCGCCACCGGCAGCGGGCCGGGGTCCGGGGCCGCGGCGGGGGCCTCGGGGGCCACGGGCACCCCGTGCTCGGCGGGGGCGTGCTCCTCGACCGGGGCGGCGGGTGCGGCGCCGGCGTCGGCGATCCCGTGACGGGCGTCGAGGACGAACTCGCCCGTGGTGTCGGACTGTTCGCCCTCCACCACCGGGACCGACCACGCTTCGGCGCCGCCCGGGGCGGGCACCTCCGCGGCGGCGTCCTGGCCGGCGGTCACGTCCTCGTGGTGGGTCGGGTGCTCGTGGTGGGTCGGGTGCTCGGCCGGCGGCCACTGGGCCAGCGCGTCGGCGGGCAGCGACCAGTGGCCGCTCGCCCCGCCCGGGGCGGTCGCCGCGGGGTCCTGCGCGTACGGGTCGGCGGCGGGCGCCGGGAACGGCTCGCCCGCACCCGGGTCGACGGCACCGCCCTGATCGACGGTCCCGGTGTGCCCGTTGGTGGCGTTGAGCCCGGCGGTGAAGTTCCAGTGGCCGGTGGCGCCGGTCTCCGCGGGGCCGGTCGCGCCGGCGCCCTCGTAGCCGCCGGGGTAGCCACCGTCCTGGTAGGGCGCGGCGGTTGCGTGTCCGGGCAGTCGGTCGTCGCCGACCAGGTATTCGCCGGACTCCTCCAGGGTGTCGTCGGCCGCCGGGACGGTCCAGGCGCCGCCGGCCGCCTCCGGGCTGCCGGCGACCGGCCAGTGCACCTGCTCGCCGGGCCACGCCTGGGCGCTCTCGGGCGGGTTGGCGTGGTAGCCCGCGGACGGGTCCTGGTGCGGTGCGGTCGCGTGCTGTCCCGTGGCGCCGTAGCCCGCGGCGGGGTCGACGTAGCCGGCCGACGGGTCGGCGAACGGCATCGTCCACTGCCCGGTCGCCGCCGGGTCGGTGCCCGCGCCCGGTACCGGGGGCGTGGCGGAGTGCGCGGGGAACGAGGCGGGCGGGGTGTAGCCGTGCCCGGGGGCGGCCAGCGGGTCCGCGCCGGGAGTGCGGTAATCGGCGCCGTACGCGCCGGTGGTGAAGCCTTCGGGGAGTTGGACGAAGGCGGTGGCCTCCGACTCGTACTCGCCGCCCGGCGGCAGCGGCTGCCACCCCTGCTCGGGGTGCGGCTGCTGCGGGTGACGGTGGTCTTCGTTGCTCACGAGAGCGCCCTCCCAAGTGCGCGGCGGGCCAGGGCCGCCACCGTACGGCGCAGGTGCAGCGCGGCCGGCGGCAGGGCCGACGGTTCGGAGCCGTCCTGCGGCGGCACCGGGTCGGGGATGCAGGCGGCGGCCACGTAGTCGCCGAAGGCGGCCAGCGCCTCGGGTACCAGGCCGCGTTCGCCGTCCCAGTCGATGAGCGAGGCCACCCACTGCTCGGCCTCCAGGGGGCGCAGCGGCATGGCGGCGACCGCGCCGACCGCGCAGCGCACCGCGCGCCGGGCCGGGTCCAGGACGAGCGCGACGGAGGCGGTGGCGCGGCCGGGGCCGGTGCGCCCGGTGGCCTTGAGGAACGTCTGCGGGGCGTGCAGCAGCGGCACCCGCACGAAGCCGACGAGTTCGCCGGGGCTCAGCATCTCGCGACCGGTGAGCAGGTGACTGACCGGGATCTCGCGGCGGGCTCCCCCGGGACCGGCGATGATCACCGTGGCTTCCAGGGCGGCCAGCACCGGGAGGGTGTCGCCGGTCGGGGCGCAACTGACGATGTTGCCGCCCAGGGTCCCGGCGTTGCGGATCTGCGGCGGGCCGGCGGCGCGGGCCGCCGCGGCCAGGCCCGGGATCAGCGCGGCGAAGTCGGGGCGCCCCATGCGGGCGAGGGTGAGACCGGCACCGAGCAGCGCATGACCGTCCAGGTACTGCCAGCCGCGGATCTCGCTGATCCGGCCGAGGCCCACCAGGCCCGCTGGTCTGAGGAGTCCGGCGTTGACCGCCGCCATGAGGTCCGTGCCGCCCGCCACCGGCACGGCGGCGGGCATGGCGGTCAGTGCCGCCACCGCCTCGTCGAGCGAGGCCGGCAACGTCACCGATGGCGACGCGTGCGGTGCGTGCGTGGTCAACCCAGCTGCCCCTTCCCCGGTGTCCCGGCAGTTCCGCTCCGCCGTACGGTACGTGCTCACGGCCCGGACGTGGCAACTCTGGCACATCTTCGCGGGCCCGGTACGCGCGAGGGTCCGCGAAGCGGTGTTCCGTCCTCGAAGAGGGCGCTGGTCCGGTTTCGTCCGGCGGTTCCGGTCACCGGGCACCACCGTTCCAGGGTCCGGCCGGACGAGCGCCCTCCTTGCACGGCGGCTCACACGTTTGGGGGCGCCCCCTCGAAGGGCCGTCCGAGGATGCCGGGGCGTTTCTGCCAGGGGTGGGGGCCGCCGGGCGGGCGGTAGCCGACGCCGAGGGCGTCGAGGCGGGCGTAGTGGTGGGTCATCCGGCGGGTGAAGTCCTGGTAGTCGCGGAGCTCGGGGCCGGGCAGCCGGGACCAGGCGACCTCGGCGAGCGCGGTCAGCCGCGGGAAGACCTGGTAGTCGAGGCGCTGCTGACTGTCCATCCCCTCGGACCAGGCGTTGGCCTGGGTGCCGAGGACCCGGGCGGCCTGTTCGTCCGTCAGGTCCGGCGGCACCGGTTCGAAGCGGTAGACGTCCTCCAGGGTCCGCACGTAGCCGATCGGCACCGGCTCGTCCGGGGAGGCGTCCTGACGGTGGTCCAGGTACACCTGCTGCTCGGGGCACATGACGACGTCGTGGCCGGCCTTGGCCGCGGCGATGCCGCCCGCGTACCCGCGCCAGGAGGAGACCGTCGCCCCCTCGGCCAGTCCGCCCTCAAGGATCTCGTCCCAGCCGACGAGCCGTCGGCCGCGCTCGGTGAGCCAGCGGTCGAAGTGGCGGATGAACCAGCTCTGCAGGCCGTCCTCGCCGTCCAGGGACAACTCGGCGATCCGGGCCTGGGCCGTGGGCGACGCCCGCCACTGGTCCTTGGGGCACTCGTCGCCGCCGAGGTGCACGAACCGCGACGGGAAGAGGCCGAGCACCTCCTGAAGCACGTTCTCGTAGAAGCGCAGGGTGGTGTCGGTGGGGGCCAGGACGTTGGGGTTGACGCCCCAGGTGTCCCAGACCTTCAGGGCGGCGGTGTCGACGACGTCGGCGTTGCCCAGCTCCGGGTACGCCGCGATCGCGGCCTGCGAGTGCCCGGGGACGTCGATCTCGGGCACGACGGTGATCTGCCGCTCGGCGGCGTAGGCGACGATCTCGCGGATGTCGTCCTGGGTGTAGTAGCCGCCGTGCGGGCGCGGGTCCCACAGCGGCGAGTCGCGGTGGCCGAGTCTGCTGCGCTCGCGCCAGGCGCCGGTGGCGGTCAGCTCCGGGTAGCGGAGGATCTCGATCCGCCACCCCTGGTCGTCGGTGAGGTGGAAGTGCAGGACGTTCAGCTTGTGCGCGGCCATCAGGTCGAGGTAGCGCAGCACCCCCTCCTTGGGCAGGAAGTGCCGGCAGACGTCCAGCATCAGGCCGCGCCAGCCGAAGCGGGGGGCGTCCTCGATGGTCTGTTCCGGCAGGCCGACGGCGCGCCCCGGGGCGAGCGGGGCGCGGCGGAAGGCGGCGGGCCCCAGGAGCTGACGGAGCGTCTGTGCGCCCCAGAAGACGCCGGCCGGGCCGCCGCCGGTGAGGCGGACGCCCCAGCGGGCGTCGGCTTCCAGCCGGTAGCCCTCCTTCGGGAGGGCCGGGTCGAGGGCGAGCGCCAGGGTGTCGGGGGCCTCGGGGGAGCCGGGCGGCAGCGGCAGCGCGAAGGCGGCGCCGAGGGTGGCGCGCAGCCAGCGGGCGGTGGCCTCGGTGCCGGGTGCGGCGGCCAACGCGGTGTGCGCGCCGAGCCGTACGGTCCGGGGGCGGGACTCGGCGTCGGCCAGGTCGTGGCTCAGCGGCGCCGGGATCAGACCCGTGTGGGCTGCGGTCTCCAGATCTGTCACGACGTCAGTCTTCACCGTGCCGCCGCGGAGGGAAACCCTTGATCGCCGGCCCCTCAGGAGGCCGCTGTGCCCGGGGGTTCGGGCGGTGCGGGTACGGCGACGGGCCCGGGCCCGTCAGGGACCCGGGCCCGTGCGGACCCCGGGCGCGGAGCGGTGCGCCGCGGCGCCGTGCCCAGCGGGCGGGCGCCGCGGCGGGCGGTCACTTCTTGCCGCCGCCGTCCTTGTCCTTGTCGCCACCGGCGCCCATGGACTCGAAGATCTCCTTGCACAGCGGGCAGACCGGGTACTTCTTCGGGTCGCGACCCGGGACCCAGACCTTGCCGCAGAGCGCCACGACGGGCGTGCCGTCGAGCGCGCTCGCCATGATCTTGTCCTTCTGGACGTAGTGGGCGAAGCGCTCGTGGTCGCCGTCGCCGTGCGACACCTGCGGTGTCGGCTCTACGAGGGTCCCCGTACCTGCCCCGCGCTCGGGCTCAAGAGTGCTCATAACTGCCAAGGGTACTCACGCGCGGCGCGGGTCGGGAGCGTCGGCCCGTCGCCAGGTGCACCACCAGTGCCAGGGCCGCCACGCCGGCCGCCGCCCAGGGCAGCGCGTCCGGCGCCACCCCCGCGGCCAGGGCCAACCCGCCGAGCGCCGAGCCGACGGCACTGCCCAGGTAGAGCGCCGAGTTGTTCAGCGCGAGGACGACGGTGCCGCGCTGCGCGCCGGCCCGGAGCAGCCGGTGCTGCTGCGGCACCTGGAACGCCCAGCCGGCCGCGCCCCAGGCCAACAGGGCGACCACCGCACCGGGCAGCGCCACCGCCGCCAGGGTCGGCAGCAGGGCCTGGGCCACGACGACCACCAGCAGGATCCCGCCGGCCAGCATCCGCACCCGCCCGGTCCGGTCGACCAGCGGCCCGGACAGCGCGCTGCCCAGAACGCCGCCGGCGCCCCAGGCCCACAGGTACGGGGCGACCTCCTGGACGCCGCCGGCCGCGGCCAGCACCGGTGCCAGGTAGGTGTAGAGGCCGAGGCTGGCCACCGCGGCGAGGAAGGACACCGCGACCACCGGCGCCACCGCGCGGTCGGCGAGGGCCGTGAGCCGGGCCCGTACCGGGACGGCGGGCCCCGCGGGCACCTGCGGCAGCAGCGCCGCCAGTCCGCCCAGCGCGACCGCGCCCAGTGCCGTGACCAGCCAGAGCGTGGCCCGCCAGCCGGCGTGCTCGGCCAGCAGCACCCCGATCGGCACGCCCAGCACGGTGCCCGCGCTCATCCCGCCCATCACCAGGGCCAGCGCCCGTCCGCGCTTCTCCTGGGGGACGAGTGCGGCGGCGGCCGCGGTGGACAGCGCCGAGTAGACGCCCGCGCCCGCGCCCGCGACGATCCGGGCGCCGAGCAGCGGGCCCAGCGACGGCGCCAGCGCGGTCAACGCGTTGCCGACGGTGAAGACGGCGAGCGCGGCCAGGATCAGCAGCCGGGGCCGCGACCCGGAGAACAGCCCGGCGACCAGCGGCGCGGAGAGCGCGTAGGCCAGCGTGAAGGCGGTCACCAGTTGGCCCGCGAGGGACACCCGGGTGCCGACGTCCGCGGCGAGGACCGGCAGCAGCCCCGCCATCACGTACGCGTCCAGGCCGAGGGTGAAGGCCCCCAGCGTCAGTAGCCAGACCTTGCGCACCGCGCTCAACTCCCCTGGTGGTCCGGGGGTCCGGGGACCGTCCCCGGGCCCGGAGCGGACCGCCGCGGGGAAACGTAGGCAGTCTCCGGATGGCCGGGGAAATGCCCGGACGGAGCACTTATGCTGGGGCGGCATGAATGGTGACCGCGGCATCCCGAACGACGCCGACGCCCCGGCCGCAGACGGCCCCGACCCTCACGACGCCGACACCCGCGCCCCCGACCAGCTCGCCGACCCGGTGCTCGACGGGATCGAACTGCGCCACCTGCGGGGCTTCCTGGCCGTCGCGGAGGAGCGCAGCTTCACCCACGCCGCGGACCGGCTGCGCACCGGCCAGCCGGCGCTGACCCGCGCCGTACGGGCCCTGGAGGCCGCGCTCGGCGTACGGCTGCTGGACCGGACCACCCGCCGGGTCGCCCTCACCGACGCCGGCCGCCGCCTCTACGCCGACCTCGCCCCCCTGCTCCCCCGGCTCGCCGCCGCGCTGCGCTCGCCCGCCGGGCCGGGGACGCTGCGGCTGGGCTTCACCTCGCTGCTGCCGGCCGCCGGCGGCACGCTGATCGCGGAGTTCAAGGCCGCGACCGGCGCCAAGGTCCGGCTCGTCCGCCGGGACACCCCACTGGCCGGGCTGGAGACCGGGGAGTCGGACGTGGCGGTGCTCCGGGGCGACGTGCCGCCGGACGCCGGACTGCGCACCGCGCTGCTCTTCCAGGAGCCGCGGGTCGCCGCCGTGCCGCGCGCCGCCGCCCCGGGGGGCCTGGCCCGCCGGCGGGTGCTGGACTGGGCCGAACTCGCGGAGCTGCCGCTGGTCGTCAACACCGTCACCGGCACCACCCGGCCCGAACTGTGGCCCGCCGGCCGACGCCCCCGACTCGCCTGCACCGCGGGCAACTTCGACGAGTGGCTGGAGGCGGTCGCGGCCGGCCACGGGGTCGGCGTGGCCCCGGAGGGGGTGGCCGAGCGCCACCCGCACCCCCAGATCCGCTACGTCCGGCTGAAGAACGCCCCGCCGGTGCCCGTGCACCTCGCCCTACCCGCCCGCGACGCCGATCCGCTCGCCGAGCGCTTCTTCACCCTGGGCGGGCGGCACCGCAGCTGACGGCCCCGCTCGCCCTTCGGGGCTCCGCCGCCGCGCCCCGCGGGGGGCTACGACGCCGCCGCCGGCACCCCGCCGCGGTCGCCGGCCGTCAGCCCCAGCTCGACGGCGAACGCCCACGCCGCCTCCGGGCGGACCTCGTACCAGCAGTCCGGGCCGCAGACCGCGTCCAGCAGCGCCGAGACGTCCGCCGCGCCGACCGTACGGGCCGCGGCGGAGGCGATGAACGCGCGGACCGTCGCCGCGGGGCGGACGTCGGTCTCCAGAAGCGCCACCAGGTGCTCGGTGATCTCCTGGACCGCCGCGTCACCGGGCGCCGCCCAGCTCATCGCCATCTCCAGGCCGTCGTCCGGCAGCGCCGCGGGGTAGGGGGCGCGGGACCAGGCGCCGTCCTCGTACCAGTAGGCGAAGCCGAGGAGGTTGCCCTGGGCGTCGTCCCGCAACTGCTCCCAGGGCAGCCACGCGGGACCACCGGCCAGGAAGTCGATCTGCTTGTCGCCGTTGTGCGTGTAGCTCCCGTCGGAGTCCTGGCCGCACAGCAGCGCGCGGCCGTCGTCGTACAGCTTCAGCCGCCACCAGTACGAGCCGCCGCAGTTCCAGCAGTGCAGACCGTCCTGGCCCCAGGAGTACTCGTCCCCGTCGTTCATGGCCGCGGCCACCACCGCCAGCGTCGCGGCGCGCGCCCACACCTGCTCCGGATGGTCCAGGTCCTCGGGCAGGCTCGGCCTGTGCATGGTGCTCTCCCCCGTCAGTTTCGGTCGCGGTCGCGAGCTCCCCTGTCCGCGCGAGGCTCAGGGTTCGGGGACGCGTCCGCGCAACGTTCTTGCCACCCCGAACGATAGCGACGGGGTCTGACAATTCCCCATGACGAAGCCGTCACAAAATGCCCCGGCGATCGCCCGGGTGCACCACCCGGCGCGCGGCGTACGAAACGCGCTGCACGGCGGCGCCCGACGCCGCCCGGCAACCGGCCCGCAGGTGCCCCGGCAGATGCCCCGGCAACCGGCCCAGCAACCGACCTGCGGGTCAGTTCAACGACGGGTCGTCGGGGTACGTCGCCACCATCGCCAGCTCGTTGCGCTGCCGGCGCAGCACGGCCCGCCACAGCTGCTCCGGATCGGGCGAGGAGACGTCCCCCGGCTCGGACTCGACGACATACCAGGCCCCCTCCACCAGCTCGTCCTCCAGCTGGCCGGGCCCCCAGCCGGCGTACCCGGCGAAGATCCGCAGGCTGCCGAGGACCGCGGCGAGCAGCTCCGGCGGGGCCTCCAGGTCCACCAGGCCGATCGCGCCGTGCACCCGGCGCCAGCCCAGCGGCTCGTCGCCCGGCCCGGCGCCGCCGGGCGTGCCGGTGGCCTGCGGGTCACCCCGGCGCGTGGAGCCCGGGGGCGCACCGGCCGCCCCACCGACCGCGCCGCCGGTGCGGGTGCCGCTGCCCGACGGGGCGCCCTCGCCGGACGGTCCACCGGGCACCACGGCCACGCCGAGCGCCGAGTCCAACGACACGGGGCCGCCCTGGAAGACCACCCCGGGCTCACCGGCCAGCTCGGCCCAGGGGGCGAGGATGTCGGCGACGCCGACCGGTGTGGGACGGTTCAGGATCACGCCGAGGGAGCCCTCCTCGTCGTGGTCGAGGAGGAGCACCACCGCGCGGTCGAAGTTCGGGTCGGCGAGCGCGGGCGTGGCGACGAGCAGCCGGCCTGTGAGCGAGGACACCTCGGTCATGGCCACATGATCCCGCACTTCCGGCCCGAAGGGGGAGTCAACGCCCGGACCCGCTGGGAGAGCAGGGCCGGCGTACGGCGGCAGGCCCCGGCGCACACGCTACGTACCCGGATGTCCCATTAGCGACATTGGACGCTTTCCAGGCAAAAGGTGATTACGAATCAAAGATCGGCCGTAGCGGAGCGTGTTGTGACAAAGCCATTACATGGCCGGACCAGGGCCACCGCAACGGACACCCCCTCGGCCGCCCTTACCATTTCTCCTGGCCCTGACCGACTCCAGGAACGCGAGATCCATGACCGTCTCTACTGACGACGTACTGCTTGTCCACGGCGGCACCCCGCTCGAGGGCGAGATCCGGGTTCGCGGCGCGAAGAACCTTGTGCCCAAGGCCATGGTCGCCGCCCTGCTGGGCAGCGGTCCGAGCCGACTGCGCAACGTTCCGGACATCCGGGACGTCCGTGTGGTGCGCGGGCTGCTCCAGCTGCACGGCGTGACCGTGCGTCCGGGCGACGAGCCGGGCGAGCTGATCCTCGACCCGTCGCACGTGGAGAGCGCCAACGTCGCCGACATCGACGCGCACGCCGGCTCCTCGCGGATCCCGATCCTGTTCTGCGGCCCGCTGCTGCACCGACTGGGCCACGCCTTCATCCCGGGCCTGGGCGGCTGCGACATCGGCGGCCGGCCGGTCGACTTCCACTTCGACGTGCTGCGCCAGTTCGGCGCCAAGATCGAGAAGCGCGCCGACGGGCAGTACCTGGAGGCCCCGCAGCGGCTCCGCGGCACCAAGATCCGGCTGCCGTACCCCTCGGTCGGCTCGACCGAGCAGGTGCTGCTGACCGCGGTGCTGGCCGAGGGCGTCACCGAGCTGTCGAACGCCGCGGTGGAGCCGGAGATCGAGGACCTGATCTGCGTCCTGCAGAAAATGGGCGCGATCATCTCCATGGACACCGACCGGACGATTCGGATCACCGGTGTCGACAAGCTCGACGGCTACACCCACCGCGCCCTCCCGGACCGCCTGGAGGCCGCCTCCTGGGCGTCCGCGGCGCTGGCCACCGAGGGCAACATCTACGTCCGCGGCGCCCACCAGCGCTCGATGATGACGTTCCTGAACACCTTCCGCAGGGTCGGCGGCGCCTTCGAGATCGACGACGAGGGCATCCGCTTCTGGCACCCGGGCGGCTCGCTCAAGGCCATCGCCCTGGAGACCGACGTCCACCCCGGCTTCCAGACCGACTGGCAGCAGCCCCTGGTGGTCGCCCTGACCCAGGCGTCGGGCCTGTCGATCGTCCACGAGACGGTCTACGAGTCCCGGCTGGGCTTCACCGAGGCGCTCAACCAGATGGGCGCCCACATCCAGCTCTACCGCGAGTGCCTGGGCGGCTCCGCCTGCCGCTTCGGCCAGCGCAACTTCCTGCACTCCGCGGTCGTCTCCGGCCCCACCCGGCTGCAGGGCGCCGACCTGGTCATCCCCGACCTGCGCGGCGGCTTCTCGTACCTGATCGCGGCGCTCGCGGCGCAGGGCACGTCCCGGGTGCACGGCATCGACCTGATCAACCGCGGCTACGAGAACTTCATGGAGAAGCTCGTGGAGCTGGGCGCGAAGGTGGAGCTGCCGAACGGCAACCCGCGGGGCTGACGCCCACCGGCCCCCGGCCGCGCTGGATTCCGAAGGCGCCGCACGGTCCTCGCAGGAGGATTGTGCGGCGCCTTCGCCGTGCGCCCTTCCGCCCACCTGCCCGCCCGGGGCCCGGCAAGGGCCCTGGGACGGCCGTACGCGGGCACGCGCGAAGGCGGCCACCCCCGGGAGGGGTGGCCGCCTTCGGTGCCGTCGGAAGGGCCTTACTTGCCCTTGGCGGCTTCCTTGAGCTTGGAGCCCGCGGAGACCTTCACGCTGTAGCCGGCCGCGATCTGGATCGGCTCACCGGTCTGCGGGTTCCGGGCGGTGCGAGCGGCACGGTGGGTGCGCTCGAAGGTCAGGAAGCCGGGGATGGTGACCTTCTCGTCGCCCTTGGCGACGACCTCGCCGACGGTCTCGGCGAGCGCGGCCAGAACGGCGTCGGCGTCCTTGCGGGTCACCTCGGCGCGATCGGCCAGAGCGGCCACCAGCTCACTGCGGTTCATGTATGTACTCCCGTGTTCTTCTTGCCAATGCGGCGTGAGATCGAAGCCGATGCTGCCAGGGCCCTCGGACGGCCCACCGAACCGGGTCCGTCCTTCAGCTCCCTCGCGCCTGAGGTCCCCCTGGACATTGTCCTTGGGAGAGCATCCTGCCCCCACCTGCGGCGGTAAAGCCAATCCGGCACCCTGGAGGGTCACCCGCCACCCTATGGGTGGCTCGCTGGGGGCAGGTCCCGCGACGCGCCGTCTCAGACGCCCGTGGCGGCCGTCACAGCGTCGCCCGCGGCCTTCGCCGCGTCACGCACCGCGCCGGCGACCGCACCCGCGACCTTCTCGTTGAAGACGCTGGGGATGATGTAGTTCGCGTTGAGCTCGTCGTCCAGCACTACGTCGGCGAGGGCGCCGGCCGCTGCCAGCATCATTTCGGTGTTCACCGTACGCGAGGCGGCGTCGAGCAGCCCGCGGAAGACGCCGGGGAACACCAGGACGTTGTTGATCTGGTTGGGGAAGTCGGAGCGGCCGGTGGCGACCACGGCGGCGGTCTGGCGGGCGATCGCCGGGTCGACCTCCGGGTCCGGGTTGGCCAGCGCGAACACGATCGCACCCTCGGCCATCCGGGCCACGTCGTCGCCGTCGAGGACGTTGGGGGCCGAGACGCCGATGAAGACGTCGGCGCCGACCACGGCCTCCTTGAGGGTGCCCGTGACGCCCTCGGGGTTGGTGTTGTCGGCGATCCAGCGCAGCGCCGAGTCGGGGTCGGCGTCGACGAGGTCGGGGCGGCCGGCGTGGACCACGCCGTGGATGTCGGCGACCACCGCGTGGTGCACGCCGGCGGCCAGCAGCAGCTTGAGGATGGCGGTGCCGGCCGCACCGGCGCCGGACATCACGACCCGGACGTCCTCGATCTTCTTGCCGACCACCCGCAGCGCGTTGGTGAGCGCCGCGAGCACCACGATGGCGGTGCCGTGCTGGTCGTCGTGGAAGACCGGGATGTCCAGGGCCTCGCGCAGGCGGGCCTCGATCTCGAAGCAGCGGGGCGCGGAGATGTCTTCCAGGTTGATGCCCGCGAAGCCGGGGGCGATGGCCTTGACGATCTCGACGATCGCGTCGCTGTCCTGGGTGTCCAGGCAGATCGGCCAGGCGTCGATGCCGGCGAAGCGCTTGAAGAGGGCCGCCTTGCCCTCCATGACGGGCAGTGCGGCCTTGGGGCCGATGTTGCCCAGGCCGAGGACCGCGGAACCGTCGGTGACCACCGCGACGCTGTTGCGCTTGATGGTGAGGCGGCGCGCGTCCTCGGGGTTGTCGGCGATCGCCTGGCAGACCCGCGCGACGCCCGGGGTGTAGACCATGGACAGGTCGTCACGGTTGCGGATGGGGTGCTTGGACGACATCTCGATCTTGCCACCGAGGTGCATCAGGAAGGTCCGGTCCGAGACCTTGCCGAGCGAGACGCCTTCGATGGTGCGCAGCTTGGAGACGATCTCCTGGGCGTGCGCGGTGGAGGTCGCGGCGATCGTGACGTCGATCCGGAGCTTCTCGTGGCCGGATGCGGTCACGTCGAGGCCGGTGACCGACCCGCCGGAGGACTCCACGGCCGTGGTGAGCTGGCTGACGGCGGTGCCGCTTGCGGGAACTTCCAGTCGCACCGTCATCGAATACGAGACGCTAGGCGCCGTTGCCATGGCCGACTTCCTCTGCTTTCCCTGGTTTGGCTCTAAGCGGCTCCGGGACTCAGGGGTGCCCGAGCCGGAGCGCGTCGTTCGATCGTCCCACCTACCAGCCGGTATACGGTAACCAGCTACGAATTTCGGAAAGACTCTTCCACCATACGAGAGTTGCCCCGTCGAGCGGAACCCCCTCGGGCGGCGCGAATCAGCCACAGCGTGCTCCGCGCCCGCACCGGCCGGGAAACGACCGCGGGCGCCCCTCCCGAAGGAGGGGCGCCCGCGCCTCGCTGGCTTATGACACCGACCCGCCATGCTCGCCTCGCGGCAAGTGGTCGCTCGTAGCGACGATGGTTGGGCCCGGGGGCTTGGATCGAGCCGGTGCCGCCACCAAGGCTAACAAACCATCCCGGCAAGCGAATCCCGTCCCGCGCGACGGATTTCACAACCCCTCGGATGGCAGCACGGCCGCGCCCGCCGCGCCCCGGACCCGCCCTAGTCGCGCAGCAGGTCCGGCACCCCGTCCGCGTCCGGGTCGTCCGGGGCGGCGGAGAGCACGGTCAGCTGCTGGGTGGCACGGGTCAGGGCGACGTAGAGCACCCGCAGCCCGGCCGGCGACTCGTCGGCGATCTCGGCGGGCGAGACCACCAGGGTGGCGTCGTACTCCAGGCCCTTGGCCTCCAGGGAGCCCAGCGCCACGACGCGGTCGCCGAGCCCGGCCAGCCAGGTGCGGGCCTGCGTGCGGCGGTGCATCGCCACCACGACGCCGACCGTGCCCTCGACCTCGCCCAGCAACCGCGCGGCCTCGGCGACGGTGGCCCGTTCCAGCGCCCCGTCGGCCGCGCCGCCCGAGCCGGCCGAGCCGCTGGCGTCCGCGCCGTCCACGACGGCGAAGCGCGGCTCCAGGCCGGTCGAGCGGACCGCCCGCGGTGCCGGGGCACCGGGCATGGCCAGGGCCAGCACCTTGGACGCCAGCTCCGCGATCTCGGCCGGGTTGCGGTAGTTCACGGTGAGCGTGAAGCGGCGGCGGGGGCGGGTGCCCAGTGCCTCGTCGCGGGCCTCGGCGGCCTCGTCCGGGTCCGACCAGGAGGACTGCGCCGGGTCGCCGACCACGGTCCAGGTGGCGTGCCGGCCGCGGCGGCCGACCAGCCGCCACTGCATGGGCGTCAGGTCCTGGGCCTCGTCGACGATGACGTGGGCGTAGTCGGTGCGCTCCTCCTCCAGCCGCTCGCGCCGGCCGCGGCCGGACGAGAACCGGTCCGCGTAGGTGGTCAGCTCCTCCAGGCCGGTGAGCTGGTCCAGCGGGTCGGCCTCGCGGGGGCGGGCCGGCCGGGCCGGAGCGCCCAGGACCAGCTGGAGCTCGTCCAGCAGCGCGATGTCGTGCACCGACAGCGGGCCCCGGCCGTCGTCGCCCAACCGGCGCAGCGAGCGGGCGAGTTGCCGGACCTCGCGCGGGTTGAGCAGGCGGCGCGCCCAGCGGCCGAGGCGGCGGTCGTCGGCCATCGTGGCGAGCACCCCGCGCGGGGTGAGTTCGGGCCACCAGCCCTCCAGGAAGTCCTGGAAGTCGGGTTCGGTGACGAGGTCCTCGTCGAAGCCCTGGCGGGCCTCGGCGGCCAGCTCCGGGTCCGGGAAGCGGCGGGCCGCGCCGGACTTGGTCCACAGGGCGTCCAGGATCAGCCGGCGGGCGCGCGGGCGCAGCAGGTTTACCGGGGCGGTGCCGCCCAGGGCGGAGTGGCGGATGGCGCGCAGCTCGGCCTCGTCGAGTTCGAGCCGGGTGCCGAACGCGACGACCCGCAGGCGGGTCGGCGGCGCCGCCTCGTCGGTCGGGGCGTCCGCCCCCGCGGCGAGGTCCTCCAGGGACAGCTGGGCGTCCTCGGCGGGGCGGGCGCGCGGCGGGGCGGCAGGGGCCTCCAGCGCCCCGCGGGCGGCCCTGCGCAGCAGTTTGACCATCCGCGCCGAGCCCTTGATGCGGGAGACCGCAGGCGGGTCGTAGGCGGTCGCCTCGGCGCCCTCGACGAGCGAGCCGAGCGCCCGGATGGCGACCTGGCCCTCCTCGCCGAGCGACGGCAGCACGCCCTCGGTGTAGGCGACCAGCAGCGGGGTCGGGGAGACGATCAGGATGCCGCCGGCGTAGCGGCGGCGGTCCTGGTAGAGCAGGTAGGCGGCGCGGTGCAGGGCGACCGCGGTCTTGCCGGTGCCGGGGCCGCCCTCGACCTCGGTGACGGAGGCGGCGGGCGCCCGGATCACCAGGTCCTGCTCGGCCTGGATGGAGGCGACGATGTCCCGCATGGTGTGGCTGCGGGCCCGGCCCAGGGCGGCCATCAGGGCGCCGTCGCCGACCGCCGGCAGCTCGACGCCGTCCAGCGTCGCGGTGACCTCGGGGCGCATCAGGTCGTCCTCGACGCCCAGCACCTTGCGGCCCTTGGAGCGGATCACCCGGCGCCGGACGACCCGGCCGGGGGCGACCGGGGTGGCGCGGTAGAAGGGCGCGGCGGCCGGCGCCCGCCAGTCGATGACCAGCGGCGAGTAGTCCGCGTCCAGGACGCCGAGGCGCCCGATGTGGAGCGTCTCGGCGATGGCGGCGCGGCCGTCCTGGATGACGCCGTCGGCGGGCTCGACGGAGGTGTACGCGCCGTCCGGGCCCTTCTTGCCGTCCTTGCCCAGGAGCAGGTCGATCCGGCCGAAGAGGAAGTCCTCGTACTCGGAGTTGAGGCGGTGGAGGTGGACGCCGGCCTGGAAGACCTGGGCGTCGCGTTCGGCGAGCGCGCCGGGCGTGCCGACCTGGCCGCGCTTGGCGGCGTCGTCCATCAGGAACTCCGCCTCGTGGATCTTCTCCTCCAGGCGCTGGTAGACACGGTCGAGATGCGCCTGCTCGGACTCGATCTCACGGTCCCGAACGGAATCCGGTGTGTGGTCCGGTGCGTGCGTGGCGTTGTGCGCGGCCACCCAGGCCCCCTTCTGCTGTGCGTAGGCAGCCGTCAACCGTACGCGAAGCCGGCACCGCGCGCACCTGGAGGTACGGACAAAGCCGGACGTTGTCGGTCGGATGTTGACTCAGGACGCGGTTCGGTCCGACAGGTCCGGTCACGCACCGCGTCCGGCTGCGGTCGCGGGCGTCATCACGGGGTCCGGCCGGCCCGTCGCCGGTGCCGGGCCACTCGGGCGCGGTTGCCGCACACCTCGCTGGAGCACCAGCGGCGGCGCCGGCCGCGCGAGGTGTCCAGGTAGACCAGCGCGCAGCCCTCGCCGGCGCATTGGCGCAGTTGCCCGCGCACCGCCGGGTCGGTGAGCAGCGCGACGGCGTCCCGGGCCACCGCCGCCAGCAGCGCGGCGCAGTCGGGCGGGCCGGCCAGGGTGCCGGCGAGCGCGCCGTCGGGGCCGCGGACGACCTGGACGGCGGGCGGCGGGGCGGCCCCGGCCGCGGCGTTCAGCAGCGTCAGGTCGGACGCGGCGGCCCGGCCGAGCAGTTCGGCGCGGACGGTCCGGGCCAGCAGGTCGCGCAGGGCCCGGAAGCGGGCGACCCAGTGGGCGTCGACGGCGTCGAGCGGGGTGCCGGGCGGCACCACGCCGGCGCCGACCAGCCAGGCGGCCAACGCCCCGGGGTCGGTGAGCCGTTCGACGGCGAACGCGGCGCCGCCGGCGGTGGCCGCCAGATCCAGGCTGGTCCGCCCGCAGTCGAACCGGAGGCCGTAGGGGGCTGCCATCGGGCTGTCACTCCTCGGGGACGCACGCGGGGAACGGGGAGAAGCAGGGGGCAGAGGGGTTGAAGGGAGTGAAGGGAAGTAAAGGGAGTGAAGGGAGTGAAGGGAGTGAAGGGGAGGAACGGGAGGAAGGGGGCGAAGGGATCGGGGGCGTGCGGGGAAGGGGGCGGAGGGGGCGTACGGGAGCGTTCCCAGGGTGCCCGGCCGCGCCGCCCGCCGGAACCCCGCGGTCGGCCGCACCGTGCGCGGTCGGGGCGGCGGACCTGGGCGCGGGGCGGGCGACTTCACGGCGCGGAGGGGCGGCGGCGGCTCCGGGAAAGTCACCCCGCCGACCGCGCGCCGGCACGGGCACGGACGTACACCATGCATGTAGAGCACGCATGTAGAGCACGCATGTAGAGCATGCATGTAGACCACCCGTGTAGATACGTCGCGTATACATGTGTTGTATAGTCCGGCGGCATGTCCACTCCGCTGCTCAAGAACCGCGCCAGCCTGACCCACAAGCTCGGTTACGCGGTCCGCAATCCGGCCCGGATCGCCCCCTACGTCAAGCGCACCGCCCGGGACACCTGGCTGCGCCTGAAGCACCCCGACCACGTCGCGTACTACCGCGCGGTGATGGCCTCGGACACCGGCCGCAACCCGGAGGCCGCGGTCGGCAGCCGCAGCCACGAGCGCTGGCTGGCGCTGGGCGAGATGCAGTTCGACTACCTGGTGGAGCACGGGCTGGAGCCCCGGCACCGGATGCTCGACATCGGGTGCGGCAACCTGCGCGCCGGCTGGCGCTTCATCGCCCACCTGGACGCCGGCAACTACTACGGGATCGACATCTCGCCGGACATCCTGATAGCCGCCAAGCGGACCCTGACGACCTACGAACTCCAGCCCAAGCTGCCGCACCTGACGATCACTCAGGACCTGACGCTGGAGTTCCTGCCGTCCGGGCACTTCGACGTCGTCCACGCGCACAGCGTCTTCTCGCACTCGCCGATCCACGTCATCGACGAGTGCCTGGCGCACGTCGGCCGGATCCTGGCCCCCGGCGGGTTCTTCGACTTCACCTTCGACCGCACCGAGGGCGCCGAACACCAGGTGCTGCGGGAGGACTTCTACTACCGGACCGAGACCCTGCTGCGACTGGCCGGCAAGCACGGGCTCGAAGCCCGGTTCATGGAGGACTGGGAGACCCGGCCGCACGGCCAGTCCAAGATCCGGGTGAACAACCCGGCCTGAGGCCCGGACCGCCGCCCGGACCGAGGCCCCGGGCGGCAGGGGGCGTGCACGCGGGCCCCGGGGCCCTCCGGACGGCTCCTAGTGGCCGCCGTACTTGTCGGTGTCCACGGGGGTGTCCAGCGCCAGCCGGTAGCCGCGCTTGACCACCGTCTGGATCAGCCGGGGCTCCCCCAGGGCGGTGCGCAGCCGGGCCATCGCGGTCTCCACCGCGTGCTCGTCGCGGCCCGTGCCCGGTAGCGCCCGCAGCAGTTCGGCGCGGCCCACCACCCACCCGGGGCGGCGGGCCAGGGCGCGCAGCAGCGCCATCCCGGCGGGCGGCACCGGGCGCAGCGCACCGTCCAGCACGGCGGCCCGGCCGCGGATCTCCAGGCGCCGCCCGGCGACCGGCAACGGCGGCACGCGGCCCGGGAGTTCCCGGCACAGCAGCTGCACCAGCGGCCCCAGCCGGAACCGCTCCGGCTGCCGGGTGGGCACCTCCAGCGCCTCCAGCGGCAGCGCCGTCACCGGCCCCACGCACGCCACCAGCACGTCCTGCCGCAGCGCGGCCAGCACCTCCGGTTGGAGGCCGCGCTCGGCGGCCCGACGCAGCAACGAGGCGGCGGCCGGGGCGCTGGTGAAGGTCACCGCGTCCACCCCTCGGGCCAGCACCGCGTCCAGAAGCCGGTCCACCGGCCCGAGGTCGGCCGGCGGCATCCACCGGTACACCGGCACCCCGACCACCTCGGCGCCGCCGGCCCGCAGCGCCTCGACGAACCCCGGCAGCGGCTCCCCGTGCAGTTGGACCGCGATCCGCCGCCCGGCGACGTCCCCGGCCAGCAGCCGGTCCAGCACCTCGGCCATCGACTCCGAAGCCGGCGACCACTTCTCGGTCAGCCCGGCGGCCCGGATGGCGCCGCGCACCTTCGGGCCGCGGGCCAGCAGTTCCACCCCGGCCAGCCGGTCCAGCAGCGCCTCGCCCAGCCCCCAGCCCTCCGCCGCCTCGATCCAGCCGCGGAACCCGATGGCGGTGGTGGCCACCACCACGTCCGGCGGGTCGTCGGTCAGCGCGCGGGTGGCGGCGAGCAGTTCGGTGTCGTCCGGCAGCGGCACGATGCGCAGCGCCGGGGCGTGCACCACCTGGGCGCCGCGGCGCTCCAGCAGCGCGCCCAGTTCGTCCGCCCGGCGGGCCGCGGTGACCCCGACCGTGAAGCCGTCCAACGGGCGCACGGCCCGCTCCGGCTCCGCGGGCCGTTCCCGCCCGGCCGCCTCCTGCTGATCGTGCATGGGTCCGTCCCGCTCCGCCCGAGTGGTCTGCTGCGCCGTGCCGTGCCGGTGCCGCCGGCGCTCCCGTCCGTCGTACGCCCTGGTACCGCCGCGGATCCGGCGGCACCGAAGGCGCGGCCAAGGTGTCGAGCCTGCCAACGGCACATGACAGACCCGGTGCGCCAGTATTTCCCGCCTGTTACGGACGCGCCTTCTGGGGCACGGTTTTCAGACGTCGGCGTACGCCGGACGGACCGTCGTCCCGGCGGGATCCGCGGTGGTCGGCCCGGGTTCCGGACGGCGCAGGTACGCCGCCCAGGTCACCGCCCCGCACACCCCGTAGAACGCCAGGAACGCGGCGAACGCCGGCGCCCCGGAGCCGGTGGCCGCGAACGCCTCCCGGAAGGCCAGGTTGATGCCCAGGCCGCCGAGCGCCCCCACCGCGCCGATCAGCCCCATCGCGGCCCCCGAGAGCCGGCGCCCGGCCGCCGCGGCCGCCTCGCCGGTCAGTCCGCGGCGCCGCGCACGGGCCAGGAAGATGCCCGGGATCATCTTGTAGGTGGCGCCGTTGCCGAGGCCGGTCAGCAGGAACAGCGCGGTGAAGCCGACGAGGAACAGCGGCAGCGAGCGCACCACCGAGGCGACCAGCACCACCGAGGTGGCCAGGCCCATCGCCGCGAAGTTCGCCAGGGTGATCCGCGCCCCGCCGCACCGGTCCGCCAGCCGGCCGCCGACCGGCCGGGCCAGCGAGCCCAGCAGCGGCCCGACGAAGGTCAACGACGCCGCCTGGAGGGGCGTGCGCGCGAACTGGCCCTGGAGGACGAGCCCGAAGGCGAAGCTGTAGCCGATGAACGACCCGAAGGTCCCGACGTAGAGCAGCGCCATCAGCCAGGTGTGCCGCTCCCGGGCCGCCGCCACGGCCGCCCCGGTGTCGTTGGCGACCGGCGCGAGGTTGTCCATGCGCAGCGCGGCCAGCAGCGCCGCGAGCACGATCAGCGGCAGGTAGCCGGCGAGCAGCAGCCGCGGGTGCGCGGCCCCGGCCGTCCCGATGACCAGCAGCCCCAGCAACTGGACCACCGGCACCCCCAGGTTGCCGCCGCCGGCGTTCAGCCCCAGCGCCCAGCCCTTCTTCCGCAGCGGGTAGAACGAGTTGATGTTGGTCATGGACGAGGCGAAGTTGCCGCCGCCGACCCCGGCCAGCGCGGCCACCGCCAAGAACGTCCCATACGACGTCCCCGGCCGCATCACCAGCGCCGCCGCGACCGCCGGCACCACCAGCAACAGGGCACTGAACACCGTCCAGTTGCGCCCGCCGAACCGTGCCACGGCGAACGTGTACGGCACCCGCAGCACCGCCCCCACCAGCGTCGGCACGGCGACGAGGAAGAACTTCCCGGCCGGGTCGATCCCGTACTCCGGGCCCATGAACAGCACCAGCACCGACCACAGGCTCCACACCGAGAAGCCGATGTGCTCGGTCATCACGGAGAAGACCAGATTGCGCCGGGCGATCCGCGCCCCGGACTCCCGCCAGAACACCTCGTCCTCCGGGTCCCAGCGCTCGATCCAGCGCCGCCCCTTCCGCACCCGGCCACCCGCCGTCCCGGTGCCGGTGGCCTCCGTCGCGGTCTCGGTCATCGCGCCTCCCAAGGGTCGCTCCGGTCCCCCGGACCGGGTCCGACCCGACGCTAGGGACGACGGATTACCGCCCTGTGGCCGCACGTGACCAGCGCGAAACCTTGCGCTCACGCACCGCGGATGCACGCGGTGAGCCACCGCGGCACACGCGCGGCGTACGCGGCACAGGCGGTGCGCCGCGATGCACCACGCGCCCCCGCGTTCACCCGAACGGGGTAATGGCACGTGCCGCGGACACTGCCAGCCTTTTTATCCGACGCACGGAGTGACCAGCCCGACACGCTCCGTCGCCGACGCGGAGGTGCCTCCCGTCCGGCGGCGGCCGTTCGCCCCTGCCAGGGCGCCACACCCACCCCCGCAGGGATGCCGGGCACCCCGGACACCGGAAGGAAGGGATGCGATGCACCGAACACCACAGCGGATCACACCACAGCGGATCACCGGCGGACCGTACGGCTCCTGACGCGTCCCCCACCCGCCGCGCGATCCCCCTGCCGGGCGCCTCCCCGCCCCGGCACGCGCCGAGGGCCGGTCCGGTCGGTCGCCCCCGACCGACCGGCCCCGTGCTCGTCCACCCGCCACCCCACCACCCCGCACCGGCACCGTCACGCGGCGGCACCGGCCCGCACGCCCGAGGCCAAGGAGCGGTAACCCCCCGTGGACTTCCTGGTGTTCCCCGACCACCCCGTCACCGACCGGCTCGCCGCCCGCCTGCCCCGGACCCGGGCCACCCGCACCGTCCCCCACCTCTCCGGCCGCCCCTGGATCGTCGGGCACTGGCGGCGCGAGGAGCTGGTCACCGCGCGCGTCGGCCCGCGCTGCGCGGTGCTGCTCGGCACCACCTCGGCCACCACGGACGCCCTGACCCGGCTGCTGCGCCGCCTGCGCGACCTCGACGACCTCACCGGGCTGCGCCACGAACTGCCCGGCAGCTTCTTCCTGTTGACCTGCACGGGCGGCGAGCTCCGCGCCCGGGGCAGCCTCTCCGCGGTCCGCCGGCTGCACCGCACCGACCTCGGCGGCCGCACGGTGCTGGGCAACCGCCCGCAGGACCTGGCCGCGCTGGCCCGCGCCGCGGCCGACGCCGGACTGTCCTGCGCCCCGCGGACCGGAGCGCTCGACGAGGAGGCGCTGGCCACCCGGTTGCTCGCGCCCGGCGCCCCGCTGCCGCTCGCGCTGCGCACCCCCTGGCACGCGGTGCACGCCGTACCCCCCGGCCACTGCGCCGCCCACGACCCGGCCGGCCAGTACCGCGAGGTCCGCTGGTGGCACCCGCCGCAACCGGAGGTGCCGCTGCCGGACGCCGCCGAGGGCGTGCGGGAGGCCCTCGGCGCGGCCGTGCACGCCCGGACGCGCCGGGCCACCCTCAGCGCCGACCTCTCCGGCGGCCTGGACTCCACCAGCGTGTGCTTCCTGGCCGCCCGCGACACGACCGAACTGGTCACCACCGCCTGGGAGGGCCGCGACCCGGCCGACGACGACCCCCTGTGGAGCGCGCACAGCGCCTACCGCCTCAGCCGGGTCCGCCACGGCGGCCGCCACCTCGCCCTCCCCTACACCGACGCCCCCACCTGGTACACCCCGCCCGCCGAGCCCGACCACACCGACCCCGCCGGGCCGCTGGTCGCCGTCCGGGAAGCGGCCCGGCTGGTCCACCAGGCGCGGCTGGTCGCGAAGTTCGGGTCCCGGATGCACCTGGCCGGCGTCGGCGGCGACGAGTTGTTCGCGCTCCGGCCGATGGCGTTGAACTCGCTGGCCCGCGGCGACCTCCGCGCCGCCGCACGACTGGCCCGCCGGGCCCGCCGGCTCGCCCCCTGGACGCTGCCGGCCACCGTGCGCATCCTGCTCGGCGGCCGCAGCTACCCCCGGTGGCTGGCCGCCGGCGCCGACCGGATCGTCCCCGGCGCGCGCCGCCGGCCCGGCCGGGCGGACTGGGAGGAGCTGGCGGCGATGCCGCCCTGGGCGCACCCGGACGCCCTCGCCACGGTCCGCCGGCTGCTGCGGGAGGCCGCCGCCGCGGCGCCCGCGCCCCTCGACCCGTTGCGCGCCCAGCACGAACTGGCCGCCGCCGCGGTCCGAGCCGGCGAGCGGGTCCGCGGCATCGACGCGCTGACCTCGGTGCACGGGGTGGCCTACGAGGCGCCGTTCCTGGACGACGCGGTGATCGAAGCGGCGTTGGCGGTCCGGCTCGCCGACCGGGTGCCGGGCGGCGGCGGAAAGCCGGTGCTGGCCGCGGCGATGCGCGGCACCGTGCCCGGCCCCGTGCTGGGCCGCGGCGGCCGGCGCGCCCACAGCGCGGAGCTGCACGCCGGGCTGCGCCGCAACCGCCGGGCGCTGGCGGCACTGTGCGAGGACTCCCGGCTGGCCGCCCTGGGGCTGATCCGCCCGGACGTGCTGCGTCCGGTCCTGACGTCCCTGCAACCGGACACCGGTGCGCTGCGGCCGCTGGACCCGACGCTGGCCGCCGAGTTCTGGTTACGGGCGCTGCCGACCCGCCCCGCGCACGACGCCGTCCCGGCGCCCGCCGCCCGGACGTCCGCACCGGCCGGCGAGGGCGACTGACCCGCGCCCGGCGGACGACGCGGCCGACGACGCGGCGCGGGCCGACCGGGCCGGTGCGTTCGGCGTCAGCCGGTCCGTTCGGCCGGCGGCGCCATCCAGATCGTCGACTCGCAGACGTTCATCCGGGTCTTCTTGCCCTTCTCGTCCCGGACCTTTATGGCCTTCTGGTGCC
Source organism: Streptomyces sp. VTCC 41912 (assembly GCF_045799175.1). Lineage (NCBI taxonomy): Bacteria > Bacillati > Actinomycetota > Actinomycetes > Kitasatosporales > Streptomycetaceae > Streptomyces > Streptomyces sp. VTCC 41912. Next base: position 46,489 of record NZ_JBJMAB010000023.1, read on the forward strand.
GGTCGCGGGGCGCGCCCACCATCGCCTCGTCGTTGCTCACCAGGCAGTCCGCGGGCGTCATGCCGGGCCCGTGGTCCTTGTAGCGCAGGCTGGTGGTCACCATGCCCCCGCGCGCGAGGTCTATCGGCATGGTGCGGCCCTGCCCCTTGCCGTCCGACTCCGGTCCCTTGCCGACGTGCACCGCGAACGAGGGGAAGCCGTCGAAGACGCACGGCTGCGAGCCCTTGTTCACACCCGACAGGCGGGCCTCCCGGTGGGTGCTGTGCGGCGCCGCCTGGAGAACGGTGATCTTCCAGCTCAGGCCCCTGGTCTTGCAGTTGGCGTGCAGGGCCGCCATCCGCCCCGATCCGCAACCGGTCAGAGCCAGTCCGGCGGTGACGGTCAAGGCGAGTGCGGCCACCGTCGTCGCGAGCACGGAGCGTCGCTGCACGACTCCCCCCCTGTTCCATCCGTTTGTCTTGTTCGCACACATCGTTCGCACACGATGTCCTTCCGTAAGGAAGGAATTCCGGTGCCGTTGGTTGCCTGCACCGGGAACGGATATGCGCCGGGTAAGGAGACGTCGGTCACGTCGCGGTGGTGCGCGCCCCCTCGCCCGACCGACGCCCGGCGGGAGTTGCCGCCCTCAGACGCCCGGCGCGGCTCCGTCCGCCGCGGCATCCTGCGCCGCCGGCCTCGTCGCCACGCCCGTCGCCACGCCCATCGCCGCGCCGTCCGCCGCCGGCAGCCACCAGTCGACGTCGGGGAGCGCGCGCCAGCCCTCCCGGGTGCCCACTTCCCGGGCGGCGGCGCGCAGGGCGTCCAGCCCGGGATGCCGCAGCCCCCTGCGCCACACCATCCCCACCGGCGACAGCGGCACCGGATCCACCAACGGCCGCAGGACCATCCCCGGCACCTCGATGAACTCCGTACTCGCCAGCACCGACCAGCCGTGCTTGCGCACCACCCGGACGAACTCCTCCGCCCCCTCGATCTCCGGGAACGGCTCCGCCATCGCGATCCCCCGTCCGTCGAAGAGCCGCGCCGCCAGGTCCGTCCACTCCGCGGTGCGCGGGTTCCCGGCCGCCGCGTAGAGGGTCTCGCCGGCCAGCCCGCCCAGCGGTACGACGGCGGCGCCGGCCAGCGGATGGTCCGCGCGCAACAGCACCGCCATCCGCTCCAACCGCACCGGCTGGTGGTCGAGCCCGGCCCGGGCCGGCGCCGGCAACCCCGCGAACCGCCCGAAGGAGACGTCCAGCCGCCCGGCCGCCAACGCCGCGGCGGCCCCGGTCAGCCCGCTGTGGAAGCGCGCCACCAGTTCGCAGCTCTCCGGCACCCGCCGCCGGGCCTCCGCCAGCACCCGGTGCGCGGTCCCGACCGGAGCCCCCACATCCACCACCAACGGCCGCGCGGGCTCCGCCCGGAAGGCCGCGGCCAACTCCTCGTGGGCCGCCAACACCCGCCGCGCGTACGGCAGCAGCCGCTCGCCCTCCGCGGTCAGCGCCACCTGCCGGGTGCTCCGCACGAACAGCTGGGCCCCCAACTCCCCCTCCAGCCGCCGGACATCACGGCTGAGCGCCTGCTGGGCGACGTAGAGCCGGGCGGCGGCCCGGGTGAAGTGCAGCTCTTCGGCGACCGCGGCGAAGGCCCGCAGCAGCCGGGGGTCGATGTCGTACGGCACCGCCCCATCCTCACACCGCTCCCCGCCCCACGGACGCCCCGCCCGGGACTCACAACTGCACTGCGTGAATCGCTCCGACCAGGTGTTGGACGGTCCCCTACCCGCACCCCGATCGTGGCAGGCGTGATCCTCTTCCTCGCCGCCCGCCCGGTCACCGCCCCGCCCGTCCACCCGACCCGCCGTCGCCGCTCGCCCTACGCCCGGCTCTTCGCCGTCCCCGGCACCCGCGCCTTCGCCGCCGCCGGCCTCCTGGCCCGGCTCCCGATGGGGATGCTCGGCGTCAGCGCCCTGTTGATGATCGCCGGCAACCGCGGCTCGTACGCGCTGGCCGGCGCGGTCACCGGCACCGGGCTCGCCGCCACCGCCCTCGTCGGCCCCTTGACCGCCCGGCTCGTCGACCGCCACGGCCAGGCCCGGATCGCCGTCCCGGCCACCGCCCTCGCCGTCCTCGGCTCGTTCTCGCTGCTGCTGTGCGTCCGCGCCGGCGCCCCGGACTGGACCCTGTTCGCCTCCTACGCGGCCACCGCCACCACCCCCAACACCGGCGGCATGTCCCGCGCCCGCTGGGCGCACCTCTTCCGCGACGACCCGGCCGCCCAGCACACCGCCAACTCCTTCGAGCAGGCCGCCGACGAACTGTGCTTCCTGCTGGGCCCGGTCCTCGCCACGCTGCTGTGCACCGGCGTCGCCCCGGAGGCCGGCACCGCCGTCGCGGCCACCCTGCTGCTCACCGGCGTCCTGCTCTTCGCGGCCCAGCGCCGCACCGAACCCCCCGTCGCCCCCGACCGCACCCCCGCCCGGCCCACGGCCGGGAGGACGCCCGCCCCGCTGCGCTCCCGCGGCCTGCCCCCGCTCCTGCTCACCTTCCTGGCCACCGGCGCGGTGTTCGGCTCCCTCGAAGTCGTCACCGTCGCCTACGCGGACGCGCACGGCTTCCGTCCGGCGGCCGGCGGCCTGCTCGCCCTCCAGGCGGCCGGCTCCGGCGCGACCGGACTGCTGCTCGGGCTACTGCCCCCGGCGACCCGGCCCGGGCGGCGGTTCCTGGGCTGCGTCGCCGCGATGGCCGCGCTGCTCACCCTGCCGCTGGCGGCCGCCGCGAGCGGCGCACCACTGCTGCTCGCCGCCGCCCTGCTGACGGCCGGCACCGCCACCGCTCCGGCGATGGTCACCGGCATGGGCCTGGTCCAGTCCCGCATCCCGGCGGGCCGGCTGAACGAGGGGATGGCGCTGGCCGTGACCGCGCTGCTGACCGGGATCGCCACCGGCTCGGCGGCCGGCGGCTGGGCCGCCGAACACCTGCCGTCGCCGACCGCCGGGTACGGGGTACCGGCCGTCGCCGCGGCGCTGGCCCTGACGATCACCGCGACGGCCACCGCGATCACGGCCCGGCGGTCCTGAGGGCCGGGCCGTGGCCTGCGCCGTGCGGGCAAAACGAAAGCCCCGCCGCTCCGTTTCCGGAACAGCGAGGCTGTCATTCACATGGGAATTGTGGAGATGGCGGGAATCGAACCCGCGTCCAACGGTGCAGAATCAGGGCTTCTCCGAGTGCAGTCCGCTTCGATTTTCTCAGCCCCGGAGATCACGCGGACAAGTCTCCGACGGGCTCAGTCACTGTTAAATGTCCTTCTGGACCCCGTGACCGGGCTCAGAAGTGAAGTCCCCTAGCTGATGCCAGGATCCGGGACGGGAACGGCCCCGGGCTGACACTTCGCAGGTCGCTACTTAGGCAGCGAGGGCGAAGGAATCGCGCTTGGTGTTGGCGATTATTGGTTTCGGCATATGGTTAACGAGATCATTGCCGCTTCCTCGACTCGCTTCCCCTGCTTCGACATCCGCTGTCGAAACCGATCATCCCCATGTTTTCTTTTCAAGGTGGTGCCACACCCTCGCGGGGTGTGCCCCCATCGTACGTGACCAACACGCGCGGGTGCCAGCACATTCCCGGCGGCCGTCGCGGACGCCCCTCCGGCCGCCGGTACCTCAGGCCCGCTGCCGGCGCCGGATCGCCGACATCGTCCGCTCCGCCTCGCGGCGGTCCTGCTGCTCGCGCAGCGTCTGCCGCTTGTCCCACTCCTTCTTGCCCTTGGCCAGCGCGATCTCGACCTTGGCCCGACCGTCCTTGAAGTACAGCGACAGCGGCACGATCGTGTGACCCGAGTCCTGGGACTTGGCCTCCAGCTTGTCGATCTCGACGCGGTGCAGCAGCAGCTTCCGCTTCCGCCGGGCACTGTGATTCGTCCAGGTGCCCTGCGCGTATTCCGGAATGTGCACGTTGTGCAGCCACGCCTCGCCGCGGTCGATCTGGACGAATCCGTCCACCAGCGACGCCCGGCCCTGACGCAGCGACTTCACCTCGGTGCCGGTCAACACCAGACCACACTCGTAGGTGTCCAAAATGTGGTAGTCGTGCCGCGCCTTCTTGTGCTGCGCGACGAGCTTGCGCCCGTCGTTCTTCTCTTTGCCCTTGCCCTTGGTAGCCATAGTGCGGCCATTTTCGCACTACGCACCGGTGCCGAGGCCACTCAATACTGTGCGGGCCCGTTTTTCCGCATGGTCCTCGACGATCAGGTCCGGGGTGATCCCGGCACCGTCCACGGCCCGGCCGGCCGGGGTCCGGTAGTGCCCGACGGTCAGCTCGGCGACCGAGCCGTCCGGCAGCTCGCTGGGCATCTGGATGGAGCCCTTGCCGAACGTCGGGGACCCCACCACGACCGCCCGGCCACGGTCCTGGAGGGCGCCGGACAGCAGCTCGGCGGCGCTCATCGTGCCCCCGTCCACCAGCACGACCAGGGGGATCCGGGTGTCACCGGCGCCCTCGGCGTACAGGGCGCGCTGGCTGCCGTGCACGTCGTAGGTGGCGACCAGCCCCCCGTCCAGGAAGACGGAGGCGGTGGCGACCGCCTCGGTGACCAGGCCACCGGTGTTGCCGCGCAGGTCCAGCAGCAGCCCGTCGCGCGGATCGGCGGCGCGCACCGCGCGGCGGACCGCGGCGCCGGTGCCCTTGGCGAACGCGCTGATCTTGATGCGGGTCGGCCCGTCCGCGCCGGCCGGGCGGTCCACGGTGACGTTGGGGGTGCGCAGACGGGTGCGGTGCAGGGTCACGCTCCAACTGCGGCCGCCGCGGTGCAGGTCCAGCCGGACCGGGGTGCCGGCGGCGGCGCCGGAGCCCCGGGGGCCGTCGCCGCGCAACCGGGCCACGGTCTCGGTGACCGGGCGGCCACGGGCGGGCCGGCCGTCGACGGCGTCGAGGCGGTCGCCGACGGCGATGCCGGCGCGGGCGGCGGGGCCACCGGGCTGGACCCGGGAGACCGTGACCGCGCCGCCGTCGTCCTGCCGCACCCACAGCCCGACGCCGACGTAGGCGCCACCCAACTGGGCCTGGAAGTCCTCGAATTCGCCGTGGGTGTAGACCGTCGACCAACGGTCGCCGCTGCGGCTGACGACCTCGGCGGCGGCCTCGGCACCGGACTTGCCGTCCGCGGCGGCCCGCGCCGCGGCCCGCGCGGCCCCGTCGGCGGTGGCCCGGCCGGCGACCGCGCCACCGGCGGGCCGGCTGCGGGCGGCGGGCTCCGCGACGTCACCGGGGTCGTCCCAGGTGCCGGTGGCCGCGCCCGCGGCGAGCACCCCGGCGAGGAACAACGTCAGGGCCGCCCCGCGGCGGATGCGGCGGGGCCGGTCGTACGCACACGGGCCCGACATGCCGGTGAGTCTAGGCGACGCAAGGGCGCCGTACGGGGAGTTGCCCGTACGGCGCCCTTGGCGAAGCTCACACCTTGAGGTACTTGCGCAGCGCGAAGAACGCGGCGAGCGCGGGCATCAACAGGCCGATGAGCAGGACCAGTGGCAGCACCGCCAGGACCGAGTCCCAGCCGATGAAGTTGACCACCTGGATCTGCTTGGCCAACCACTGGTTGATCATGAAGTACTTGCCGCCGACCAGCAGCACGCAGGCGAACACCGCACCGATGAGGCCGGCGATGGCGGCCTCCATGATGAACGGCAGCTGGATGTAGAAACTGGACGCACCGACCAGCCGCATGATGCCCGTCTCCCGGCGGCGGCTGAAGGCCGAGACCCGCACGGTGTTGACGATCAGCATCAGCGCCACGACCAGCATCAGGCCCATGACACCCAGGGCCGCGTACCGCATGCCGTCCAGCAGACGGAACAGCGGCTCGACGGTGTCCCGTTGGTCCTGCACCTGCTCGACGCCGGGCCGCTCGGAGAACGCCGACTTGATGACGTCGAACTTCGTCGGGTCCTTGAGCTTGACCCGGAAGGACTCCGGCAGCTGGTCGGGCGTCACCAGACCGGCCACGGGGGTGTCGCCGAACTGCTCCTTGTAGTGCTTGTACGCCTGGTCGCTGGTCTCGTGCTCCACGTTCTGCACCAGCGGCAGCCGGTGCAGTTCGGCGAGGATGTCGTTCTTCTGCTGCTCGGTCGCCGCGCCCTTGGCGCAGTTGGCGGCCGTTTCGGCGTCGTTCTTGTTGCAGAAGAAGATGGAGACGTTGACCTTGTCGTACCAGTAGCCCTTCATCGTGCTCACCTGGTCGCGCATCAGCAGCGAGGCGCCGAACAGGCCGAGCGAGAGGGCTACGGAGACGATGACGGCGAAGGTCATCGTGAGATTTCGGCGGAGACCGACACCAATCTCCGACAGGACGAACTGGGCGCGCATGGCGTCCTTTCAGTGCTGGTAGCCGTACACGCCGCGCGACTGGTCGCGTACGAGCCGGCCCTTCTCGAGTTCCATGACCCGCTTGCGCATCTGGTCGACGATCTGCTGGTCATGGGTGGCCATGACCACCGTCGTCCCGGTGCGGTTGATCCGGTCCAGCAGCTTCATGATGCCGACGGAGGTCTGCGGGTCGAGGTTGCCGGTGGGCTCGTCGGCGATGAGCAGCAACGGGCGGTTGACGAAGGCCCGCGCGATGGCGACGCGCTGCTGCTCACCACCGGACAGCTCGCCCGGCATGCGTTCCTCCTTGCCGCCGAGGCCGACGAGTTCGAGGACTTCGGGCACCGTCTTGCGGATCTGGCCGCGCGGCTTGCCGATGACTTCCAGGGCGAAGGCGACGTTCTGTCCCACCGTCTTGTTGGGGAGCAGTCGGAAGTCCTGGAAGACCGTGCCCACCTGGCGCCGCATCTGCGGCACCTTCCAGTTGGAGAGCTTGGCCAGGTCCTTCCCCAGTACGTGGACGGCGCCATGGCTGGCGCGCTCCTCGCGCAGGAGCAGTCGCAGGAAGGTGGACTTACCGGAGCCCGAGGAGCCCACCAGGAAGACGAACTCGCCGCGCTCGATCTCCAGGGAGACGTCCCGGAGGGCGGGGCGGTTCTGCTTCGGGTAGGTCTTGGAGACGTTGTCGAATCGGATCACAGATGCACCACGGTCGACCTGGGTAGGGGCACGGGTTGCCGATCACGGCTCCCGTCGGTGAGCGTGACCATACGCGAACCTCGGGTGGGGGCGAAGTCGCTGAGGGGGGTTGGTGCGTTTCTTCACGGCGCCTATGGGACAAAACGAGCACAATTCCGGGCGAGCGGGCGCGGAGGGGACGGCGGGATCCGGTCGGACGGAAGGTGCCTGAGAGTGGTAGCCGTCCGTGGGGCGCGCCGTCCGGCTGCGGAGCTGGCACAGTGGTAGAGGGAACCGACGCGCTTCCCGGTGCGTTGGTGCAGTGAGTAAGGAGGTCGCATGACGTACGACCGATTGGTGTGCGCCAACTGCGCGGCCCCTGTGAGCGAGGGCCGCTGCCCCGTGTGCCGGGCCAGTAGGGAACGCCTCCAGCGGCAAGCAGGCATTTTCGGCCAGCTCAATCCCGTGGTGCTGGCGGCCCTGCTGATCGCCCTGATCGCGGTCGCGGCGCTGCTCCACCAGGCCGTGTGACGGTCCCGCGCTCGACCGCGGCGCCATGGCGTGACGGCGCCGCCGCCCAGCGTGTTCGGATCCGCGCACGCCTCAGCCGTACGCCCGAGGGGCCCGGGACGGTCATGCCGTCCCGGGCCCCTCGTCGTGCGTCGCGTCAGCGTCAGGCAGCCGCCGCGCCGCCGCCGTTCTTGTTGATCAGGCGGGGCAGGACCCGGAAGCCCACGCCGCCGGCGATCATCGTGGCCGCACCGATGAGCAGGAAGGTGGTGCCGGACGAACCGGTCTCCGCCAGCTGCTGACCACCCTTGGCCTGCTGCTTGGCCTGGCCCGGAGTGTCGACGACCTGCTCCTTGCCCTGGCCGGGCTGCTCGATCGGCTTGGAGCCCTCGTTGTCGGTGCCGGTACCGGTGCTGTCGCCGCCGGTGCTGCCGCCGCCGGAGTGGCTACCACCGGTGCTGCTGCCGCCCGAGTGACCACCGGTGCTGCTGCCGCCCGAGTGACCGCCGGTGCTGCTGCCACCGGTCTGGCCGCCGGAGTCCTGGCCGCCGGTGGTCTCGCCACCCGTGGTCTGACCACCGGAGTTGTGGCCACCAGTGGTCTCGCCGCCAGTGGTCTGGCCACCGGAGTCCTGGCCACCGGTGGTCTCGCCACCCGTGGTCTGGCCGCCGGTGGTCTGACCGCCGGTGGTCTCGCCACCCGTGGTCTCGCCGCCCGTGGTCTGACCACTGGTGGACTCGCCGCCGGTCTGGCTGCCGATCTCGCCGCCGGTGGACTCACCACCGGTCTGGCTGCCGATCTCACCGCCGGTGGTGTCGCCACCGGTGGACTCCCCGCCGGTCGACTCGCCACCGGTGGAGGTGCCACCGCTGGTCTCGTGGCAGAACAGCTCGAGCACGTCCAACGGATTGCAGACCTTGCCCGCAGACTGGCCGTGTTCGGTCTCAGTGGCCGATGCCGCGCCGGCCGCGGTGAGCGACGCACCGGCCGCGATCACCGCACCGGCCGCAATGCGCGCAACGCGCAGCCGCGTCTTCTTCGTCATGTACTGCTACCCCCAGTAGCTGAACTCGTCAATGGAGCACCGCCGCACGGGGCAACGACCGATGGGGTTGTGCACACCACGGCCGCGCAGCGCCTGCGGACCGTTCGCCTCCCCGTTCCTGCACGCGCCCCATGACACACGCATGCCGCGCTCAGCCTTCCCAGTTCTCGGAACATCGTCAAGGCCGAATAAAGGCGCGATGCCTGAATTGCCACGAGTTGGGCGATACATGGACGTACGACTGTGACCTAACCGCCATGACAAAAGGCAACTGCCTCCCCGAGGGAGGCAGTTGCCGGAAGGTTTCGCGGGTGTTTGTCCGCTTGCGTCGGCGGTTACTTCGCCTGCTGCTTGCGCCAGCGGATGCCGGCCTCCAGGAAGCCGTCGATATCGCCGTCCAGCACGCCCTGCGGGTTGCCGACCTCGAACTCCGTCCGCAGGTCCTTGACCATCTGGTACGGGTGCAGGACGTACGAACGCATCTGGTTGCCCCAGGAGTTGCCGCCGTCGCCCTTGAGGGCGTCCATCTTGGCCTGCTCCTCCTGGCGGCGCCGCTCCAGCAGCTTCGCCTGGAGGACGTTCATGGCGGAGGCCTTGTTCTGGATCTGCGAGCGCTCGTTCTGGCAGGAGACGACGATGCCGGTGGGCAGGTGGGTCAGGCGGACCGCGGAGTCCGTGGTGTTGACGCCCTGACCGCCGGGGCCGGAGGAACGGTAGACGTCCACCCGCAGGTCGCTCTCGTCGATCTCGATGTGGTCGGTCTGCTCGACGACCGGCAGCACCTCGACGCCCGCGAACGAGGTCTGGCGGCGGCCCTGGTTGTCGAACGGCGAGATGCGCACCAGGCGGTGCGTGCCCTGCTCCACCGAGAGCGTGCCGTAGGCGTAGGGCACCTGGACGGCGAAGGTGGTCGACTTGATGCCGGCCTCTTCGGCGTACGAGGTCTCGTACAGCTCGGTCTTGTAGCCGTGGCGCTCGGCCCAGCGCAGGTACATCCGCTGGAGCTTCTCGGCGAAGTCGGCGGCGTCCACCCCGCCGGCCTCGGCGCGGATGCTCACCAGGGCCTCACGGGCGTCGTACTCGCCGGACAGCAGCGTGCGGACCTCCAGCTCGTCCACCGCCCTGCGGACGTCGGTCAGCTCGCGCTCGGCCTCGGCGCGGGTCTCCTCGTCGCCCTCGGCCTCGGCGAGCTCGAAGAGCACCTCGAGGTCGTCGACGCGGCCGCGCAGTTCCTCGGCCCGGCGCAGCTGGCCCTGGAGAAAGGACAGCTTGCTGGTGATCTTCTGCGCGTTCGCCGGGTCGTCCCACAGGGACGGCGCCGCGGCCTGCTCCTCAAGCACGGCGACATCGGCCCTCATCTTGTCGAGGTCCAGGACGGCCTCGATCGACCCCATGGTCGAGGAGAGGGACTTCAGCTCTTCGGATACATCGACGACTGCCACGCACCCAGCCTAACGGCTGCCACCGACAATGTGCCCCGGCCCCGGCCCGCCGGCCGGGGCGAAGCCGGGCCGCGCGGGCCCGCCGCCGGGCCCGCGCGCGGTGTCCGCGCCCGCGCCGCGGCGGCGTCCGGCCCAGGTCACGGCGTTCCGTGCGGCTGGTGCACGCCCGGCCGGGCATCGCCCGATCCGTCGCCGCCCGAGGCCAGCAGACCGCCGATCGTGGCAGCCACGACGACCAGGGCGGCCACCGCGCCCACCTTGAGACGGCGGCGGCGCACCGCCTCCGGTGACGAACGGTGCCGGGCCGAACCCGCCCGGCGCTCCCCCGCGGCCCGCGGGGCGCGGGCCGTGCCGTGCGCGCCACCGGCCAGTTCGTCCGGCTCGGGCACCCGCATGCTGGTGTGCGTCTCCCGGCTGGAGTCCGGGGTGGCTCCCTGGACGAGGGGGACCGCGCCGCGCGGCGGGCCCTCCGGCTCCGTCGTCGGGTAGTGCGCCTCCTGGCGGGACCCGGCGGGGCCGCCCTCCGGGTCGTCCGCCGACGGCTCGTCGCCGGGCTCGTCGATGTCCAGGGGCGGGATGCCGGCCAGGCCGGGCAGGATCTCCCGCAGTCGGGCGGCCAGTTCCGGGGCGCGCAGCCGGGAGGCGGGCGCCTTGGCCAGGCACTGGAGCAGCAGTTGCCACAGCTCGTCCGGGATGCCGGGCAGCGGGGCGACGCTCTCGGTGACGTGGCGGCGCAGCACCGCGCCGGGGTGGCCGCCCCCGAAGGGCGTGAAGCCGGCGAGCATCTCGTACAGGACGGTGGCCAGCGCGTAGACGTCCACCGAGGCGCGTGGCGGGAGCCCTTCGATGATCTCCGGGGCCAGGTAGTCGGGGGTGCCGATGACCTTGGCCGAGCGGAGCGAGAGGGTGGTGCCCCCGGTCGACGACTGGGGCAGGGTGCGGCGGGCGGAGTCCACCAGGCGCGCGATGCCGAAGTCGGTGAGCAGCGCGGGGTGCGCGCCACCGGGGCCGAGCGGTCCCTGCATGTCCAGCAGGACGTTCTCCGGCTTGACGTCGCGGTGCACGATCCGGGCGGCGTGCGCGGCAGCGAGGCCGTCGGCGACGTCGGCCGCGATGGCCACGGCGGCCTCCGGGGCGAGCCGCCGCTCGCGCTCCAGACGGGTGCGCAGGTCCGTCCCGCGGACCAGGTCCATGACGAGCGCGAGGTCGGCGCCGTCCACGACGAGGTCGCGGACGCCGACGACGCGCGGGTGCTCCAGGCTCAGCAGCGCCGCCCGCTCCTGTACGAAGCGGCCGACGAGCTCCTGGTCGGAGGCGAGGTCCTCACGCAACAGCTTGATGGCCACGGCCCCTTCGGGACCCTCGCCCAGCCATACCGTGCCCGCACTGCCGCGCCCCAGGATCTGGTGGGCGGTGTACCGGCTGCCGATCTTCCGTGCCAAGACTGCTCCGACGTGTCGGGCCCCCGAGGCGTCCTGCGGGGGCTGAGGTTGGCGTCAAAGCTACGCGGGCGCCAGAGGGTTCAGTGCCCCCAATAGCGGCAACCGTCACTTCTGTCCGCGAATTCACCGGCCGGAAGTCGACAAAGCGACGATGCCGCCACCGCTGCGTCCGTACGGGCCGTCAGCCACCGACTTTCTGTACGAAGTCCTTCACGCTGGTGAAGACGTCACCGATCTGCTGGAAGAAGCCCTTGGTCGTCCCGATCCACTCCTGGAGCGGGGTGAACTCCCAGACCAACCAGGCCGCCACGAACAGCAGCAGCAGCGTGAAGAGGCAGCCCTTCAGGCAGCCCAGGCCGGGGATCCGCATCGGGTTGGCGCTGCGCTGCCGCGGCTCGCGCGGGGGCCGGGGCTCCCGGGCGGGCGGCGGGGGCGGCTCGTAGCGCTGCGGCGGCGGCTCCTGGCGGCGCTGCGGGGCCGGCGGCCGCTGCGCGGCGTAGCCGGCCGGCTGGCCGCCGTACTGGGGCTGCTGCTGCGGGGCGGGCCCCGGGCGGCGCTGCGGGCGGCGGCGCAGCGGGTCGTCCTGCGGGTCCAGGTACTGCACCTGGGTCTGGTCGTTGCGGTCGCGGGCGGCCCGCAGCTGGGACTCCCACGGGTGCGGACCCTCGGGCTCCGGAGGGCCGGCGGGCGCCCCCATCGGCATCGGGGGCACCGGCGGCATCGCGCGGGTCGGCGCCGGGCCCTGGACCGCGGGGCCACCGGCGCCGGTGGCCGGCAGCACGCTGGTCGGGGCGCCCGGGTCGTAGGAGGACGCGTTGGTCGGCAGCACCTGGGTGGGCGCCGCGGCGCCCGCCCCCTGGGAGCCCTCGGTGCCGGGGACCGTGGCGGGGTCCGGGTCCGGGGCGAGCAGCGCGGCGACGCCCAGCGCCGCCTGGGCCTGCTCCGGGGTGGCCTGCGCGCCGACGCCCGCCGCGACGGTGCGCAGCCCGCGGGCGAGGTTCTCGGCGCTGGGGCGCTCCTCGGGGCGCTTGCGCAGGCAGCGCTCGATGACCGTCCACATCGGGTCGGGGACCGAGGCGGGGCGCTGCGGCTCCTCGGCGAGGTGCTTGTGCAGGACCTCCAGGGCGGTCGCCCCGGCGAACGGCGGACGGCCGGTGACCAGCTCGTAGAGCAGGATGCCCGCGCCGTAGACGTCCACCGCGGAGGTCTGCGGGCGCCCCTCGGCGGACTCCGGCGCCACGTAGGCGGGGGTGCCGACGAACTCGTGCGTCCGGGTCAGCCCGGGGGAATCGGCGAGCCGGGCGATGCCGAAGTCGGTCAGCATCGGGTGCATCTCGCCGCTGCCGTCCGAGCCGGCGAGCAGGACGTTGGCGGGCTTGAGGTCGCGGTGGACGACGCCGTCGGCGTGGCTGGCGGCCAGCGCGTCGGCGATCTGCGCGGTGAGCAGCGCCGCCGCCACCGCGCTGAACGGGCCGTTGTCGCGCAGGTAGCGGTGCAGGTCGGGGCCGTCGACCAGGTCCATGACGAGCGCCAGCAGGTCGCCCTCGACGACCAGGTCGCGGGTCCGGACGATGTTGGGGTGGGTGAGCCGCAGCAGGACGGAGCGCTCCCGCAGGAAGCGCATCACCACGTCGGCGTCGGACGCCAGCTCCTCCTTGAGGACCTTGATCGCGACCGTTTCGCCGGGCTCCCCCGGGACGGCGGCCTCGGCACCCGCCGTCTCCCTCTGGCGGGCACGCCAGACGGTGCCCGTGGCGCCGCGTCCCAGCGGCTCCTCAAGCAGGTACTTGCTGCCTACCGGCCGCACGTCATGCGCTCCCTGGTCGTGGTGGATCCTTGCCTGGCCCGCTGGGTCAGCTCGCGGCCCGTCCGCCCCACTGTAGTGCCGTCGCACAAACATTTCGGTGCGCCGGACGGGGCGGGGCTCCTCGGAAAGACGCCGGTTCCGGGCCGTTGGTTGCCCCGGTCGCAGGCGCCGCACGGCCCGGCGGGCACGGCGCGGGCGGCGGGCGCGTCAACTCGGCCGGAACCCACTTCAGCGGTCCGGGTGCCGTCCGCCACTGATCGCTTCCCCGGCATCCGATGATCGAAATCGGCCGGTTCAATGCGGGTAAGCAGGCAGTTTTCCGCCGGGCGCCGACCAATCAAGATCATTAATGGGCGGTCGACGGGCGTGTTGTCAGCGGCAGGTGCGAGGATGCATCCCAGCACGCACGCGGTGGGGGCGCGCGGTCACTGTCGCGACGTGCATGGGACATGTCCGTGCCGACGTGCCCGGGGTGCGGTGGGGGAGCGAGCGAGCCCCTGCCGGATTCCCGGCAGAAGGGACCGTTGACGGCGATGCAGATCCGGCTGACCGTCCTCGGGCCGCGCAGCGGCCCCACCACGCGGGCCTGCGACGTCCTCGTGACGGCCCCCGCCGGCACCGCCCTCGCGACGGTGGCCGGCTCCCTCGCGGCGGCCGTGGCGGGCACCGGCGCGGACGTCGGCACCACCGGCAGCAGCGCCCCCGTCATCCTCTACGCCGGCACCGAACGCCTCGACCCCCAGCGCGCCGCCCTCGGCGAGCCGCCCCTGATCGACGGCGCGGTGCTCTCCCTCCAGGGCCCCGGCCCCGCCCCCGCACACGGCCTGCCGCACGGCTCCGCCCGGCTGCGCGTCGTCTCCGGCCCCGACGCCGGCGGCGTCCACCTCCTGCACGGCGGACAGATCCGCATCGGCCGCTCCGCCGACGCCGACGTCCCCCTGGACGACCCCGACGTCTCCCGCCTGCACTGCGCCGTCACCGTCGAGCCCGACGGCGCGGTCTACGTCGCCGACCTGCGCTCCACCAACGGCACCGCCGTCGACGGCACCGAGCTCGGCGACCGCGCCGTCCTCCTGCCGCCCGGCGCCCTGCTGCGCATCGGCGAATCGGCGCTCCGCCTCCAGTCCCCGCCGCGCACCCCGGACCCGGCCCTGAACGCCACCCCCGACGGCGAGGGCCACCTCCGCGTCGCCCCCGGCCAGCTGGGCCCCGGCGCCACGGCCACCGGGGCGACCACCTCGGGCGCCCTGTACGCCGGCCCCGGCCACTCCTCCACACCGGCCACCACCGGCACGGGCCACCGGGACACCCCGCTGCGCGGCATCCCCGCCCCCACCAGCCGCGCCGCGCACGACACCGACGTGCCCCCGGGCCCGCCGGGCTTCCCCGCCCCGGCATCGGGGGGACCGGCGGGCGGCGGCTTGTTCCCGCCCGCCGCGCCGCACCAGCAGACCGCCCCCGGCCTCGCCGCGCACACATCGGCAGCACCCGACCCCACGGCGCCCGGCGCCGTCCCGCCGCCGCACGCGCCCCACGCCCCGACCCACACCACGTACGGCACCGGGCCCAGCCACCCGGCAGCGGCCTACGGGACGAGCCCCGCGCCCGTGTCCGGCCACGGTGGCGCGCCCATGGACGGGCAGACCCACGGCGGACAGCAGTCCCTGGTCCCGGTCGACCCGATGGCCCGCAAGGCCGGCCGGCGCGGCGGCATCGGCGCCTGGGCCCGCCGGCTGGCCGGCGGACGCCCCGTGGTGGACCCGGACGCCCCCGAGCCCGGCACCCCGTACGACGACGGGCCGGCACCCGCCGGCGAACCGGCCCGCAGCACCGCCGTCGCCACCCCCACGGCCACCGGCACCGCAACCGGCCCGGCCGACCACGAACGCTGGCCGGACGCCGCCGCGATCCTGCTCACCGTGCTCGGCCCGGGGCCCCGGCTCTGGGAGCGCGGCCCGGACCACCCCGACGCGCTCACCGTCCGCCTGGGCACGGCCGAGCGGGACGGCGGGCGCACCGTCGCACCGGTCACCGTCGACCTGCGCCGCGCCGGCGCCCTCGGGCTGGCCGGCCCGCGCGGGCGCCTCGTCGGCCTCGCCCGGTCCGTCACCGCGCAGCTCGCCGCCCTGCACTCCCCCGGCACGCTGGAGATCGTGCTGCTCGGCACCGACCGGGCGCAGGCCACCGAGGAGCGGGTGGCCGACTGGTCCTGGCTGGGCTGGCTGCCGCACGTCCGCCCGACCCGCGGCCAGGACTGCCGCCTCCTGCTCGCCTTCGACAAGGAACAGGCCACCGCCCGCACGTCCGAACTGGTGCGACGCCTGGACGACGGCCCCCTGGGCCCCGGTTGGCCCAGCGCCGACCGCGCCGAAGTGGCCTCCGCCGCCGCCCGCCACCACGGACCGCACACCCTGCTGATCGTGGACGGCGACCCCGGTTCGTCGGCGCTGCGCGAGACCACCGCACGGCTCGCGGCGGGCGGTCCGGCGGCCGGCATCCACGTGCTCTGCCTGGCGGAGACCCCGGCCGCCTCCCCCGCCTTCCCGCTGGCCGCGACGTACGAGGCGGCGCGCGTCGCCTCACCCGCGTTCGGCGAGTGCGGTGCGGTCGCGGTGCTCAGCGGCGACGTCGCCACGGCCCTGCGGGTGGTGCAACCCGGCTCGGGGCCGAACGGCGCGGTCGCGACCGTGGACGCGGTCTCCGCCGCCTGGGCCGAGCGGTTCGCCCGGTCGCTGGCGCCGCTGCGCGAGACCGAGACGGGCGCCGGCGCGGGCGGGCCGACGGCACCGCGCGCCGCGGTGCCGCTGCCGGACGCGACGCGTCTGCTGGACGAGCTGGGGCTGGCCCGCGCCACTCCCGCGTCCCTGCTGGCCCGTTGGGCGGCGGCCCAGGACACCGACCGCCCCAGCGCCGCCGCGGTGCTGGGCGCCGGACCGCACGGCCCCGTGGTCGCCGACCTCGCGGCCGACGGCGCCCACCTGCTCGTCGAAGGCGCCCCGGCCACCGGCAAGACCGAACTGCTGCGGTCGCTCGCCGCGTCGCTGGCCGCCGCGGACCGCCCGGACCGGCTGTCGCTGGTGCTGGTGGACGGCGCCGGCACCGAGCGCGGCGACGGCCTGCGGGCCTGTACGGAACTGCCGCACGTCACGACGCATCTGGCCGCCTCGGACCCGGTGCGGATGCGGGAGTTCGCCCAGGCCCTGTCCTCCGAGCTGAAGCGGCGCGCCGAAATACTGGCCGGCACCCCCTTCTCCGAGTGGCGCACCAAGCACCTCCCGGCCCCCCGCATCGTGGCCCCCCGACGCTCCGCCGAAAGCACCGCCGCCCACGGCGCCGCCAAGGCGAACGCCCCCACCGCGCACACCGCGAACGCGACAGGGCCGAACCCCTCCGGCCCCTCAAACACCACCGGGATCGCAGGCACCGCCAGCACCTCCGCCACCACCAGCGCCTCGGGTGCGCGGCCCGCGACGACCAGCGCCTCCGCAGCCGCACCACACCAGCACGCCACCTCCACCCCACCCACCTCATTCACACCGAGTAACGAATCACCGGAACAATTCACTCTCCGTAATCGTTGCCGTAATGAGGAAGAGGGTGGCGGCGCCACGGCCGGGCCCGCGGACCCCTCCCGCACGGGCACCCTGCGCCTCCGCACCCGCACGGAAGCCTCCGAGCCCGGCCCGGCGGCGTCCCAGGCGCCGGCGCAGGGCCCCGCCCACACGTCCGCCCCGATGCCCCGACTCTTCATCCTGGTCGACGACTTCGACGCACTGGTCTCCCCGGCGCTGGGCAGCACCGGCCGCCCGGCCGCCGGTTCCGTGGTCCGCGCCCTGGAGGCGGTGGCCCGGGACGGCGCGGCGCTGGGCGTGCACCTGATAGCGGCGACCGGCCACCCGGACCGCACCGAAGGCACCGCCACCGCCGAACGGGCCGCCCTGCGCATCCAGTTGGGACGCATCCCGTCGGCCGCCGGCCACGCCGGCTCGGCCGAGTCGGCACCGTCCGACGCCGAGCCGGTGCCGCCGGGCCGCGGGTGGCTGCACCGCGCCGAGGACGGCGCGTCCACGCCGTTCCAGGCGGGTCGGGTGACCGGCCGGATACCCCGTACGTCCACCCTGCGGCCGACCGTCGTGCCCCTGGAGTGGCAACGGATGGGCGACCCGCCGGCCCGGCGCCCGCTCCGGGAGCTGGGCAACGGCCCGACGGACCTGGCGCTGCTGGCAAGTGCGCTGCAGCGGGCCGCACAGTCCTCGGGCGCGCCGGCTGGGCCGTCGCTGATGTGAGGCCGGCGCCGGGGCCGGTGTTGACGTAAGGCCGGCGCTGGGTGCGGGAGGCGCTGCTTCGTGGCCGGCGCTGCTCTGTGGTCGTGAGGGGCTGCCGTGGAGGGCTTCGGCCGATGCCGTGGAGGGCTTCGGCCGATGCCGTGGAGGGCTTCGGCCGATAGGGGCTCGGGTTTCAAGGGGCTGGGCCTTCGGGGGTTGTGCCTTCGGGGCCTTGGGCCCTGGGGGGGGTAGCGGCAGGCGGGGTGACGAGGGGCGGGGGCTGCCGGGGGCGGAGGCTGCCGGGGGTGGCGGCTGCCGGGGCGGGGCGAGGTCGGGCCGACTCTGGCCCGTAACAGGCCGATCACAAAAGGGCAGTTGGCGTGGGCGGCGGTATTGCGGAGCCGGTGGTGGGGGCGTAGGACTGTCGCACGTGCCGCGGTCCCGGTCCGCTTCGCGATCTCGGTCTTCGCGATCCTGGTTTCGGTGATCTCGGTGATCTCGGTGGCCTTGGTGATCTCGGTGGCCCCGGTGCCGGTGTCGTGTCGGTAGTGGTGTCGGTGTCGGGCCCGGCCGTGGTTGCCGGGTGGGCATGGACCGGGCCGAGCGGCGGGTCGGCCCCTGCGGGGAGCCGTGGGGCGCCGGGTGCCGGGTGCCGGGCCCCGGCAGAACAGCTGTAGAGCCCGGTAGAACAGC
Organism: Streptomyces sp. VTCC 41912; assembly: GCF_045799175.1. Classification (NCBI taxonomy): domain Bacteria; kingdom Bacillati; phylum Actinomycetota; class Actinomycetes; order Kitasatosporales; family Streptomycetaceae; genus Streptomyces; species Streptomyces sp. VTCC 41912. The sequence goes on from NZ_JBJMAB010000023.1 coordinate 64,709, forward strand.
TACGGAACGACTGCACCGCCAGTACGGACAGCACCGTCAGCACTGCCAGTAGGGACAGCGCCACCGGCACGGAGCACCACCAGCACGCCGCCCGGCGCCGGGAGCGCGGGGAGTGCGAGTTGCACCGGCAAGAACGGCAGGACCGGCAGCGTCGCGGGGACCTCGTATCTCGTACCTCGACGGCGCGGCGCCATCACGGAGCACGGCAGCGCCACACCGCAGCACGACACACGGCACAGCTCAGCGACGCCGCAGCGCGGCACGGGCGCGGCAGCGCCGGAGCACGGCAGCACAGCACTCAGGCACTCAGGCACTCAGGTCAAGACGGAGGGGCTACGGGGATGCGTGGACGAGTCGGGCGGGGCGAGCGGGGCGGGCGCGCGGGGGTGCGGGTGGCGGCGGCCGTGGCGGTGGTGGCACTCGGGGCCGCCGGGTGCGGGGGCAGTGGGGGTAGCGGGAGCGGTGGGGGTAGTGGGAGTGGTGGGTCGGGGGGTGGGAGTACGGCGCCGACGGTGGCGTTGCCGAAGTTGAGCGGGCAGCGGTTGCAGGTGACGGCGGTCTGGACGGGGGCCGAGCGGGACAACTTCACCAAGGTGTTGGCGGAGTTCGAGAAGCGCACCGGGGCGAAGGTGGACTTCGTGCCCAGCGGCGATGACATGGCGGGCTTCATCGGGTCCAAGATCGCTGGTGGTGGGCCGCCGGACGTGGCGCTGTTGCAGCAGGTGGGGGTGTTGAACGAGTTCGCCGGGAAGGGGTGGCTCAAGCCGCTCGGGGCGGACGCCAAGGCGCAGTTGGCGAAGAACTTCAGCAGGGGGTGGCGGGAGCTGGGGGCCCACGGGGGCACCGAGTACGGGGTGTACTTCAAGGCCAGCAACAAGTCGTTGGTCTGGTACAACGCGAAGGTCTTCGAGAATGCCGGGGTGTCCGAGCCGAAGACGTGGCCGGAGTTCTTGAAGACGGCTCAGACGATCTCCGAGTCGGGTGTGGAGCCGGTGTCGGTGGGCGGGTCGGACGGGTGGACGCTGACCGACTGGTTCGAGAACGTGTACCTGTCGCAGGCCGGGCCGCAGAAGTACGACCGGTTGGCGAAGCACGACCTGAAGTGGACGGATCCGTCGGTGACGCGGGCGCTGACCACGTTGGGGCAGTTGTTCGGCCGCAAGGAGTTGTTGGCGGGCGGCAATGCGGGGGCGTTGCAGACGGACTTCCCGACGTCGGTGACGCAGACGTTCACCGGGGGTGACGCGCCGAAGGCGGCGATGGTGTCGTCGGCGGACTTCGCGGCGGCGAACATCGCGCAGACGAAGGCGAAGGTGGGGACGGACGCGAAGGTGTTCCCGTTCCCCGCGGTGGGTGCCAGGTCGCCGGTGGTGACCGGTGGGGACGTGGCGGTGGCGCTGAAGGACTCCAAGGCGGCGCAGGCGTTGTTGACGTTCCTGGCGTCGACGGACGCGGCGAAGATCTGGGCGCAGGCGGGCGGTTTCCTGTCGCCGAACAAGGAGTTGGACCGGGCGGCGTACGCGGACGACGTGATGCGGAAGATCGCGCGGGCGTTGGTCGCGGCGGGGGACGACTTCCGGTTCGACATGTCGGATCAGGCGCCGGCGTCGTTCGGGGGGAAGCCGGGGCAGGGCGAGTGGAAGGACCTTCAGGACTTCTTGAAGGACCCCAAGGACGTGGCGGGGACGCAGCAGCGGTTGGAGCGGGACGCGGCCAAGTCCTTCGGGCACTGAGCGGGCCGGGCGGTACCTCGTTGGGTGGGGCACCTCGATCGGGAGCGGGGGTTCGTCGGCGATGAGCGAGGCGGGTACGGGTGCGGGGCGGGCCGGGGCGCGGCGGCGCGGGGTGGCGGGGACGCGGTGGTGGGTCGCCGCGGTGTTCTTGTTGCCGGCGTTGGTGTTGCTGGGTGCGCTGGTGGTGTATCCGATCGGGTTCTCGGTGTATCGGAGTCTGTTCGACGCGTCCGGCGACGGCTTCGTGGGGCTGGGGAATTACGGGGCGATGTTCTCGGACGAGGGCATCCGGACGGCGTTGCGGAACAACGTGGTGTGGGTGGTGGTGGCGCCGACGGTGTCGACCGCGCTGGGGTTGATCTTCGCGGTGTTGACGGAGCGGGTGCGGTGGGGCACGGCGTTCAAGTTGGTCGTCTTCATGCCGATGGCGATCTCGATGTTGGCGGCCGGGATCATCTTCCGGTTGGTGTACGACCAGGATCCGCAGCGCGGGGTGGCGAACGCGGTGTGGGTGGGGGTGCACGACACGTTCGCGGAGCCGGCGCCGTTCCCGGGGGCGAAGCCGCGGCCGAACGCGGATTTGCGGCCGTCGGGGGGCGGGGCGTTCACGTCGCGGTCGGTGGTGCGGGCGGGGGTGCGGGTGGCGCTGCCGTTGGTGGCGGTGCAGCCGTCGGACGTGCGGGGGGCGCGGTCGGCGGTGGTGGCGCGGCCGCGGGTGGGTCAGGTGACGGGTACGGCGTGGTTGGACTTCACCCGTGGGGGTGGGGGTCGGCCGAACGTCATCGATCCGGGTGAGAAGGCGTTGGCCGGGCTGAGGGTGGAGGCGGTGAAGGACGGCCGGGTGGTGGCGTCGGCGGTGACCGCGGCGGACGGGACGTTCGCGTTGCCGGCGGCGGAGGCGGTGGGGGCGCGGGTGCGGTTGCCGGCGGCGGATTTCGCGGCGGCGTACAACGGGGTGGACTGGTTGGGGCCGGTGTTGGTGACGCCGGCGATCATCGGCAGTTACGTGTGGATGTGGGCCGGTTTCGCGATGGTGTTGATCGCGGCGGGGTTGGCGGGGGTGCCGCGGGAGTTGTTGGAGGCGGCCCGGGTGGACGGGGCCGGTGAGTGGCAGGTGTTCCGCCGGATCACGGTGCCGTTGTTGGCGCCGGTGCTGGTGGTGGTGTTGGTGACGTTGATGATCAACGTGCTGAAGATCTTCGATCTGGTGTACATCATCGCGCCGGGGTCGAGTCTGCGGTCGGCGAACGTGTTGGCGTTGCAGTTGTTCCAGTCGTCGTTCGGGACGGATGTGGACGAGGGGCTGGGGAGTGCGATCGCGGTGTTCTTGCTGGTGCTGGTGCTGCCGGTGATGTACGTGAATCTGCGCCGGATACGGAAGGAGCGCCGTCGATGACGTCGTCGATGTCGACCGTGGGCGGGGGCTTGGGGACGGCTGGTCGTGGGGGCCGTGGGGGTCGTGGGGGCCGTGGGGGTCGTGCGCGGGGGCGGGCGGGTGGTGGGCCGTCGGTGGGGGCGCGGCTCGCGGCGCGTGCCGGTGGTGGTGCGGTGCGGGTGTTCCTGGTGTTGGTGGCGTTGTTCTGGTTGATGCCGTCGGTGGGGTTGTTGGTGTCGTCGCTGCGCAGTCCGGCGCAGATCGCGGAGTCGGGTTGGTGGGAGGTGTTCACCCGGCCGGCGCAGTTGACGGTGGACAACTACAGCCAGTTGTTGTCGAACGGGAAGGTGATGGGGTCGCTGGTGACGACGGCGGCGATCACGGTGCCGTCGACGGTGCTGGTGGTGGTGATCGGGTCGTTGGCGGGCTATGCCTTCGCGTGGTTGGACTTCCCGGGGCGGGACGGGTGGTTCATGGTGGTGGTGGGGCTGCTGGTGGTGCCGGTGCAGGTGGCGCTGATTCCGGTGGCGAAGTTGTTCGGTGCGGTGGGGCTGTTCGAGACGACGGCCGGGGTGGTGTTGTTCCACACGGCGTTCGGGTTGCCGTTCGCGGTGTTCCTGTTGCGGAACTTCTTCGCGGAGATCCCGCGGGAGTTGTTGGAGGCGGCGCGGCTGGACGGGGCGGGCGAGTTGCGGTTGTTCACGCGGGTGGTGATGCCGCTCGGCGGGCCGGCGATCGCGTCGTTGGGGATCTTCCAGTTCCTGTGGGTGTGGAACGACATGCTGATCGCGTTGATCTTCGCGGACAGCGGGCATCCGCCGATCACGGTGGCGTTGCAGCAGGAGGTGCGGCAGTTCGGCAACAACATCGACGTGTTGGCGCCGGGGGCGTTCTTGTCGATGGTGGTGCCGCTGATCGTGTTCTTCGCCTTCCAGCGGCAGTTCGTGTCGGGGGTGATGGCGGGGGCGGTGAAGTGACCGCGGGCGGGCGCGGTCCGGGCGGTGGGGCGGGTTCGGGGGTCGGGCGGCGGAGATGACCGGAGCGCGGCGCAACGCTCACCTTCCGTTCATGTTGCTGCCCCACGATGGCGCCGCTCCGTGAAACGCATGGTGCGACCGGGGTGCTGCGCGCAGCCGGCCGGATCCCGGGGCCGTGCCGTGCCCCCGTGTCGTACATCGCCATCGATTCCCGACCGTCTGGAGACGGACCGCACATGACTGCCGCTACCGCAGGCCACAGTGCCGACCAGCTGCCGCGCCCGACCCGGTTGTCCGAGGTCAAGGGGTGGTTCTTCACCGCCGATCAGTTGCTCTTCGACTGGTTCCTGCGTCATCAGCAGGACCGGGGGGTGGCGGGGGACCTGCTGGAACTGGGCGCGTACATGGGCAAGAGCGCGATCTTCCTGGGTGCGCGGTTGCGTCCGGAGGAGCGCTTCACGGTCTGCGACCTGTTCGACTCGCCGGCCGAGGACGCGTCGAACTCGCGGGAGATGGCGAAGTCGTACGCGACGTTGACGCGTCGCGCGTTCGAGGCCAACTACCTTGCGTTCCATGAGGAGTTGCCGGTCGTCGTGCAGGGGTTGAGCTCGTCGGTGAGCGAGCACGTGGCGCCGGACAGCGTGCGGTTCGCGCATATCGACGCGTCGCACCTGTACGCGCACGTGCACGGCGACATCCTGGCGGTGCGGGAGCTGTTGGCCGATGCCGGGGTGGTGGTGATGGACGACTACCGGGCGGAGCACTGTCCGGGGGTGGCCGCCGCCACGTGGCAGGCCGTGACGGATCACGGGCTGCGGCCGATCTGCGTGACCGGCACCAAGTTCTACGGCACGTGGGGGGACCCGGAGCCGTACCGGACGGGGCTGCTGGCGTGGTTGGCGGAGCGCGGTGACGTGTGGCACGAGGTGCAGGAGGTCAACGGTGCGCCGCTGGTGCGGTTGAGCGCCAAGGGGGCGAAGGAGCCGGCGCACCCGGTGTCGCGGCACGAGGCGGCGCCGGCGCGGGCGGCGGATGCGGCGGAGCCCGGGACGCCCGGGACGCCGGCGGCGAAGCCCCAGAAGCCCGCGGAGGCGGCGCGGCCGGCGGTCGGGCGGCCGGCGCCGCGGCCGCCGCGGGGTGTGTTGCGCCGGGTGGCGCTGGACGTGTTGCCGCCGGTCGTGACGCGGGCGCTCGTGCGGGCCCGGAAGCGGGCGCGGGCCCAGGGCCCCGCCGGGCGCTAGCCGGGGCGTGAGGGGGGCGGGCCGGTGGGGGTGCCGGCCCGTCCGGTTCAACCGCGGGGGACCTGGCCGACCAGGACGAAGGAGTTCGCGCGCAGGACGCGGCCGGCGGTCCGGGGCAGCGGGTGGGAGTAGGTGCGGCGGACGGCGAGTCCGGCGGCTTCGGCGAAGGCCCGCAGCAGGGTGAAGTCGGTGAAGCGGACGGGTTCCGGGCCGGCGCGGTGGCCAGCTTCCTGGGCGGTGATCAACAGGACGCCGCCGCCGGGCCGGACGTAGGGGACGTAGGCGCGCAGGAGTTCCTCGACCTGTTCGTCGTCGAGGTGCTGAAGGACGTGGGCGGTGAGCAGCGCGTCGAAGGCACCGGGGCGGGCGTGCGGGCCGGCGAGGAAGGCGTCGGCGGTGTAGGCGGTCAGGCCGCGGGCGCGGCAGTGGGCGACGGACCGCGGGTCGTGGTCGATGCCGACGCTGCCGGGGGCGCAGGCGGCGAGGGTGTCGCCGTCGCCGCAGCCGATCTCCAGGACGCGGCCGGGTCCGATCCGGCGCAGTTGCCGCGCGAACGGGGGCCGGGCGGGCAGCAGCCGGGTCAGGGGGTGCCGTTCGTGGCGGGCGGGCAGGCGCGCGGTGGAGGCGGCCGGGGCGGTGCCGGCCGGGTGCGGGGTGCGGGCGGCGGGGGTGCCGGGGGCGGGGGCCGCGGTGTCGGGGCGGTCGGTGGCGGCGGAGCTGTCGGTTCGGCCGGGCATCGCGGGGCGGTCACCTTCCTGGGCGGCGGGCGGTTGCCGGTGTCCGGTGGGTGGGGCACCGGGCACGCTGTCCACGGTCTACGCCATTGCGGGGGCCGGGCCGCTTCGCCGCACCTTCGCCTCACCCTTTCAGCGCAGCGTCGGTGACCGGGTCGGCGATGGACGAGTTGAGGGACGAGTCGGCCGCATCGTCGCGTGTGTGGCGCGGGGTTGGTCCCGTGGTCCGCCTGTCCGGAAAGGCTCGTCCGCCATGAAGCCTCGGCTCACCGTCGTCGTCCCGGTCCCGCGCGAAGCGGGGTCCGCGCGCCATGTGGAGGAGTGTCTGGAGTCGGTGGCGGCCCAGACGTCGGAGGCGTTGGACGTGGTGGTGGTGGACGACGGGCCGGCCCGGGGTGCGGCGGAGTCGCCGCCGGGCGGGTGGCGGCGGTGGGTGGAGCGGGATCCGCGGTTCCGGGTGGTGCACGACGGTGGCGGCGGGGGGCGGGGCGGGGGGTGGAACGCCGGTGCGCGGCATGTCTTTCCGCACACCGAGTACCTGGCGTTCCTGGCGCCGGACGACGTGCTGCTGCCGCGGGCGTACGAGGACCTGATCGGGTTGTTGGACAAGTCGGGGGCGGATCTGGCGACCGGGAACGTCTACCGGTTGGGGGCGGCGGGGCGGAGCCAGTCGGCGTTCCATCCGGCGGCCCGGGAGACGGTGTTGCGCACCCACGTCCGCCGGGATCCGGTGCTGCTCGGTGACCACTTCGTGCGGAACAAGGTGTTCCGGCGGGCGTTCTGGGACCGGCACGGGTTCGTCTTCCCCGACGGGGACGGGTGCGACGGTGCGGCGGTGGCGCTGCCGGCGCACGTGCTGGCCGAGGCGGTGGACGTGCTGCACGAGCACGTCTGCTACTGGCGGCTGCCGTCGGGGGCGGGGCGGTCCGGGCGGCCGGGGGCGCAGGAGGTGCGGGACCGGTTCGCGGCGGTGGCGCGGATGCGGGCGCTGCTGGCCGATCCGGTGCACCGGGTGGACGCCGGGCTGCGGGCGGCGTACGACCGGGCGCAGTTGACCGGGGGGTTGTCGGACCTGGTGGCGGCGGCGCCGGGGGCGGCGCCCGAGGTGCGGACCGCGTTCTTGGACTGTGCGCGGGACTTCCTGGCGGGGACCGATCCGCGGGCGTTGCGGGCGCTGCCGGTGGAGTTGCGGATGCGGTGGTACCTGGTGCGGTCCGGGCGGTTGGCGGACTTGGGGACGCTGTTGGCGCACGAGGCGCGCAATCCGGGGGGTTTCGCGGTGGCCGGGCCGCCGTTGCGGCGGCGGGCGGTGCTGCCGGTGGCGCCGCCGGTGGAGTTGCCGGCGGGGGTGGTGCGGCTGGAGCGGTCGGACTTCCCGGTGCGGGCGGAGGTCCGGGAGGCGGTGTGGCGGGGCGGGGTGCTGTTGCTGCGGGGGTGGGCCTACGTGCGGAACCTGCCGGCCGCCTCGCGGCACGGGGCGCTGCGGACGGTGGTGTTGTCGTGCGGGCGGCGGCGGGTGGTGCTGCCGGTGCGGACGGTGGCGATGCCGGAGGCGACGGCGGCGTCCGGGCAGGAGCTGCACTGTTACGACTGGTCGGGGTTCGAGGTGCGGCTGGATCCGGCGCGGTTGCGGCGCGGGGGGCGGCTGGTGCCGGGCGAGTGGCGGGTCGAGGTGCTGCTGGCGTCGGCGGGGGCGGTGCGGTCCGGGGAGTTGGCGGCGCCGGACAGCGGGTCGGGGGCGGCGCCGGCCGGGCACGAGGGTGCGGACGGGGTGCGGGTGACGCCGCGGTATGTGGACGGGCGGTTGCGGATCGCGGTGTCCCGCCCGGTGCGGCGGCTGGTGGGGTCGCCGCGGGTGGCGGGTGGCGCGTTGGAGATGGCGGTGGCCGTGCCCGGGCCGGTGCCGCTGGGGCTGCGCCTGACGCACCGGGGCACGGGGACGGTGGTGTCGTTCCCGGTGGAGGCGGCCCAGGTTCCTGGGGCGCCGGCCGGCGGCGGGAGCGGCGCGGCCGGTGGGGCGCGGTGTGTGGTGCGGGTGCGGTTGGACGTGTTGGCCGCGGCGCGGCCCGCGCGGGACGGGGAGCCGGCCGCGGTTCCGCCGCCGCACACCGAGACCTGGTGGCCGGAGCTGGTGCTGCCCGGCGGCGGCACCGATCGGGTGGTCTGCCCGCCGGGGATGGCTCCGGTGGCGCATCCGCTGCCGCACGGCCGGGAGGTGGTGGCGTCGGCGTCGCCGGCCGGGGAGTTGGTGTTGCAGGACCGGGTGCCGCAGGCGTACGCGGACCGGGTGGTGTGGCGGGCGGACGGCACGCTGCTGCTGGCGGGGACGCTGCCGGATGCCGCGCCGACCGCGCCGGAGCTGGTCTTGAAGCACACCGTGCACGCCACCGAGGTGGTGTTCCCGGCCGCGCATGACGGTGGGCGGTTCCACGGGGCGCTGCCGTTGGCCGCGGTGCCGTCGCTGGCCGGGGAGGTGCCGTTGCGGGAGGGCCGTTGGACGGTGCACCTGCGGGAGCGGGGGGCGGTGGGGTCGCCGCTGGATCCGCCGGTGCGGTGCGCGCCGTCGGTCGTCGACGGGCTGCCGGTGTCGCGGACGGTGCGCGGCAAGCCGTTCTCGTTGGACCGGCTGGGGCAGGACGAGGTGTTCGTGGCGGCGGGGCCGGCGGTGCCGCCGGTGGACCGGGGTCCCTACCGGCGGCGGGTGCTGCGCGAGCAGCACTATCCGCTGCACCGTTCGCGGCCGTTGCGGGACACCGTCCTCTACAGCAGCTTCGGCGGCCGGGCGTACGGGGACTCGCCGCGTGCGGTGCATGAGGAGTTGGTGCGGCGGGGGGTTGATGTGGAGCATCTGTGGGCGGTGCGGGACGCGCAGGCTCCGGTGCCGTCGAGCGCGCGGCCGGTGGTGGTGGGCAGTGCCGCCTGGCACGGGGCGCTGGCGCACAGCCACTGGATCGTGACCAACACGCACCTGCCGCGGTGGTTCGTGCGGCGGGCCGGGCAGCGGGTGATCCAGACGTGGCACGGGACGCCGTTGAAGCGGATCGGGGCGGATCTGGCGGGGACGCTGTGCGGCGGGTTGGCGCATCTGGCGCCGCGGCCGCGGCTGGGGCGGCAGTGGAGCGTGCTGGTGTCGCCGAACGCCGCGAGCACCCCGGTGTTGCGGTCGGCGCTCGGCTATGCCGGGAAGCTGGTCGAGACGGGGTTGCCGCGGACCGATGCGCTGCACGCCCCGGACCGGGACGAGGTGGCCGCCGCGGTCCGCGCGCAGCTGGGCGTGCGGCCGGACCAGCGGGTGGTGCTGTACGCGCCGACGCCGCGCGACGACGTGGCGTACGACGCCTCGCACCACCGGCTGCACCTGCCGCTGGACCTGGACGTGGCGCGGGCGGCGTTGGGCGAGGACCACGTGGTGCTGGTGCGCAGTCATCCGCAGGTGCCGGACCGGTTGCCGGCGCACCACGCGCCGTTCGCGCGCGATGTGTCGTCGTACCCGGACGCGACGGAACTGCTGCTGGCCGCGGACGTGTTGGTGACCGACTACTCGTCGTTGGCGGCGGACTTCGCCGGGACGGGTCGGCCGATGCTGTTCCTCACGCCGGATCTGGCGCACTACCGCGATGCGCTGCGCGGTTTCAGCCTGGACTTCGAGGCGCGGGTGCCGGGTCCGCTGCTGTCGTCGACGGACGAGGTGGTGGAGGCGTTGGGGGACCTGCCGGCGGTGGCGCGGGAGAGTGCGGCGGCGTACGCGGAGTTCCGGCGGGTGTTCTGTCATCTGGACGACGGCGGGGCGGCGGGGCGGGTCGCGGACCTGGTCGTGGAGTGAGGGGGCCGGCGGCGGGGTGAGGGTGTCGGGGCGCGGGCGGGGGCGCGGGCCGGTGGGGTGCGCGGCGGCCGGATCGGCATCTCCCGGCACCCGCGTCGTTACAGCATGTGCAGGCGCCCTCGCGGGGCGTCCGCGCGGGCGAACGCACGGCCTCGCTGCGGGGTCCGGGGGGTTACGAGACGGCAATGAGGCGGAAAAAGAAGGCGGCCGCTGCAACCACTCGGTGGATTTCGCCCTCTGACCCTGGAGAACAGGGGTCCGAACCTGCCCGCGCCACGAGCTGCTGTCGACACGAAATGTAGATTTAGTGACTGTGAATGACGCCCTTGAGTCACAGCCTGGGCCCGCCCCCACGCCCGCCGCGCAGGTCAGCGTCGTCGTCATCGCCTTCAACGATGCCGTGCACGTCGCCGATGCGGTGCGTTCGGCGCTCGCACAGGGGGACGCGGTCGCCGAGGTGATCGCGGTCGACGACGCCTCCACCGACGGCACCGGCGCCGCCCTGGACGCCCTGGCGCGCAGCGAGCCGCGGTTGCGGGTGCTGCACCGCGGCGAGAACAGCGGGGGGTGCGGGTCCCCGCGCAACGACGGGTTGCGGGCCGCCGCCGGCCGGTACGTGATGTTCCTCGACAGCGACGACGTGCTGCCGCCGGGTGCGGTGCCGGCGCTGCTGGCAGCGGCGCTGCGGCACGGGGCGCCGGTCGCCGCGGGCGCCTGCGTCCGCCGGGAGCTGCCGGCCCGCCGCGACGTGCCCTGGCAGCCGGCGCTGTACCGCGAGCCGGCCGTGTACGACACCCCGGAGGCCGCGCCGCAGCTGGTCCGCGACACCCTCTGCGTCAACAAGCTCTACGCCCGGGACTTCCTCACCGGCCACGCCATCGCGTTCCCCGAGGGCCGCTACCACTACGAGGACTTCGTCTTCACCGCCCGGGTGCTGGCCGCCGCCCCGAAGATCGCCACGGTGCCCGACACCGTGTACGTCTGGCACGTGCGGCGGGCCGCCGCGAAGCAGTCGATCTCCCTGGACCGCAAGGACGTCGCCAACTGGCGGCAGCGCCTGGAGGCGCACCGCACCGTCCTGCGGATCCTCGAGGACGCCGGGCGCAAGGCGCTGGCGCGGGCCGCGGCCACCAAGTTCCTCGACCACGACCTGCGGATGTACGTCCGTGAGCTGCACACCCGCAGCGCGGACTACCGGGCCGAGTGGTGGCGGCTGACCCGCGAGCACCTGGCCGGCTTCGAAGAGGCCGAGGTGGCCGCCGCGCAGGCCCCGGCCCGCTGGCTGGCCCGGGTCGTCCTGGCCTCCCCCGCCCCGTGTGACCTGGACCGGTTGACGCAGCTGGCGGCCCGCCCCGGGCGGCTGCTGCCCCCGTACGCGACGGGTCCCGACGGCGCCCCCGTCTGGTCGGCGGAGCTGCCCGAGGTGCGGTTGGACGGTCTGGCCGCGGGGGACGCGGTGGACGCCGCCGACGAGGACGTGCCGGGGCTCGACGCGTCCCCCAGCCTGCCGGTGGCGGTGGACGCCGATCCGGTGCTGGGCGCCGCCCGCGGGCTGCTGCGGCTGCGCGTCCACGACCTGTACGGCCGGCTGGCCGCGGCCGGCCCGGTCAGCGTCGACGTCGCGCTGCACCGTCGGCGCGACGACCGGCCCGGCCCGGTGCACACCGCGACCCTGACCCCCACCGCCGACGGCACGGCCTGGACGGCCACGGTGGCGCTGGACCTGACGCCGCTGACCGAGCTGCCCGGCTCCCGGCCCGCCGAGCCCGAGCCGTGGGACCTGACGGCCCGGCTGACCTGCACGGACGGCACCGCGATCGGGGTCGGGCTGCGGGCCGTGGGCACCGGTCTGCGGCGGCACGTGCTGCCCAGCCGGCGCCAGCTGGTGCTGTTGGCGCAGCCCTACCCGACCACCGGCGGCGCGCTGGCGCTGCGGGTGGCGTCGGGACCGCGCAGCGTCTGGCGGATCGCCGCCCGACGGCTGCGCCGCTGACCCGCAATCCCTGTCCCTCTGTTCCCTGCCTAGGATTGGCGCTATGTCTTACCTGATCACGGGTGGTGCCGGTTACATCGGCTCCCATGTCGTAAGGGCCCTGCGGCAGGCCGGCGAGACGGTCGTCGTCCTCGACGATCTGACGACGGGCGTGCGCGCCCGGGTCCCCGAGGACGTGCCGCTGGTCGTCGGCTCGACGCTGGACCGCGCACTGCTCGACGCGACCCTCGCCGAGCACGGCATCACCGACGTCGTCCACCTGGCCGCGAAGAAGCAGGTCGGCGAGTCGGTGGAGATGCCGCTGCACTACTACCGCGAGAACGTGCACGGCCTGCAGACGCTGTTGGAGGCAATGGCCGCCGGCGGCGTGCCGCGGTTCGTCTTCTCGTCGTCGGCGGCCGTCTACGGCATGCCGGACGTGGACCTGGTCACCGAGGACACCCCGTGCGTCCCGATCAACCCGTACGGCGAGACCAAGCTCGTCGGCGAGTGGATGGCGCGCGCCGCCGGCAAGGCCCACGGCATCAGCACGGCCTGCCTGCGGTACTTCAACGTGGCCGGTGCCGCGACGCCGGAGCTGGCCGACACCGGTGTCTTCAACATCGTGCCGATGGTCTTCGAGCGGCTGACCCAGGGCGCCGCGCCGCGGATCTTCGGTGACGACTACGACACCCCCGACGGCACCTGCATCCGCGACTACATCCACGTCGCGGACCTCGCCGACGCCCACGTCGCGGCGGCCCGCAGCCTTGCCGAGCCGGGCCCGGTCCGGGACCTGACCCTGAACATCGGCCGGGGCGAAGGCGTGTCGGTCCGCGAGATGGTCGACCTGATCGCGGAGATCACCGGCCACCAGGGGGTCGTCCCCGAGGTCACCCCGCGGCGTGCCGGCGACCCGGCCCGGGTGGTGGCCGCCGCCGACCGCATCACCAAGGAGCTGGGCTGGCAGGCCCGCCACGACGTCCGCGACATGATCACGTCGGCGTGGGCGGGTTGGCAGCACCACCACCCCGAGGCCCGTCAGGACTGACGGCCGCACGTGTGCCGGCGGGCCGCCCGCTCCCGTTCCCGGGGGTGGGCGGCCCGCCGCGTTGCGCTCAGGGCAGTTCCAGGGCCGAACCCGGGTGCAGGGCGATCCGCACCGGGCCGGCGCCGTGGGCCCCGGGCGGCAGCGCGTAGCGGGGGAACGCGCCGCCGCTGACCTGCAACCGGACCCGGTGCCCTGCGGCGAAGCGGTGCGCGGTGGCGGTCATCGGCACCGCCACCGCCGGCGGTGGTGCCGTCCCGCCGGGGACCCGCACCAGGCCGTCGCAGACGTTCACCGAGCGGCCCCGCGGGTCCACGTCGCACAGGCGCGCGAAGACGTCGAAGGGCCGGTCGGGCGGGGTGCCGTCGGTGCCGGTCGCGGTGATCCGCAACCGGGCCGCGACCGGGCCGAGGATTTCCGAGGGCGCGGTCAGCTCCGGCCCGGTGAACGTCAGCACGTCCGGCCGGGCCTCCAGGGCCGCGTTGTCGCGGCGCCCGCCGCCCTGGGGCGCCGGCCCGCCGACGGACGGGGTGGGGTCGGCCGGATCGTGCCGGAACTCCCCCACCGGTGCCGCGTCGCCGGGAGCCCGGCGCCCGAGCCCGCCGCCCGCGGTGAGGTACCAGGGGCCCGCCGCGTCGCCCGGGGGCGGCGGCCAGTCGGGCAGGTCCCGCCACCCGCCCCCGCCGCCGACGTGTACCCGCACCGGCGCGGTCCGCGGCCCGTCCGCTTCCCCGCCCAGCCGTGCCCGCAGCCACGCCAGGCTCTCCGCGAACACCTCCGGCCAGCCCACCTGGAGCGCCGAGGCGTGCGTCCACGACCCGATGAGCAGCGTCGTCTCGCAGCCCGCCCGGCGCAGCCGCCGGTACTGCTCGATGCTCTGGTCGAGGAAGACGTCCTGCCACCCGCCGACCAGGCAGGTGGGCACCGTGGACCGGTCCAGGACCGCGCCCTTCGACGCGGCGCGCCAGTACGGGTCGTTCCCGTCCGTGCGGGTGAACGCCTCGGCCAGCCAGGGGAGTTCGGCCGCCGGGCCGGACGACGTGTAGGGCGGTTCCGCCCGGTGCGCCCCGCGCAGCCACCGCCGAAGCCGCAGTGCGGCCCGCAGGAAGGGGCGCCACCCGCGGTGCTGGTACGCCATCCCCATGCCCGACACCAGCGCGTTCTGCAGGTGGAGCGCGCCGCCGCCGTGGAAGTACGGATGGGGGTCGTGGAATCCGATCTGCACCACCATGGCCCGCAGTTCCGGTGGCGGTTCCTCGGCCAGGGCCCACTGCACGTAGCCCAGGTAGCTGGGCCCGATCGTGCCCAGCGCCCCGGTGAACCACGGCTGTGCGCGCAGCCAGGCCACGGTGGCCCGGCCGTCCGCCGCCTCGTGCCGCCACGGGTGGAAGTCGCCGCCGGAGCCGCCGGTCCCCCGGCTGCTCTGCACCACGACGTGGAACCCGTGCTCGGCGAAGAGGAGGCCGTACAGCGCCGCCCACGGCACGCCCCGCCCGTAGGGCGACCGCACCAGAAGCGTCGGGAACCGGCCGGCCCCCGGCGCCAACTCGCCTGCCGTGTAGGGAAAGTAATGGTCGGTCAGGAGTGAGACGTCGCCGCCGGCCGGCACTGCCAGTCGCGCCTCGTACCCGACGCGGTACGGACCCGCCGGTACGTTGCGCCACGTCGCGCGCAGCCATCGCGCGGCCCGTGGCGCCCGCCCCGTCGGCGCGGTCCGCGGCAGGCCCGTCACCGCGCCGCCGCCCTCGGCCTCCGCCATGGTTGCCCCTCCCTCACGGAAACCTATTCTCGTACTGTGTACGAGAATAGCGGATGCTTGGATGGGACGAATGGACCCCCAGCAGCTCTGGCTGACCCCCGACCGCCCCCGGCGCGGACGCCGCCCCGCCTTCAGCCGCGAGGCGGTCACCGCGGCGGCCGTCGAGCTGGCCGATGCCGAAGGGCTGGACGCGGTCACCATGCGACGGGTCGCCGCGCAGGTCGGCGCGGGCGTCATGTCGCTCTACAGCTACGCCCCCGACAAGGAGACGCTGGTGGACCTCATGGTCGACCGCGTCAACGGCGAACTCCCCGTCACCGGCGCGCTCTTGGGCGACTGGCGCACCGACCTCAAGACCGTCGCCCACCACCAACGCGCCTTGATGCTCCGCCACCCCTGGCTGCCCGCCGCCCTGTCCACCCACCGCAGCCTCGGCCCGCACGCCCTGGCCTTCCTGGAACACGCCCTCGCCGCACTCCGCCCCACCGGCCTCGACGGCGCCGCCAAACTGGAGGTCTTCAGCCTCCTCACCGGCTTCGTCGCCTCGCACGTCAGCCACGAACTCACCCGCGCCACCACCGCGCAATCCCCCGACCGGGCCGCCGCCGAGGCCCGCTACCTCACCACCGTCGCCGCCGACGGCCACCACCCGGAGCTCGCCCGGGCCCTCGCCGCCCCCGGCCGCCCCCTCACCCCCGAGGCCACCTTCACCCGCTTCCTGGACCGGCTGGTGGACGGCCTGGACACCGCACCCGAGGCACCGACGGGACGGCACCGCCCCTGAGCCGCCGCCCCGTCGGAACGGGATCCGGCGGGCGGCGTGCACGGCGGACCGGCGTGCGGACCGGGCGTCCGGCCGATGCCCGGCTACGGCACCCGGAGCGTCAACGGGCCCGTGCCGTCGGCCGATTGGACCGGCAGCTCGCGGCGCAGGCCGCCCGCGGTGAGACGGAGGGCGACCCGCCAGGTGCCCGGCGGGCCGCTGCGCAGGCGGGCCCGGGCGCGGTAGCGGTCGCCGGCGGCGCGTTCGACGGTGGTGCGCAGGGCCACGCAGCGGGTGGCGTCGCGCAGCACGAACTGCAGGCCGGCGTCGGCGGGGCAGCCGGGGAGCGTGACGCCCGCGGCGACCGTGGCGCGGCCGGTGCGGGCGCAGGCCGCGGCGCCCCGCAGGTCGGCGCCGAGCGGGCGGCGGGCCCCGTCGTGGTCCAGGTCGAGGTGGAGGTGGCCGTGCGGGGAGGAGAGGAACAGCGCGGCGACGGTGGGACCGGCGGGGCCGTGGCTGACGACCCGCGGGGCGGTGTCGGTGGCCGCCGCCCCGCCTTCGGGGACGAGCCAGGCTTCCCGGCGGACGGTGGCGGAAGACGGGGTGTCGGCGGCGCCCCCGGCATCCGGCACCTCGGGCGCCGCGGCGTCCGCGGCGTCGGTCCCGTGCGCCGTGACGGCGATCTTCAGGCCCCAGACGCCGTCCGCCATCGGGGCGCCGTGGACCGCGGTGGCCGGGTCCAGGGCGGCGTGCCAGGCGCCGTCGGGGCCGTACGTGGCGGGGACGCCGACGTGGGCGCCGCTGCGGTGCAGGACCACCTCCACGCGGTCGGCGCCGACGGCCCGCAGTGTGGCGCTGCCGTGGAGGTGCAGGACGCCGCCGACCCACTGGAGGTCGGTGAGGCGCTGCTGCACCCCGATGCGGGAGGTGAGGTCGTACAGGGCGTCCGGCAGGGGGTGGTCGGGGTCGCGGAAGTGGGGGTACGCGGCGTAGGCGCGGCCGTCCTGGAGGTGGGGCGGGCCGGGCGTGCGGCCGGTGTCGGCCCGGACGACGGCGGTCAGTTCCGCGTCGAGGCCGGCGCGCAGGCAGTGGGCGCGGAGGCGGAGGCCGGGCGGCAGGGCGGCGAGCACCCGGTCGGTGAGGTAGCGGTCGACCAGGGGGCGGGCGGCCTCGCGCATCGCGCGGCGACCGGCCTCGTCCCGGGCCAGGTAGGGGGCCGCGAACGGCATGAGTATCTCGCCGTGGAAGTGGCGGACCATGAGCGTGTCGCGGTCGGGGCCGGGCGGGACGCCGGCGGCGACGTCGGCCAGCACGGTGTCGATGTAGGCGAGGTAGGCGGGCCAGTCCATGTCCTGGCGGGAGGCGTTGCTGTCGTCGTCGCGGCCGTGGAGGTAGTAGCAGTCGTAGTCGGCGAGGACCGAGACGGTGTCGGCGCGCAGCAGGGCGGCGATGCCGAAGGGGAGGTCCTCGGCGAGCAGGCGGCCCTCGACGAAGCGCAGCCGGTGGCGCTCGACGAAGGAGCGGCGGAAGAGCTTGTAGGCGGCCAGGCTCCAGTAGACGGGTGAGTCGAAGAGCGAGACGCGGGGGTTGGTGGTGCGCAGGTCCACGGGGGCGCCGCGGCCCTCGGCGCCGACGATCCGGCCGTAGACGACGTCGGAGTCGTGCTCTTCGGCCATCCGGGTGAGGCGGGCCAGCGCCTCGGGGCCGAGGTGGTCGTCGGAGTCGAGGAAGAAGACGTAGTCGCCGGTGGCGCGGTCCAGGCCCACGTTGCGGGGTTTGCCGGCGCCGCCGGAGGGCGGCTGGTGGACGACGGTGAGCCGGGGGTGGGTGGCGGCGGCCGCGTCCAGCCAGGCGCCGCTGCCGTCGGTGGAGCCGTCGTCGACGGCGATGACCTCGATGCGGTCCGGGGCGAGGGTCTGGGCGAAGACCGAGCCGAGGCTGCGGTCGAGGTAACGCCGGGTGTTGTGGACCGGCACGATCACGGTGACGGTCGGGGCCGGCCGGCCGGGGGAGGCGGCCTCCTCCGGATGCGCGGAGTGGGTGGGGCTGGTGGGGTGTGTGGGGTTGTCGGACACGGGAACAGTGGCCTCCGTTCCTTTCTGCGGGTCCTCGCCCTACCCCGCCCCCACCGGGGTAAAACGGACTATCAAGACATCAAGCCATATAAATCGTTTGCTGCCTGTCTGAGCGCGGGACACCGCGCCGACCTCGGAGGAGCGCCGGTGAGCCCGACACCTTCCGCACCCCAAGAGGGGACCCGGGCCCGCGAGGTTGCCCGCACCCCGCCCGGCGCGACGTGCGCCACACCCACGGGCCGGACCCGCTGGCGCCGGCCGGCCGGGCCCGGACTGGCGGCGCTGCTGTCCATGGCGGCGTACTGCCTGGCGCTGACCGTCCACGGCAGCTACCCCTTCGGGCCGCGCTCCCGTGCCGTCAACGACCTCGGCAACCAGTTCGTGCCCTTCCACGCCCGGCTGTGGGACCTGCTGCACGGCACCGCCCACGGGGACCTGTTCGTCAACTGGGGCAGCGGGTACGGCGTGCCGTTCCTGGCCGACTTCGTCACGTACCTGATGAACCCGTTCTCGCTGCTGGTGGGGGCGTTCCCGCGGGCGCTGGTGGACCTGCCGGTGTTCTTGGTGACGCTGCTGAGCATCGGGCTGGGCGCGGCGCTGATGACCGTCCTGCTGGGGCGGCTGCGCCCCGGCCCCGGGTGGCTGCGGGCGCTGCTGGCGGTGGGGTACGGGCTGTGCGCCTGGGTGCTGAACGACGGGTTCGCCGATCCGATGTGGATGTGGGGGCTGGTCTCGCTGCCGCTGCTGGGGATCGCCGCGGACTGGTGCCTGCGGCGGGTGCGGTGGGTGGCGGGCACGCTGCTGGTGGCGCTCGCCTGGGCCGGGAACTTCTACACCGCGGCGATGGCGACCCTGGCCACCGGGCTGGTGCTGGTGGTGCGGCTGCTGGTGGACGACGCCGTGGCCGCGGGCCCGGGGCGCGGGCGACTGCGGGCCGCGGGGCGGGCGGCGACCATGGCCGCGGCCGGGATCGCGCTGGCCGCGCCGGTGCTGACGGTGACGCTGCGGGCCAGCCGGGCCGCCGAGCCGCCGCCCGCCGCGGTCTACCGGGGCGCGCCGCCGCTGCCGGACCTGTTCGCGCAGTTGCTGCCGGGCGGGCACGGGGCGGTGCCGGCGCCCAACGTCTTCGTCGGGGTGCCGGCGCTGCTGCTGGTGGCCGCCTTCCCGTGGGTGCGGGCGGTGCCGCCGCGGGTGCGGATCGCCTGGACACTGCTCGCGGCGGCGATCGCCGTGTCGTTCGTCTGGCGGCCGACGATCCTGCTGTGGCACGGTCTGGCGCTGCCCAACGGGAGCCCGTACCGGGCCTCCTTCGTGCTCAGCGGGGTGCTGGTGATGATCGCCTGGCTGGCACTGGCCAACCGCCCGCGGCCGCGCGAGCTGGCCGCCGGGGCCTCACTGGTCGCGGTGCTGCTGTGGTGCTGCCGGGACCGGGGCGCGGTGGGCGGGCCCACCTGGCTGGTGGTGGTCGGCGGCGGGGCGGTGGTGCTGGCGGCGCTGACCGCCCCGGCCCGGTTGCGGGCGCGGCCCGCGGGGCGGGCGGCCGTGGCCGGGGCGCTGGCCGGGGCGACGGTGCTGACCGCGGCGTACACCGCGCTCTCGGTGGCGACCGTCCGGGACGGCATCGCGTGGTTCGCGCCGAAGCTGACCCTCACCGAAGGGGCGCTGGCCAGCCGGCGGGGGCTGACCGCCCGCGACGACTGGCCGCGTTCGCGCACCGACCCGGGCCCGCACGAGTTCGCCAACAACGATCCGCTGCTGCTGGGCGGCGAGGGCGGCGCGTACTACAGCAGCTACGTGCCGGCGGCGACCGCCCGGGCGCTGCACGGCCTGGGCGCCGGCTGGTACATCCGGGGCCGGCACACGCTCAGCTTCGAGGACCCGGTGGGGCGGGCCCTGATGGCGGTGAGCAGCGCGCAGGTGCCGCCGGTGCCCGGCGGGCCGCGCGGCCGGTACGTCGTGCGGCGCGACCGGGCGGCGCCGCTGGTGACCGTGCGCCGCGGCCCGCTGCCGGGCCCGGGCGCCGGCCCGGACACCGTCTTCGCCCGCCAGGAGCGGGTGCTGGGCGCCCCCGTCTACGAGGTGCCGCGGCTGGCGCCCGGCGCGGGGCCGGGCCCGGCCCCGGAGCGGGCGCCCGGCGGCTGGGTGCTGCTGGGGCCGCGGCTGCCCACCGCACCCCCGGGTGCGGTGGCGCCCCGGGTCGGCGGCACGGTCTTCACCGCCCGGTGTGCCCCGGGCGGCGCGGTGCTCTGGTACGCGCCGTGGTTCGCGGGCGAGGTCACCGGGCCGGGGGCCGTCACCCGGTCGGTGGGCCGGTGGGACGTCACCGCCGCCCCGCTGCGGCCGCTGGGCACCGTACCGGCCGACGGGGTGGTGCGGGTGCGGCTGACCGGGGAGGGGCACCAGTACGTGCCGGAGCGGGCGGTGGGCTGCCTGCCCGCGGGCCGGCTGGACGCGGCGGTGCGGGCCCTGGAGGGGCCGGTGCGGCTCACCGCGGGCGGTCACGACCTGACGGCGCGGCTGCGCCCGGGGCGCGCCGGGTCGGCGGTGCTCGCCCTGCCGGCGGTGCCCGGGTGGGGCTGTTCGGTGGACGGCGGGCCGCCCCGGGCGCCGGGGGCGTTCGGTGGGCTGCTGGCCGTTCCCCTGGGGCCGGGGGCGACCCGGCTGCACTGCGCGTACGCGCCGCCGGGACTGGCCGCGGGGCTGGTGGCGAGCGGGGCGGGGGCGGGCGCGGTGGGCGCGGTGGCCGGGGCCGCCGCGGTCCGACGGCGGCGTCAGCGGACCGCTCCCCCGACCTGCCCGGCCCACTCCACCCCCCTTCCCAAATAGTGCGTTTCGCCCGGGTTTGTAAAACTGCCTTTCAGGGGGCGGCCGCCTCAGCCGTCCCCCGGCCCCCGGCGAAAAGGCCCGCCCATGAAGCTCTCCGTCGTCGTCCCCTGCTACAACGAAGAAGCCGTGATAGGCCGCTTCGACGCACAGCTGCGCACGGTGTTGGACAGCCTCGCGGTCGCCTACGAGCTGTGCTACGTGGACGACGGCAGCCTCGACGGGACCCTGCCCCGACTGCGCGCCCTGGCCCAGCAGCACCCCGGCACCACCCGCTACCTCTCCTTCAGCCGCAACTTCGGCAAGGAACCGGCGATGCTGGCCGGGCTCAAGGCGGCCACCGGCGACGCCGTGATCCTCATGGACGCCGACCTCCAGCACCCGCCGGAGCTGGTCGAGAAGATGCTCGACCTCTACCAGCTCGGCCACGACCAGGTCATCGCCCGGCGCAGCCGCGACGGCGACCGGCGGCTGCGCACCGTGCTCAGCCGCCTGTACTACCGCGCCGTCAACACCTGGATCGACGTCGAACTGATCGACGGCGCCGGCGACTTCCGCCTGCTGTCCCGCAAGGCGGTGGACGCACTGCTCGCGCTGCCCGAGTACAACCGCTTCTCCAAGGGGCTGTTCTCCTGGATCGGCTTCGACACCGTCAGCTTCGACTACCGCAACGCGGCCCGGGAGGCCGGCGAGACCAAGTGGCGCTTCGGCGCGCTCGTCAACTACGGCATCGACGGGATGATCTCGTTCAACTGCCGTCCGCTGCGCGCCGCCATCTACACCGGGCTGAGCCTGGCGTCGCTCGCCGCCCTCTACGCCCTGTGGGTGGTCGGCGCGGCGGTCGTCGGCGGGGTCACCGCGCCCGGCTACGTCACGCTGGTCGCCATCGTCGTGGGGCTGGGCGGCCTGCAGATGGTGATGCTGGGGCTGATCGGCGAGTACATCGGGCGGATCTACTACGAGACCAAACGGCGGCCGCACTTCCTGGTCAAGGAGAGCGACGGCGCCGCCCCGGCCCCGGTGCGCGCGCCCGCCTCCTCCGGGACCACCGCCGTCGGCCAGCGGCCCCGCTGATGCCCGGGCCGCTCGCGGCGCTCCCCTGGGGGCAGGTGGCCCGGTTCACGCTGGTCGGCGGCGTCAACACCGCCACGTTCTACGCCTGTTACCTGCCGCTGCACCGCCTGCTGCCGTACTTCGCCGCCTACACCGCGGGCTTCGTCCTCAGCCTCGTCGGGTCGTTCCTCCTCAACACCTACTTCACCTACCGCACCCGCCCCACCTGGAAGAAGTTCCTGCTCTTCCCGCTGACCCAGGTCACCAACTACGCGGTGCAGAGCGCCGGTCTGGTGGCGCTGGTGAGCTGGTGGGGGATGAACAGCGTGGCCGCGCCGCTGGCCGCGGCGCTGCTGGCGCTGCCGGTCACCTTCGTCGTCTCCCGGCGGATCCTGCGGCCGCCGGCCCGCCGCGGCGACGGCCCCGACCAGGCCGACCAGCCCGATCGGCCCGATCGGCCCGATCGGCCCGATCAGACCGAGCCGCCGGTGCGCTCCGGCCGGCCGGTCTGAGCCCGCCAGGCCAGAAACGGCGCGGTCTGTCCGGCCTTCGCCTGCCGGGCCGCGTACAGCCGGCCGTCGTTGCCGAGGGCGACGAGCACCGCCCGGCCGGCCGCGTCGGGCACCACGCCGGCCGCCGCCGAGTGCGCCAACCGGCACCGCTGCCAGGGCTTGGGCGCGGCCTGCGCCATCGCCACCCGGACGTCGCCGGCGTCGTCCCGGGCGGCCAGCACCATCCGGTCGCCGCTGCCGGTCGGCGCCAGCGCCACGCGCCCGTAGCCGCCGGCGCGTTCGCACTGCGCGGCGACCCGCCAGCTGCCGAGCGCCTTCTGCCGCTCGGCGATCAGCACCCGCGCGGTCTCCGAATGCCGGTAGGCGATCCGCACCACGCCGCCGGCCAGGGGCGCGATGCTGACCGGCCCGCCCGGCTCCGGCAGCCCGGTGGCGGCACCCGGCCGGGGCGTCTGGCCGGGCTCCTTGGACACCCAGTGCTGCACCGTGCGGACGCTGGGCGCGACCAGGTGGACGAGCCCCTCGGAGTCCACGCAGGCGTCGATCCCGTCGACGATCTGCGGGGACGCCCTGAGGGTGCCGACGCCGGCCGGCCCCTCCAACACCTCCCAGGGCGACCACTGCCCGCCGTGCGGCCCGCTGCGGTGGCCGATCCCGCCGTCCCAGGTCCGCACGAAGACGTGCACCGTGCCGTCCGGGGCGGCCACCGCGGCCGGGAAGCCGATCTCCAGCGACCGGACCGGGTCCCGCTCCGGGGAGCCCAGCGACTCCCACGCCCCGAAGGCGGGCACCCCGTCGCGGCCGGGGCCGGTCTGGCGCGCGGTGACCACCTCGCGGTGGTGGTCGACGTCGGGCCCGGGCAGCACGGTCCGGGACCCGAACAGCTGGAGGGTGCCGTCCGGGTGACGCACCGCGTGCAGCTGCCCCTGGAGCAGCTGCCCGCCGAGCCCGGTCGGTGCGCCGAACCGCCCGCTGCCCACGCCGGTCTCCGCCCAGCCGTACGCGGCCCCGCCCAGCACCGCGAACGCGGTCAGCCGGCCGTCCGCGGCCGGCCGCACCCAGGCGTTGGAGCCGGGCGCGCGCAGCCGGGTGCTGCGGGTCCAGTTGCGCGGGCTGCCGTTGAGGGCGGAGCCGTCGACCTTGCGGTCGCCGCAGCCCGCCGGGTCGGCGCAGGGGCGGTGGTCGGCCCAGCCGTAGACGTTCAGCGTCCCGGCCTTGCGGCGGGCGGTGGACAGGTCGAGGTCGTTGGGGAGCACGCCGAGTTCGTAGCCGAGGTAGTTCTCCACGATGGCCGGGGCGGGGCGGCCGTGCCCCCAGTAGCGGGCCAGCGCCGCCTGGGTGAAGTGGGCGGAGGCGGTGTGGTCCTGGTGGTCGAAGTAGCGCAGGCCGGCCAACCGGGGGTCGGGGGTGGCCAACGCTCGCTTGCCGGAGTGCACCGCGTTGGGGTCCAGGGTGCGCACGACGGTGGGCCGGACCCAGTCCAGGACCGCCGTCAGCGTGTCGGTGACCTGGTCGCGGGTGTAGCGGAACTGCCGTTGGACGGGGCTGCCCTCGGGGCGCAGCGTGGGGATCGAGTCGGTCACCCCGAGCCAGAGGCCGCGCAGGCTGGTGGCGCGCGGCTGGTAGACCGCGCGGGCCTCGACCAGCTCCAGGAAGACCAGCTGGTGCTGGGGGGCGGCGCGCAGCGTCTGGACCTCCACCTGGAAGCCGCGGAGCAGGGTGCGGGCCTCGGCGTCCCAGGCGCTCTCGCGGTCCCCGGTGGCCATCTGGGCGTGCGCGGCGAGCAGCCCGTTGACCCGGGCCCGGGCGAACGCCGGCCGGTTGGGGATCGTCCGGCGGTACAGCGCGCTGCCCCGCGGGGCGTTCCGGCCGTCGGACTCGCCGCCCGTCAGGCAGACCGTGACGGTGCGCGCACCGCTGCGGATGGCCTGCTCCAGACCCGGATTCATGAAGAACAGACCGTCGTCGGGGTGCGCGATGACGTGCAGGAACACCTGCTCGTCCGGTTCCTCGGCGGACTCCTGCTCGCGGGCCGGCGGGGCCGGGCGGGTGGTGTCGGGGGACAGCCAGGCCCACACGCCGGCCCCGGCCGTGGCCGCGAGGACGGCACCGCCGGTGGCCTGGAGCAGCCGGCGGCGCGACATCGACGGTCCTGGGGGTCCTGACCGGGGCACCTCCCCAGTATTTGCGGGCCCCGGCGATCCCGCGCGCCCGCAGGTCCGGCCCGGCCCGTTCCCCGCCCGGCCGGGCGCCCGCCGGCCGCGGACGGCAACCCCGCCGGATGGCCGTTCGGGTGAAGGCGCGTCAGCCGTCCGGCGCCGGCGGACTGCCGGCGGGACGGGCGGAGTTGACGGATCGGGCCGTCCCCCGGACGGGTGTACGGATAGCATCCCCCGGTAGTTCTCTACCGGGGGGTGGCTCCACATCAGCACGCACGACGACGTCTTCACGCCCCTGCGGCCCGACGATCCGCGGGAGGTGGCCGGCTACCGGCTGTTGGCGCGGCTCGGCGAGGGCGGCATGGGCTCGGTGTACCTCACCCGCACCCGCGGCAACCAGCCCGCCGCGCTGAAGGTCATCCGCCGGGAGTTCGGCCAGGCCCCGGACTTCCGCAACCGCTTCGAGCAGGAGGTCCGGGCCGCCCGGCGGGTGCAGGGCTACCACGTCGTGCCGGTCCTCGACCACGACACCGGCGGCGAACTGCCCTGGTTGGCAACGGCGTTCGTGCCCGGACTGCCGCTCGACGAGGCGCTGCGGGACGGCCCGCTGCCGCTGCCGGCGGTCTTCCATCTGGTCGGGGCGGTGGCCGGCGCGCTGGGTTCGGTGCACGCCGCCGGGGTCGTCCACCGCGACCTCAAGCCCAGCAACGTCCTGCTCGGCCCGCAGGGCCCGTACGTCATCGACTTCGGGATCGCCCGGGCCGCCGACGCCACCCAGCTCACCCGCAGCGGCGGCTTCATCGGCACCCCGCAGTACATGTCCCCCGAGCACGCCGGCGGCGAGCAGGTCACGCCCGCCGCCGACGTGTTCTCGCTGGGCCTGATCGCGGCGGTCGCGGCCACCGGCCGGCACCCGTACGGGGACGGCGCGGCGATCACCGTCGCCGCCCGGATCGCCAACACCGCGCAGGCCGCCCCGGACCTCGCCGACTACCCGGACGCGCTGCGCCCGCTGCTCGTCCGCTGCCTGGCCGCGGACCCCCGGCAGCGGCCGGAGCCGGCCGAGTTGGCGGAGCTGTGCCGGGCGGCCTCCGGGCGCGGGCCGCGGGACTTCGGCGACTGGCTGCCGGCGGCCCTGGCCGCCGAGATCGCCCGGCGGGAGCGCGCCGCCGGGGAACTGCCCGAGCCGCCGGCCGCCGCCCCGCCGCCGCCCGGCTACACCCCGACCCAGGGCCCGCCCGGCTACACGCCCACCCGGGGGACGGGGCCGCACGCCGCCCCGACCCAGGGAGCCACCGGGCCGGCGCCCGGCGGCCTGCACGCCATGCCCACCGTCGGCCCCGGCGCGCCCGCACCCGTCCCGGCCCGCCGCCCCGCACTGCGGGTCGCGCTCGGCGCGGTGGCGCTGGCCGCGGTGGTCGCGGTCACCTGGTCGGTGGCGCGCGGCAGCGGCACCGACGACCGGGCCGCGGGCGGGTCGGGCGGGCCCACCGCCTCGCCCACGCACCACGGGGGCGGCTCCGGCGGCCCGTCCCCCAGCGCGTCCCCCACTCCGGACCCGAACGCCGGCTACCGGGTGGTGTTCAAGGACCGCCCGTTCGCGCTGCGGGCGCCCTCCGCCGCCGGCTTCAACTACATCGACCTCGACGTCCCCAAGGCCGTGCCCGGCGCGCAGATCGACGAGTCCCCGTACGAGATCACCTACAACGGGGTGTCCGGCATCGGCCTGGAGTTCCACACGCCCATGGGCCGCAGCACCGGCCGGACCGCCCAGGCGTGCCTGGACGGCTCGCACTCCGACGTCCTGCCCGACCAGGTGCGCCGCGAGGAACTGGACAAGGGGCGGACGATCCACGTCGGCACCCTGCTGTGCACGGAGACCACGGACGGCAACCTGGCGATGATCGAGATCACCGGCATGACCCCGAACCGCGAGAGCGAGATGCCGAACTTCGCGACCAAGGTGACGCTCTGGGAGAAGAGCTGACGAGCTAGCGAAAGCCCCTGCGCGGGGCCGGCGGGCGGCGGGGATCCCGTAGGTCCGCGCCCGGCCCGGCGGGCCGCTAGTCGGCGCCCAGCGCCGCCGTCACCGATCCCGCCAGCGCGTCCAGGTAGCCGGCGGGCACCTCGTCGCGGACCACCAGCAGCCGCCAGTACAGCGGCCCGGTCAGCAGGTCGAGCGCCAGCTGGGGGTCCACGTCCGGCGGCAGTTCGCCGCGCTCCACCGCCCGGGCCACCACCGCAGCGGCCACGCCCTGCTGGCTGTCGTGCAGCGCGGTCTTCAGCGCCGCGGCCAGCTCCGGGCTGCGCGCCGCCTCGGCCAGCAGGTCCGGGATGATCTGCGAGGCCATCGGGTGCCGCAGCGCACGGGCCGCGACCTCCAGCACCGTGCGGACGTCGCCGCGCAGCGACCCGGTGTCGGGGGCCGGCAGCCCCGCCGCGGCGACCGCCGCGACCACGTCCAGGACCAGGTGCAGTTTGGAGCGCCAGCGCCGGTAGACGGCGGTCTTGCCGACCCCGGCCCGCCGGGCGATGCCCTCGATGGACATCCGCGCGAAGCCGACGGCGGCCAGTTCCTCGAAGACCGCCGCGCGGATCGCGGCGGTCTTGTCCTCCCGCAGCACGGCGGCGCCGGCCGGCGCCCGGCGCGTCCCGGCCGCCGCCGGACCGCTCCCGTTCTCGGTGCCATCCCCATCTTTTGCCATGCCTTGATCCTAGCGTCACGACGCTACGGTTGCGTTTCGACGTGGACCCGCCCTACTGTCGACGTCGCGACGATACGGCCCCGTTCCGTCGTCGCAACGGACTCCGACGTCCTCCCCGTGACCGGACTCTGACGTCCCCCGTACGCAAGCGAAAGCGGCCTCCATGCCCCAGACCCTGGCTCCCCCGGCCCCCGCCCCCGACCCGACCGACATCCGGCCGTCCGGCAGCGCACCCGACCCGGAGCTGCGCGCCCTGGCCGAACGCCACGGGCTCACGGTGAGCGGCGCCCGCCCCTCGCTGGTCGAGTACACCCGCCAGCTGTGGCACCGGCGGCACTTCATCACCTCGTTCGCCACCGCCAAGCTCACCGCGATGTACACCACCGCCAAGCTCGGCCAGCTGTGGCAGGTGATCACCCCGCTGCTCAACGCCGGCGTCTACTACTTGATCTTCGGTGTGCTGATCGGCACCCGGAAGGGCGTCCCGGACTACATCCCGTACCTGGTCACCGGCGTCTTCGTCTTCACCTTCCTGCAGAACTCGGTGATGACCGGCACCCGGGCGATCTCCGGCAACCTCGGCCTGGTGCGCGCCCTGCACTTCCCGCGCGCCTGCCTGCCGATCTCGTTCTGCCTGGCCCAGCTCCAGCAGCTGCTGTACTCCATGGCCGTGCTGGTGGTCATCCTGTTGGCCTTCGGGCAGGTGCCGACCTGGTCCTGGTTGCTGGTCTTCCCGGCGCTGACGCTGCAGTTCGTCTTCAACACCGGCCTGGCGATGGTCATGGCCCGACTCGGCAGCAAGACGCCGGACCTGGCGCAGCTGATGCCCTTCATCATGCGGACCTGGATGTACGCGTCCGGCGTGATGTTCAGCATCAGCCTGATCACCCAGGGCAAGCACCTGCCGAAGGTCGTGCTGATGCTGCTGAACGGCAACCCCGCCGCGGTCTACATCGACCTGATGCGCTTCGCCCTGATCGACAGCTTCACCGCGCACCAGCTCCCGCCGCACGTGTGGGCGTTCGCGGCCGGCTGGGCCCTGGTGGCCGGCTTCGCCGGCTACGTGTACTTCTGGAAGGCCGAGGAGCAGTACGGACGTGGCTGAGGACATGACGGAACACCACGACGGCCGCCGCCCGGCGGTGGCGGCCGAGCACCGCGCCCCCACCGTGATCGCGGACGACCTGCACATCGTCTACCGCGTCTACGGCACCGGCGCCGGCAAGGGCAGCGCCACCGCGGCGCTCAACCGCATCATCCGGCGCGGGCCC
Source organism: Streptomyces sp. VTCC 41912 (assembly GCF_045799175.1). NCBI lineage: Bacteria > Bacillati > Actinomycetota > Actinomycetes > Kitasatosporales > Streptomycetaceae > Streptomyces > Streptomyces sp. VTCC 41912. The sequence continues at coordinate 92,732 of NZ_JBJMAB010000023.1, forward strand.
GCCACCAACGTGCGCGAGGTGCACGCCGTCAAGGGCGTCTCCTTCACCGCCCGCAAGGGCGAGTCGATCGGCCTGATCGGCTCGAACGGCTCCGGCAAGTCGACGCTCCTCCAGGCGATCGCCGGTCTGCTGCCCGCCGAACGCGGCAAGGTCTACACCCACGGCCAGCCGTCGCTGCTGGGCGTCAACGCGGCCCTGATGAACGACCTGACCGGCGAGAAGAACGTCCTCCTGGGCGGCCTGGCGATGGGCATGTCCCGCGAGCAGGTCCACGAGCGCTACGACAGCATCGTCGACTTCTCCGGCATCAACGAGAAGGGCGACTTCATCTCGCTGCCGATGCGCACGTACTCGTCCGGCATGGCGGCCCGCCTGCGGTTCTCCATCGCGGCGGCCAAGGACCACGACGTGCTGCTGATCGACGAGGCGCTGGCCACCGGCGACCGCGCGTTCCAGAAGCGCTCCGAGGCCCGCATCCGCGAACTCCGCGAGGAAGCCGGCACCGTCTTCCTCGTCAGCCACAACAACAACTCCATCCGCGACACCTGCGACCGCGTCCTGTGGCTGGAGCGGGGCGTCCTGCGGATGGACGGCCCCACGGACGACGTCCTGGAAGCCTACGAGGACTTCACCCAGGGCTAGCCAGCCCCCACGCACCCCCGTCGAGCGCCGGACGACTCTTTCGTCCGGCGCTCGCGGCATGCCGGGCCGCCCGGCACCGCCCGCCGGGCGGGCCGGGGTGCGCACCGACGCCGCACGGGCCTCTACGCACGAGCGCCGGACGGGCCTCACCAGCCCGTCCGGCGCTCGGGGGGCGACGGGGCGGCGCCGCCCCCGCCCGGTTCAGCTGTGCGTGCGCAGCAGCGTGCGCATGGTCCGCATGGCCACCGAGAGGTTCGCCAGGTCGAAGCCCTCCGACCCGTGGATCTCCTCCAGCGTGGCCCGCGCCCGCGTCAGGATCGCCGCGTTCGTCTCCTCCCACGCGGTGAACCGCTCCTGCGGCGACGCGGTCCCGTTGCCCACCGCCAGCACGTCGGAGGTGAGCGCGGCGTGCGCCGCGAAGAGGTCCTCCCGGATGGAGGCACGGGCCATCGACTGCCAGCGGTCGTTGCGCGGCAGCTCCAGGATCCGGTCCAGCAGCTGGTTGATCCGCAGCCGGTCGCCCAGGTCGTAGTAGACCTCCGCGACGGCCAGCGGCTCCTTGCCCGTCCGGTCCGCGATGGCGACGATGTCCAGCGCCGGGAAGACCGACGAGAAGCCGGACACCTGGACGGCGAGCTGCTCGGGCACCCCGGCGTCGGTCAGCTCCTCCAGGATCGTCTGGTACCACTCCAGGTCACTGCCCTGGAGCAGCTTCGGCAGCTCCGCCCAGACCTGCGCCACCCGCTCCGAGAAGAAGTCGATCGTCCCGGACAGCTCCAGCGGCTGGCGGCGGTTGTTGAGCAGCCAGCGGGTGCCGCGCTCGACCAGCCGGCGCGAGTGCAGCCGGATCCGGGTCTGCACGTCGGCCGCCACGACGTTGTCGAGTGCCTCGACGTCGTCCCAGACCTGGTTGAGCCGGAAGATCGCGCGGGCCGCGGTGTGCGCCCGGACGACCTCCTCCAGCGACGCGCCGGTCTCCTCCCGCATGCGGTGCAGGAAGCTCGTACCGCCGGTGTTGACGGTGTCGTTGACCAGCACCGTGGTGACGATCTCGCGGCTCAGCGCGTGCCCGTCGACCTGGCCGGTGAACTTCTCCCGCAGCGCGGTCGGGAAGTAGGCGTGCAGCAGGCGCTGGAGGTAGGGGTCGTCCGGCAGCCCCGTGTGGATCAGCTCGTCGGCCACCGTGATCTTGGTGTAGGCGAGCAGGACCGCGGTCTCCGGCTGGGTCAGACCGCGCCCGGCGCTCAGCCGCTCCCGGATCTGCCGGTCGGTGGGCAGGAACTCCAGGGCCCGGTCCAGGTGCCCGTCGCGCACCAGGCGGCGCATGAAGCGCTGCTGGGCGTGGAGCATGCTGGAGGACTGGGCGAGGGCCAGCGCCAGCGCGGTGTTCTGCGCGTAGTTGTTGCGCAGCACCAGCGAGCCGACCTCGTCGGTCATCTGGGCCAGCAGCTTGTTGCGCTGCTTGACCGTCATGTCGCCGTCGGAGACGACGGAGTTGAGCAGGATCTTGATGTTGACCTCGTGGTCGGAGGTGTCCACGCCGGCGCTGTTGTCGATCGCGTCGGTGTTGATCTTCCCGCCGGCCGTGGCGAACTCGATCCGGCCCAGCTGCGTCAGGCCCAGGTTGCCGCCCTCGCCGACGACCTTGACCCGCAGGTCCTCGCCGTTGACCCGGATCGCGTCGTTGGACTTGTCGCCGACGTCGGTGTGCGTCTCCGTCGACGCCTTCACGTAGGTGCCGATGCCGCCGTTCCACAGCAGGTCCACCGGGGCCTTGAGGATGGCCTGCATCAGGTCGGCGGGCGTCATCTTCTTCACGCCGGCCTCAAGGCCCAGCGCGGCCCGCACCTGGGCGTTGATCGGGATGGACTTGGCCGACCGCGGGTGGATGCCGCCGCCCTGCGACAGCAGGGCGGTGTCGTAGTCCGCCCACGAGGAGCGCGGCAGCTCGAACAGCCGGCGGCGCTCGGCGTACGAGGTCGCCGCGTCCGGCTTGGGGTCGAGGAAGATGTGCCGGTGGTCGAAGGCGGCGACCAGCCGGATGTGCTCGCTGAGCAGCATGCCGTTGCCGAAGACGTCACCGGACATGTCGCCGACGCCGACGACGGTGAAGTCCTGGGCCTGGGTGTCGTGGCCCAGCTCGCGGAAGTGCCGCTTGACCGACTCCCAGGCGCCGCGGGCGGTGATGCCCATGCCCTTGTGGTCGTAGCCGGCGCTGCCGCCGGAGGCGAACGCGTCGCCCAGCCAGAAGCCGTAGGACTCGGCGACCTCGTTGGCGATGTCGGAGAACGTCGCGGTGCCCTTGTCGGCGGCGACCACGAGGTAGGTGTCGTCCTCATCGTGCCGGACGACGTCCTGGGGCGGGACGACCTCGCCGGCGACGAGGTTGTCGGTGATGTCCAGCAGACCCGAGATGAAGGTCTTGTAGCAGGCGATGCCCTCGGCCAGCCACGCGTCGCGGTCCGCCGCCGGGTCCGGCAGCTGCTTGCCGACGAAGCCGCCCTTGGCGCCGACCGGCACGATGACGGTGTTCTTGACCATCTGCGCCTTGACCAGGCCGAGGATCTCCGTGCGGAAGTCCTCCCGCCGGTCCGACCAGCGCAGACCGCCGCGGGCGACCTTGCCGAACCGCAGGTGGACGCCCTCGACGCGGGGCGAGTACACCCAGATCTCGTACGCCGGGCGGGGCGCCGGCAGATCGGGGATGGCCTGCGGGTCCAGCTTCATGGACAGGTAGGAGTGCGGCCGGCCCTGGCTGTCCCGCTGGTAGTGGTTGGTGCGCAGGGTCGCCTTGATGACGGTGAGGAAGGAGCGCAGGATGCGGTCCTCGTCGAGGGAGGCGACCTGGTCCAGGGCGCCGTCCAGCTCCTCCAGCAGCCCGTCGATCAGCTCGGTGCCGGCGCTCTGCCGCTCCGGCGACATCCGCGCCTCGAAGAGCGAGACCAGCAGCCGGGTGGTGTGGACGTTGTTGGAGAGGGTGTCCTCCATGTACGTCTGGCTGAACGTCGAGCCGGCCTGCCGCAGGTACTTGGCGTACGCGCGCAGCACCATCGCCTGGCGCCAGTCGAGCCCGGCCCGCAGCACCAGCTGGTTGAAGTCGTCGCTCTCGGCGGCGCCCGTCCACACCGCGGTGAACGCCTCCTGGAAGCGCTCGCGGGCGTCGTCGCCGGAGAGGTGCTCGGGCATCCGCAGGCCGAAGTCGTAGATCCAGGCGAGCGTGGCGTCGGCGCAGCGCAGCTCGTGCGGGCGCTCGTCGACGACCTCGACGCCCAGGCGGTTCAGGCCCGGCAGCACCTTCGACAGCGAGACCGGCTCGCCCCGACGGTAGATCTTGAAGCGGCGCTCGCCGGGGCCGGCGTTGACCGGCTCGTAGAGGCTGACCGCGATGTCGTGGCCGGGCTCCTCGGTGAGCTTCTCCAGGTGCTGGAGGTCGGCGACCGCGCTGCGCGGGTTGTTGTCGGCCTTGTAGCCCTCGGGGAAGGCGTGGGCGTAACGGCGCAGCAGCTCGGCGGCGCGCTCCTCGCCGACCTCGGCGGTCAGCGCCTCGGCGAAGCCGTCGGCCCAGGAGCGCGCGGCCTCCACCAGCCGGGCCTCGACGCGGTCCACGTCCGCGTCGGTGAGCTCGGACAGGGCGGTGCCGGGCTCGACCCGGATGAGGAAGTGCAGCCGGGACAGGACCGACTCGGTGTTCCAGGCGGTGAAGTCGACGCTGGTGCCGCCCAGCTCCTCCTTGAGGATGTCGATCAGCCGCAGGCGCACGGCGGTGGTGTAGCGGTCGCGCGGGAGGTAGACGAGGGCGGAGTAGTAGCGGCCGTACTCGTCCTGGCGGAGGTAGAGCCGCAGGCGTCGGCGCTCTTGGAGGTAGAGCACGCTGGTGGCGATGGACCGCAGCTGGTCGGCCGGGATCTGGAACAGCTCGTCGCGCGGGTAGGTCTCCAGGATCTGGAGCAGGTCGCGGCCGTCGTGGCTGTTCGGGGTGAAGCCGGCGCCCTCCAGGACCTCGGCGACCTTGCGGCGGATCACCGGCACCCGGCGGACGGACTCGGTGTACGCGGCCGAGGAGAACAGGCCCAGGAAGCGGCGCTCCCCGATGACGTTGCCCGCCTTGTCGAACTTCTTCACCCCGACGTAGTCGAGGTAGGAGGGCCGGTGGACGGTGGCGCGGCTGTTGGCCTTGGTGAGGATCAGCAGCTTGTGCTCGCGGGCCTTGGCGCGGGCGTCCGCCGGCAGCCGGTTGAACGACGGCGAGACGGGGTGGCCGGCGTCGCTCTCGCGGTGCGCCGGGTCGGAGCGCAGGATGCCCAGGCCGGTGCCGGGGACCGCGGTGAGGACATCCTCTTCCGTGCCGTCGTCGCAGGGCGCGCAGGCCAGCTCGTACTCGCGGTAGCCGAGGAAGGTGAAGTGGTCGTCGGAGAGCCAGCGCAGCAACTCCCGGGCCTCCTCGACCTCCTCCGCGCGGATGTCGTCGGCGATCGGCTCGGCCGGCAGCTCCTCCGCGATCCGCAGGGCGGTGGAACGCATCTTGTCCCAGTCCTCGACGGCCTCGCGGGCGTCGGAGAGCACCCGCAGCAGATCGGCGGTGATCTGCTTGAGGTCGTCCTTGTCGGTCTCCCGGTCGATCTCGACGTGGATCCAGGACTCGACGACCGCGTCGTGCGGCAGCTCCGCGACCTTGCGACCGCCGCCCGCGCCGTGCATCTCGCCGTTGACGTCGAGGATCTCGATCAGCTTGCCGGTGACGTCCCGGCGGACGAGGAGCTGCGGGTGGATCACGACGTGGATGCCGCGCCCCTGCCGCGAGAGCTCGTTGGTGACCGAGTCGACCAGGAAGGGCATGTCGTCGGTGACCACCTCGACGACGGAGTGGCTGCTCGTCCAGCCGTTCTCCTCGACGGTCGGGGTGTGCACCCGCACATTCGCGGTGCCCTGCGGCCGCTGCTCGGCGAGACGGTAGTGGGAAAGCGCAGCACCGAAGACGTCGACCGGGTCGCGGTCGGCGAGGTCCTCGGGGGCGGTGTGCAGGTAGTAGCGCTGGAGGTATCCCGCAAGGGTGTCCGGGTCCAGCCCGCGCACCGGGGGCTTGCCCCCGGCCGGACTGCTCTCACCTACCCGGGTGGCCCTCGCGAGCAGCTCGTTCTTGGCTTCGTCCAGCTTGGTCTGCATGTCCTCTGGCTCCTGTCGCGCGCCGTTGCGTGACGTTGTGGCAAAACGTGGGAAGGGCTGTGGAAGCCGCACAACGCCAGCACGACGCGGGGTGTCCTGTCGCTGTCGACGCTATGCCGCGGTGGGGGAAGGCCGAGCCGCCGTCGACGAGTTTTGACGAAGTCGACATGGATTGGCGGCCGCAACGATCAGCAGTCGCCCGGTCACGGTGGTGTCCCGGGCGCTCGGCGGGGGCCTTGCCGCCCCCGCGGACTATCGCGCTGATCACGGTGCAAGGCTATCTCTCCCGGCAACTGCCCCGTTATGCGCCGTGCACGTAAAACCACACCCTTAACTTGGCCCTTCTGGACAATGGGGCGCCGGGGTGGCGTATGTAGCGCGAACGGCCTGCGGGGCCATCCCGGAGGATCGGGACCGGCCGGCCCTACGCCGCGATCTCCTCCGCGACCTGCACGGCCTCGGTGAGACTGTCCACCACCGGCACTCCGGCGGCCGTCAGACTGCTGCGGCTGTGCGAACCGCCGGTGTAGAGGACCGCGCGGGCCCCCGCGTCACGGGCGGCCACCGCATCGTCGACGGCGTCCCCGATCACCACCGTACGCCCCGGATCGACGCGCCCCAGTGCCGCCAGGTGACGGACCATCTGCGCGCTCTTCGAACCCCCGGACGGTCCCGTGCGGCCCTCGACCCGGACGAAGCGCGAGGCGATGCCCAGGTCGTGGACCAGGGGTATCAGCTCGTCGTGGCCGAACATGCTGAGGATCGACTGGCTCCGCCCGGCCGCCTGCCAGGACGCGAGCAGCGTCTCGGCTCCCTCGGCGAGGCCGCAGCCCGCCCGGTGCTCGGTGTAGTACCGGTGGAAGGTGGCGTCCATCACCAGCCACTCGGCCTCGGTCGGCAGCCGCCCCATCAGCCGCTCGTAGAACCGCGGCACCGGAACGCAGTACAGCTCGCGGTACCGCTCCAGCGTGATCGGCTCCAGGCCGATCTCCGCGAAGGCGGAGTTGGTCGCCGCGATCACGGCGTCGATGTCGTGGAACAGGGTGCCGTTCCAGTCCCACACGATGTGTGCGGTGGGCTTCGCCATGCCGTCCCCCCGGTCCTTCGCCCGCGCAGTTGCCATGGAAAGACGGTACCCGCCGGCACTGACAACGGCGCCGGGCAGGCGTTCCGACCACCGCGCCGGGCGTCACCCCAGCAACTGCGGGATCTCCTGCACCCCGAACCACATCAGGTCGTGGTCCTCGGCACCGTCCACCGTGAACTGCGCGTCGTCGTCGCCGAGGTCCGCCGCGCCCAGCGCCGCCGCGGCCGCCGCCACGTCGTCGGTCGCGTCAGCGCCGTCCACGTGCACCGCCGCCGCCTTCGCCAGCGGCACCGGCCCGGCGATCCGCACCTCGCCCAGCGCGGACTGGTCCAGCCCCCGGTCCGGGTCCACGGCCGCACTGCGGTCCGGCACGTCCACCGCCACCACGACCCGCCGCCGGGGCACCTCCGGATGCCCGGCCAGCAGCCGCAGCGACGCCTGCGCCGCGCGGTTCAGCGCCGCGTACTCCAGCTCCTCGATGTCGTCGGAGACGTACCACTCCCGCAGCGCCGGGGTGACGGCGTACGCGAGCAGCGGGCCGGTCCCCAGCTCACCGCTCTGGTGTGCCGCAGCGAGCCCGGAAAGCGTCAGGGGGACGTAGACACGCATAACAGCCGCTCTCGCTAGATCCAGAACAATGCCCAGCCAGCATACGGCCGTGCGTCCCCCTTCGTGCCGCCCCGGCGCCTCCCGTCGCACCCGGCCAGCGGCCCTCCACCGCCCCGGCCCCGGCCCGCGATCCCGGGCGCGCGCCACGGACGGGTGAATGTCTGGCGCCGCGTGCGGCCGGCCCGCGCGCCTTGCTGCGCCCGATGCCCACCGACAAGATCCACACCACGAGCTACCGCCCGGTAACGACGCCGGGCCCGGCACGAGGGGGCACCGCGATGACCGACACCACCCGCGAGCACACCGCCGCGACCGGCGCCACGACGGGCGCCCGCCCGGCCCCGACGGAACCGGCCCCGCGGCCGGACGGCACGCCACCGCACCCGCCCGCCACCCCTCCGGCACCCGCCCCGACCGTTCCCCGCCCGCGCCGCTCCCCCACCGACCGCGCGCCGGCCACCCCGCCCGCGCCGGCACCCCCGCCCGCCGCACCGCGCCGCGGCACACCCACACCCCGCCGCGGCACCCGCCGCCCGGCCGGCGCCGCCGGCCGCGGCCCCGGCTCCCCCGGCAACCGCGGCCCCACCCGCACCCCACACCTCACCCGCACCCCCACGCAGCGCCGCCCGACCGCCACCCGGGACACCCCGCTGCCCACCCCCGGCGCCCGGCACCGCGCCCTGGAGAACCGCCCGCACCTGTGGTTCGCCCACCAACTCCTGCTCGCCCTGAGCGGCCAACGCCCCGTGCACGCCCTCCTCGGCCACGCCCTGCCCGCGGCCTACGACCGGCTCGCCGAACTCGCCCCGCTGTCGCCCCTGCGCCCGTACCTCGCCCCCGGCCTGCGCGCCCCCGTCCCGGCCCTGCACGCCTGCGGCCTGTGCCGCCCCCGCGACGGCGTCATCGAGGCGTTCGCCCGCATCACCACCGGCGCCCGCCTGCGCGCCCTGGCGTTCCGCCTGGAACGCGGCGGCGACGCCCGCTGGCGCTGCGCCGCCCTCGACCTCGGCCCCGTCCCCTAGCCACCGCACGCGAAGAGGGCGCCCCGGCCGCTCACGGCCGGGACGCCCTCCACTTCCGCCTCCGCACCGCGGAGCGGACCGCTCACCTCATGCGGCTCACTTCTTGCGGCGGCGCCCCGCGCTCTTCTGCGCCTTGCGCCGCTCCGCACGCGTCAGCCCGTCGGCCTCCGAACGGGCCGGACCCTCGCCGTCCGCGTCGCTGACGAAGTCGCCCTCGACGACGCTGCCGTCACCGTCGACCTTCGGCGCGGTGAAGTGCAGCCGGTCGGGCCGCTGCGGCGCCTCCAGGCCCTTGGCGTGGATCTCCGGACGTCCCGCACCGGCCGCCGCCGGGACGGCCTCCTCGGCGACGTCCGCGGACTCCTCCACCGGAACCTCCTCGACCTGCTGCTCCACCTGGACCTCCAGGTTGAACAGGTAGCCGACGGACTCCTCCTTGATGCCCTCCATCATCGCGGTGAACATGTCGAAGCCCTCGCGCTGGTACTCGACCAGCGGGTCCTTCTGGGCCATCGCCCGCAGGCCGATGCCCTCCTGGAGGTAGTCCATCTCGTAGAGGTGCTCACGCCACTTGCGGTCCAGGACCGACAGGACCACGCGGCGCTCCAGCTCCCGCATGATCTCCGAGCCGAGCTGCTCCTCGCGGGCCGCGTACTGCTCGTGGATGTCGTCCTTGATGGCGTCGGCGATGAACTCGGAGGTCAGGCCCGCGCGGTCGCCGACCTCCTCCTCCAGCTCCTCGATGGTCACCTTGACCGGGTAGAGCTGCTTGAACGCGCCCCACAGGCGGTCCAGGTCCCACTCCTCCGCGAAGCCCTCGACGGTCTCCGCCTGGATGTAGGCGTCGATCGTGTCTTCCATGAAGTGCTTGATCTGGTCCTGGAGGTCCTCGCCCTCCAGGACCCGCCGGCGCTCGCCGTAGATGACCTCGCGCTGGCGGTTGAGGACCTCGTCGTACTTCAGGACGTTCTTGCGGGTCTCGAAGTTCTGCTGCTCGACCTGCGACTGGGCGGACGCGATCGCCCGCGTCACCATCTTGTTCTCGATCGGCACGTCGTCGGGCACGTTGGCCATCGCCATGACCCGCTCGACCATCTGGGCCTTGAACAGCCGCATCAGGTCGTCGCCCAGGGAGAGGTAGAACCGCGACTCGCCCGGGTCGCCCTGTCGGCCGGAACGACCGCGCAGCTGGTTGTCGATGCGCCGCGACTCGTGCCGCTCGGTGCCCAGGACGTAGAGCCCGCCGAGCTCCTTGACCTCCTCGAACTCCGCCTTGACGGCCGCCTCGGCGCGCTCCAGGGCGGCGGGCAGCGCGGCCGCCCACTCCTCCACGTGCTCGACCGGGTCCAGCCCGGCCTGGCGCAGCTCGGTCTCGGCGAGGTCGTCGGGGTTGCCGCCGAGCTTGATGTCCGTACCGCGGCCGGCCATGTTGGTGGCGACCGTCACCGCGCCCTTGCGGCCCGCCTGGGCGACGATCGTCGCCTCCCGGTCGTGCTGCTTGGCGTTGAGGACCTCGTGGGCGATGCCGCGGTTCCTGAGCTGCTGCGAGAGGTACTCGGACTTCTCGACCGAGGTGGTGCCGACCAGGATCGGCTGCCCCTTGCCGTGCTTGTCCGCGATGTCCTCGACGACCGCGTCGAACTTCGCGGGCTCGGTGCGGTAGATCAGGTCCGCCTGGTCCTTGCGGACCATCGGCCGGTTCGTCGGGATCGGGACGACGCCGAGCTTGTAGATCTGGTGGAACTCCGCGGCCTCGGTCATGGCCGTACCGGTCATGCCGGAGAGCTTGCCGTAGAGGCGGAAGAAGTTCTGGAGGGTGATCGTGGCGAGCGTCTGGTTCTCGTCCTTGATCTCCACCCCCTCCTTCGCCTCGATGGCCTGGTGCATGCCCTCGTTGTAGCGGCGACCGGCGAGGATGCGGCCGGTGTGCTCGTCGACGATCATGACCTCGCCGTCGATGACGACGTAGTCCTTGTCGAGCTTGAACAGCTCCTTGGCCTTGATCGCGTTGTTGAGGTACCCGACCAGCGGCGTGTTGACCGACTCGTACAGGTTGTCGATGCCCAGCCAGTCCTCGACCTTGCCGACGCCGGACTCGTGAATGCCGACGGTGCGCTTCTTCTCGTCGACGTCGTAGTCACCGGTCTCCTCCACGCCGCGCTGCGGGTTGGCCGGCTCGCCCCGCTTGAGGCGCTGCACCAACTTGGCGAAGTCGCCGTACCACTTGGTGGCCGAGTCCGCCGGACCCGAGATGATCAGCGGCGTACGGGCCTCGTCCACCAGGATCGAGTCGACCTCGTCGACGATCGCGAAGTTGTGGCCGCGCTGGACCAGTTCGTCCCGCGACCAGGCCATGTTGTCGCGCAGGTAGTCGAAGCCGAACTCGTTGTTGGTGCCGTAGGTGATGTCGCAGCCGTACTGCTCGCGGCGCTGCGCCGGCGTCATGTCGGCCAGGATGCAGCCCACGCTCAGGCCCAGGAACTTGTGGACCCGACCCATCATTTCCGAGTCGCGCTCGGCGAGGTAGTCGTTGACCGTGATCAGGTGGACGCCCTTGCCGGACAGCGCGTTCAGATACGCCGGGAGGGTACCCACCAGGGTCTTGCCCTCACCGGTCTTCATCTCCGCGACGAAACCGAGGTGCAGGGCCGCACCGCCCATCAGCTGCACGTCGTAGTGCCGCTGGCCGAGGACCCGCTTGGCGGCCTCGCGGACCGTAGCGAACGCCTCGGGCAGCAGGTCGTCGAGGCTCTCGCCGTCGGCGTAGCGCTGCTTGTACTCGTCGGTGAGCGCCCTCAGCTCGGCGTCGGAGAGGGCCGCGAAGTCCTCCTCGATGGAGTTCACCTGGCCCGCGATGCGGTGCAGCTTGCGCAGGATCTTTCCTTCGCCTGCACGCATGATCTTCGTCAAGACGGACACTTGGGCTGGTCTCCTTGCCGGTCGGGCCTGCACGGTCGAGTGCGCGGGCGCGGCATGTTTCCAGGGGGCAGGCCCCGCCGCAACGGCCATCGTAAAGGAGGACGCTGTCCGGCCGGGAGGTCCGCCGCAGCCGAGCCCGCCGACCCCTTGCCACGTCAACGCACGAGCCCACGAGAAGGTGCCGGGAAAGTTTCCGCCGAACGACGGTGATCCCGACCGCACTCGGCCCCGAAAGGCACCCGCGCCCCCTCCGCCGCGATGGTCCGGAAACACCACGAAAACGGCTCGCGGCGTCCCGCCCGGCGCAGCAGACTCGCCCCATGATGCCCGTCACGCTCACCACCGACCGCCTCCTGCTGCGCCCCTTCGAGCCCTCCGACGTGCCCGCGGTGCTCGCCGCCTGTCAGGACCCCGACATCCCCCGCTGGACCGCGGTCCCCTCGCCCTACGGCCCGGCCGACGCGGAACGGTTCGTCGGCGCGCTCGCCCCCGACGGCTGGCGCGACGACACCGGCTACACCTTCGCCGTGGTCGCCCGCACCGACGGGGCCCTGGTCGGCTCCATGGCCCTGCTCCGCCTCGACCAGCTGCGCACCACGGAGCGGCAGGCGGAACTCGGCTACTGGACCGCCAAGGCACAGCGCGGCAACGGCTACACCGCGGAAGCGGCCGACACCGTGGCCCGCTGGGCCTTCCGCGAGCTGGGCGTGGAACGCCTGGAATGGCTCGCCGAGGCCGGCAACGAAGGCTCCTGGGCCGTCGCCCGCAAGGTCGGCTTCCAACGGGAGGGCACCCTGCGCGCCAAGCTGGTGCACGAGGGCACCCGCCGGGACGTGTGGATCGGCTCCCTCCTGCCGTCCGACCTGCCCCGCGAACCCGCCCCCGTCGGCTCGACCGCCCTGCCGCTGCCGGACCCCACGCCGTACCTCCCGCACCCGCGCTGACCCCCCGGAACCGCCCGGCCTGCGGAAACGCCCGACCGCGGGAGCGTTGTCAGTGGCCGCCCCTACGCTGTGCGCCATGACCGGAGTGACGCAGCGCCAGCCCGCACCACGCCCCGTGACCGACCTGTCCGCCGACGACGCCCGGCGACTGGCGCTGCGGGCGCAGGGCCTGCTCGGGGCACCGGACCGCCGGGCCGGCGTCCGCGGCATGCTGCGCCACCTCGGCGCCGTCCAGCTCGACACCATCTCCGTGCTGGCCCGCTCCCACGAGCTCGTCCCCTACGCCCGCCTCGGCGCGGTCGGCCGCACCGCCGTCGAGAGCGCCTACTGGTCGGCGACCCCCGAGGGCGACTCCCCGGCCCGACCGCACAGCTTCGAGTACTGGTCGCACGCCGCCTGCATCCTGCCCATCGAGGAGTGGCCGCTCTTCGCCTTCCGCCGCCGCGCCCGGCGCGCCAAGGGCCACCGCTGGCACGTCATGAAGGACTCCGCGCGCTCCTGCGCCGCCGTCCTGGACCGCCTCCGGGCCGACGGCCCGCTCACCACCTCCCAACTGGGCGGCGGTCGCAACGGCGGCGAGTGGTGGGACTGGTCCGAGACCAAGATCGCCGTGGAGTGGCTGCTGGACACCGGCGACGTGGTCTGCACCGAACGCCGCGGCTGGAAGCGGGTCTACGACCTCGCCGAGCGCGCCGTCCCCGAGCCGCTGCTCCACGACGACCTCGACGACACCGCGTGCACGCGGCGCCTGGTCGCCCAGGCCGGCGCCGCGATGGGCGTGGCCACCCGCGCGGACCTCGCCGACTACCACCGCCTCAGGGGCGAGCAGGTGGACGCCGTCATCGAGGACACCGGACTGGTGCCGGTGTCGGTCGAGGGCTGGGCCAAGCCCGCCTGGGCGGATCCGGCGGCGCTCGCCGCCCCGTCCCGCGGCCGGCACCGCACGACCCTGCTCTCCCCCTTCGACTCCCTCGTCTGGGACCGCCCGCGCACCGAGCGGATCTTCGGCTTCACCCACCGCTTGGAGGCGTACGTCCCCAAACCCCAGCGGATACACGGCTACTTCGCGATGCCCCTGCTCGCCGGCGGGAAGCTGGTCGGCCGCGTCGACCCGGCCCGCGAGGGCCGCACCCTCGTCGCCCGCCAACTCTCGCTCCAGGGCCCCAAGGCCGTCGGCCCCATGGCCCGGGCCCTGCACGAGGCCGCGGCCTGGGTGGGCTGCGACACCGTCCGCGTCGAGCGCTGCGACGACCCGCAGCTGGCCGCCGCCCTCCGCACCGAACTCACCCGCGCCGACGGCGAACGCCCCGCGGAGGACCCGACGGCCTGACCCGCCACCGTCCCCGGTCCAGCCCGGGTCCGGCCCGGCCCGGCGGCGGCCACCGGCAATCCCACGGCAATCCGGCACCGCTCCGGGGGCCCCGGCCCCCGGCTTCACCGGATTTCGAGAATCTTCTCCCGCATCGCATACACCACGGCTTCCATCCGGGAATGCAGTTGGAGCTTCTCCAGGATGTTGCGCACGTGGTTCTTCACGGTGTTCTCGGAGATGAACAACTCCTTGGCGATATCGCGGTTGTTCATGCCCGTGGCAACGAGTTTGAGGACCTCCAGCTCACGGTCGGTGAGCCGGGGCGCCGGCACCAGACGACGCTCGTCGGTGCGCTGGATCATCGACTTGAACTCCGTCAGGAGCTTGGACGCCATCGACGGGCTGATCTGCGACTGCCCGTCCGCGACGGCCCGGATCGCGGTGGCCACCTCGTCGGTGGAGATCTCCTTGAGGAGGTAGCCGGTGGCGCCGGCCTTGATCGCGTCGTAGAGGTCGGCCTCCTCGTCGCTGATCGTGAGCATGATGATCTTCGCGCTGGGGGCCACCTCCTTGAGGGAGGTGCACGCCTCGATCCCGCCGCGGCGGGGCATCCGGACGTCCATCAGCACGATGTCGGGCAGCAGGTCCGCGGCCTTGTCGACCGCCTCCGCGCCGTCTCCGGCCTCGCCGACGACCTGGATGTCCTCCTCCTGCGCCAGCACGATCTCCAGACCGCGGCGGAAGAGCGCATGGTCGTCCACGACGAGGACCCGGATCGGCTCCCTGCGCGGCACGCGCGCGGCACCGTCCCCGTCATCGGCCCCCACACCGCAGACGTCGCCGTCCGCGCCACCCCGTGCGGGCCCGAAACTGTCCCCCATTGATTCCTCCCCGTCAACTACTCGGCCGAAGGGCCAGAGTTTGGATATAAGGCTGGTTGACTACAGCCCTTTTCGGCCGGCCCGATCAATGCCATACGACCGTCTCCCCGGCATGTCGCCGTTTCGCGTCCACATACTCCCCGGCTGGCACAAACACTATACGGCTTCAACTCCAGCCCTCCGCAGGCACGATGGTGCCCCCGGGCGTACGCCGGGGGCACCGAACGGGTGGGGGTCAGCCGCCCAGCGCGCCGCCTGCGCCGCCGGGTGATTCCTCTCCGAACGCGTCGGAATTCAAGTGGATGACGCCGTAGTCGTAAGCGTGCCGCCGGTAGACGACACTCGGCTGCTTGGTCTCGGCGTCGACGAAGAGATAGAAGTCGTGTCCGACCAACTCCATCTCGTAGAGCGCCTGGTCGAGCGCCATCGGCGCCGCCGAGTGGGTCTTCTCGCGGACGACCACGGGCCCTTCGCCCTGGATCTCCAGCGATCCCATCCGGGTGGTCGGCACCTTGTCCTGCTGCGCGGCCTCCTCCGCGGCCGTCAGGCCGTGGCCGTTCAGCCGTGCCGCGTCGGGGACGGTGACCGCGACCTCACTCGCGGGGATGCGCCCGTTGCCACGGCGCGAGTGGCGCTTGTCGTGCTCCTTCCGCAGGCGCGCCTCCAACTTGGCCGTTGCCAGGTCCAGCGCTGCGTACGGGTCGGCTGCGGCCGCCTCGGCCCGGACCACCGGACCACGGGAGCGGAGGGTGATCTCCACTCGGTCGGAACGGTCGGCCTGCCGCGGGTTGGGCTCCTTGGACACCTCGACGTCCAGGCTGATCACCTTGCCGTCGAGCTTCTGGACCTTGTCCAGCTTCAGCTTCTCGGCCACGTGCTTGCGGAACCGCTCGGGCACCTCGGTCTTGCGGCCCTTGACGACGATGTCCACGCAGAACTCCGTTCCCGGATCGCCCCGCTCAGCAAGCGGAGCAGCTCCTTCTTGCACCAGGCCCCGGTGGGTGCCGGAGCCTCGGACTGGCGACGTTCACCTCCTCCTCCCCCAGGGGTGAGATCTCCATTCCCACGTTTTCAGAATCGCCGAAAAACCCTGAAAAGCATGCAACACGACATCGGAGGCAAAGCGTCCGCCAAGTCCTCACAACCGAACATAGCTCTACTGGACGGGTGTCGGCACCCCCTCAGCACGCCCAGCTCCGTTTGAGTGAAATTCGGCGCTTACTACCAGCAACGACCAGCCGACCCGGCCGGTTCCCCTTCACCGGCCGTCCGCACGAGCACTCCGCCGGCCCCCCAAGGCCCCACCCCCGCCCGTCAACGGCCCGACGCCCCCGTCCCCCGCCCGGCGGGCATCACACAGGGCTACCAACCTGCCGGAGCGTGACCGCGAACCGGTCGAAGATGACGCACGGCCGGCCGGGTCGGGACCGTCGGTCCGCCGTGCGTCGGCCACCGCGGCAGGGCCCGGCGAACGGGCCGGAGCCACGCCTGCCGCGCGGGCCGAAGGGCCCACCCCATCCGAAAAGGCGCCATCAGCCCGGCGGCCCGGCCTCCCGTCGCATGGCCGGACACCGCCGCTCCTTTGGCCGGACTCCGCCCCCTTCACCTCTCGTTGAACCCCTCAGGGGTGTCGTTGAACCCCTCAAAGGCTGTTGAAAGAGAAAGAACTGCCGGGGGCCGCCACCACCGCGGCCCCCGTCACCCGTCCCCCGGCGGCCCGCACCGCCCGCGCCGCCTCGGCGAGCGTGGCCCCCGTCGTCACCAGATCGTCCACCAACAGCACTGGCGCCCCCGCCAGCAGCCCGCCGACCGCGCCCGGCACCTCCAGGGCCCCGGCGACGTTCACCAGCCGCTGCCGGGCATCCAACCCCGCTTGATCGACCACCACACGCCGCTGCCGCAACCCCGCCAGCACCCGCACGGCCACACCCCTCCGCCGCAACTCGGCCGAAGCAGCCAACGCGATCCTGCGCACCGGATCGTGACCACGCCCGGCAACCGCCCACCGCGCGGAAGGCACCGGCACTAGGAGGAGGGGGCCGCCCCCTCCCCCCACCCCCCGCACCGCCCCCGCCAGCACCGCCCCCAGCGGCGCGGCCAGCCGCAGGGCGCCCCGCTCCTTGTGCGCCAGCAGCACCGCGCGCACCTCGTCGGCGTACGGCGCACCAGCCCACACCCGCGGCAGCCCCGCCGGCACCGGCCGCGGCCGCACCCGTGCCGCGCCGCGTCCGCCCCGCCACAACGCCCGCTGGCACGCCGCACACAGCTCCGTACGCGGCTGGCCACACCCCGCACAGTCGACCGGCAGCACCAGGTCCGCCAGCTCTCGCCACACCCCCCACATGACTCCACTGTCGCGTAGCGCGGGGCCGGCGACCACCCCTGTGGATAACTGCCGGCGCGGGTGGTCAGCGCGTCGACGTCGATGGTCATCCGCGTCATGGTCGCCGCGGGCGCGGGTACGCGCGGGCAGTATTCCGCGCCGATGCTCGTGAGGGGTCGGAGAAGGTCACGGATGAGCGTGCGGGCGCGCCTGCGAAAAGGGCGCCAATGACCCCGACGCCCCACCCGCGCCCCGCCCCACCGGCGCGGGTCCGTCCCGCTTCCCTACGAGCACCCCGGCCAGCCACACAACGCACACCTCTGGCGCCCGCTCGGCAGACATGCACGAGCCGGCGCCGCCCGCCCTTCCCGGGCCGGTCGGCGCCGCTCGCCCGCGTTCACCCCGGATATACCGGCGCCGTCCCGTCCTTGGCCACCGTCTTCCAGTTGGAGTCCGGAGGCAGCCGGACTATGCCCTCCGTGGCGTCCGCGATCAGCGGGCGGGTTTCGTCCTCCGAGGCCGCGACCGCCTTGACCCCGTTGACGCCGGGCAGCGTCTGCGCGTCGGACGCCGAGCCGTCGGTCTCCATGAACTGCATCTGCTGCACCCCGCCGGCCTCCCGCCCGACGACGACCAGCCGGCTGCCGCCCGCCCACGACGCCGCCACCACGTCCTCCAACTGGGGCGCGATGGGGCGGAGTTCCTGGACCGAAAGCGTCGGGTGCACGGACGTTCCGTCCCGCTCGACCCGGCCGAGCTGGAGCGTCGTACGGCCCTTGTCCTCCACCAGGATCGCGATCCGGATGCCGTCCGCGGCCACCTTGATCGCCTTGATCCGCCGCTGGCCGAGGCCGGGCACCGCGACCTCCTCGGGGTCGCCCTTGCCCTCGCGCATCCGCAGCAGCCGGGAGTGGTGCGCGTCCCGATCGGCGATCCACAGGTCGCCCAGCCCGTCCCAACTCGGCGCGGTCAGGCCCTCGTTGGCGCTCTTGGCGGTACTGGCGCTGGTCAGCAGTGGTCCGCTGCGTTCGACGCCGTCCTCCAGGCCGGACACGTACAGGTAGCGGCCGTCGGCCGACACTCCCGCCGCGGTGGTCTCCCCGCGCGAGATGGCGACGGAGCGCAGCGGGGTCTTGCCGGTGCCGAACGGGCCGCGGACCGGGGCTGGTTCGCCGGCCGCGTCCGACATCGCGACGACGCGGTGCTCGGCGTCGATGAAGTACTCCTTGCCGGCGGTGCCGGTGTGGCCCGGGGCGGCGAAGTCCCGTTCGGCCTGGTCCTGGGTCAGTGCGCACAGCGAGTTGCCGCTCGGGTCCTGGAGTTCGACCTCGCTGATCTTCGAGGCGCGCGTCATGTCCTGGACGGTGAAGAAGAGTTGCGCGGCCATCCGCTTGCACTGGGCGGTGTCGGTGTTGACCGCCTGCTTGCTGAGCTTGACCTGTAGGGCGTTGGAGTCGTCCAGCGTCAGGTCGCGGGCGGCGAGCCGGGTGCCGGGCGGGAACGCCGACGTCGTCACCCGGTCCAGCCAGTCGGTCGGCCCGGTCAGCAGGGCCTCCACGCTGGAGGTGATCGGCTTTATCCGCTGCCGCAGGTAGACCGGGTCGGCGACCAGCACGTTCTTACCGGCCTTGGGGTCGTCCGACTCGGACTTGTAGGACGCGAAGTAGTACTTGTTGACGGAGCGGTAGATGCGCTGGAAGTCGGACTGTCCCAGCACCAGCCCGTCGGGCAGCCGGTCGATGCGCCACTGGTCCCCCTCCTTGATGAGGTGGATCGTCGCGCGGTACGGCTTCTCCTCGGGGGTGTAGGCGTGGTTGGCGTCGACCATCGCCACCTGGCTGCCGGAGAGGGCGACGGTGTAGCCGTCGGCGTCCTCGCGGTTGGGCTGGGCCTGCGGCTCGGACTTCGGCCGCTCCTGGAGGACGTTGGTGACCAGGAACGGGCGCCAGGTCTGCCGCGCCGACTTGGCGAGGTACATCCGGGCCGTGCGGAAGTCCGCCTCGTCACTGGTGGTCGCGTCGAGGAAGCTGCGCACGATGTTGGCGGGTTGGGCGCCGTCCTGCGGCGGCACGCCGTAGACCCGCACCTGCGAGTCGCCGTCGGCGCGCGGGGAGGGGTCGACCGCCGTGACGTCGCCGCCGTCGGGCATGGAAGCGCAGCCGGCCAACAGCGCCCCGGCGCAGCCCAGGAGGACGGCGTGGCGTCCGGTGCGGGCGACCGGGCCGCCCTTGGGCGCGAGCCGGCGCAGCCGCGGGCTGCGTGCCGTGCGCTCGTCTTCGTGTTCAGCGCCCACGCCGTCCGCCTTCCCGCTCCGCGTCGCGTTCGGTCCTGTGGTCCGTGTCGTCGGTGGTCGGGCCGTCGGGCCCGCCCGGGTCGGTGGTCGGGGGCGTGCCCGGTGGGGCGTGGACCGGTGGCCCGGCGTGGTGGCCGGCGTCGTCGCCCGTTTCCTCGGGCCGGTCGGCGGTGGCCTGGTGGGGCACTGCGCGCGAGCTGGCATTGGGGGGTGTCGTGGGCCGGGCCGGGGCCTTGGCGGCGCCGGGGCGGGGCTGCGCCGGGACGGTGGGCGTCGGGCGGCCCGCGGCGGTGCGGGGGCGGCCGTCGGCGTCCAGGCCGCGGTTGCGCCGGGAGTCCTCGGGTTCCAGGGGGATCGGGGAGCCGCGCAGCGTCTCGCCGGCCGTACGGGGCAGCGTGAGCCGGAACTGGGAGCCGCCGCCGGGCTCGCCCCACGCCTGCAGCCAGCCGCCGTGCAGCCGGGCGTCCTCGATGGCGATGGACAGGCCGAGGCCGGTGCCGCCGGTCGTGCGGGCCCGCGCCGGGTCGGCGCGCCAGAAGCGGTTGAAGACCCGGGTCGCCTCACCGGGCTTGAGGCCGACGCCGTAGTCGCGGACCGCGACGCCGACCGCGCCGTCGCTGCGGCCGCCGGCGGACGCGAGCCGGATCACGACGTCGCGGCCCTCGCCGTGCTCGACGGCGTTGACGACGAGGTTGCGCAGGATGCGCTCCACCCGGCGGGGGTCGGCCTCGGCCATGACGGGGTGGTCGCCGCCGCGCACCACGAGCCGGCTGCCCTTGCGTTCGGCGAGCGGTTCGGCGCCCTCGATGACGCGGTGGACGACGTCGCGCAGATCGACCGGTTCGGCTTCCAGGGCCGCCGCGCCGGCGTCGAACCGGCTGATCTCCAGGAGTTCGGCGAGCAGCGACTCGAAGCGGTCGAGTTGGCCGCGCAGCAGTTCCGCGGAGCGTGCGGTGACCGGGTCGAACTCGTCCCGCACCTCGTGGATCACGTCGGCGGCCATCCGCACGGTGGTGAGCGGGGTGCGCAGTTCGTGCGAGACGTCGGAGACGAACCGGCGCTGCATCCGGGACAGGTCCTCCAACTGTTGGATCTTGAGTTGGAGGTTCTGGGCCATCTTGTTGAAGGACTCGCCGAGCCGGGCGAAGTCGTCCTCGCCGGTGACCTTCATCCGCTCCTGGAGGAGGCCGGCGGCCAGCCGCTCGGAGATCCCGGCGGCCATCCGCACGGGCGTGACGACCTGCCGCACCACCAGCCAGGCGATGGCGCCGAGCAGGATCACGACGAACACCCCGGCGGTCGCCAGCGTCCCGGTGACGAGCTTGAGGGACTCCGCTTCCTGACTGAACGGGAAGAGGTAGTACAGCTGGTACTGGTTGCCGTTGATGTCGTTGAGGCGCTTGCCGATGATCAGCGCGGGCACGCCGTCGTTGGACCCGGTGCGTTTGATCTGGGTGTACTGGCGGAACGTGCCGGACTTGCTGTCCAGCTTCCGGCGCAGCTCGGACGGGACGCTGCGTTCGGGGTCGACGTCCCCGGAGGCGCGCGGGCCGCGGGTTCCGGGGGTGGAGTCGCCGAACGGCTCGTCGGTGTCGGAGCTGAGCGCGACGACCGAGAAGACGCCCTGGCCGCCACTGGCGAGCTGCTCGACCAGGCTGGTCAACCAGGTCGCGGAGTCCTGGGAACCGCGGCTGGCGGTGCGGCTGTTGTCGTCGGTGCGGTTGTCGTCGCCGCCGTCGGCGAGTTTCCGGGCGACCTCGAAGCCTCCGACGGCCTGGCTCTGGGCGGCCTGGGCCTTGGCGGTGAGCAGTCCGTTGCGGACCTGCCCGACGACGACGACGCCGAGCAGCAGCACCACCGCCAGCGACATCAGCAGGGTGGTGGCGACCACGCGCAGCTGGATGTTGCGGCGCCACAGTCGCAGCGCGGGCAGCAGCGGCCGTCGCACCCACCGGCTGAAGAGTCGCAGCAGGGGGTGGACGGGGCCGCTCACCGCGCCGTCGGGCAGTAGTTGTCCGCCGCGCAGCAGGCGCGCCGCCACGCGGTCCGAAAAGGACATTTTGCCCACCGGGTCGACGGTGCGCCCCCGCTGTCCCTCCGGGGTCGAACCGTCCCGGGTCATCTCAGCTGGGTCCGGCCTTGTAGCCGACGCCGCGCACGGTCACCACGATCTCCGGGCGCTCCGGGTCCCGCTCGACCTTGGAACGCAGCCGCTGCACGTGGACGTTGACGAGCCGGGTGTCCGCGGCGTGCCGGTAGCCCCAGACCTGCTCCAGCAGCACCTCGCGGGTGAACACCTGCCACGGCTTGCGGGCCAGCGCCACCAGCAGGTCGAACTCCAGCGGGGTCAGCGCGATCGACTGCCCGTCCCGCTTCACGGAGTGCCCGGCCACGTCGATGACCAGGTCACCGATGGCCAACTGCTCGGGCGCCGGCTCCTCCGAGCGCCGCAGCCGCGCCCGGATCCGGGCGACCAGTTCCTTGGGCTTGAACGGCTTGACGACGTAGTCGTCCGCACCCGATTCGAGGCCGACGACAACGTCCACCGTGTCGCTCTTCGCGGTCAGCATGACGATCGGCACGCCCGACTCGGCCCGGATCAGCCGGCACACCTCGATGCCGTCCCGTCCGGGCAGCATCAGGTCGAGCAGCACAAGATCGGGCTTGGTCTCGCGGAACGCAGCGAGCGCCTTGTCGCCGTCCGACACGAACGACGGTTCAAAGCCCTCGCCGCGCAGCACGATGCCGAGCATCTCTGCCAGTGCGGTGTCGTCGTCGACGACCAAGACGCGTCCCTTCATTCGGCCATCATCCCATTACCTGATCGTGACTTTCTCCATCGTGAGACGGAACACACGTCCGCCAACCGCTCGCGGGTCACCGGCGACACCACTCCGGCCTCCGTCACGATCGCCGTCACCAGCTCGGCGGGCGTGACGTCGAAGGCCGGGTTGTAGGCCAGCGAGCCCAGCGGCGCCACGGCGACCCCGGTCCCGGGCGCCGCACCCGCGCCCTGCCGATGCGGCAACGAGAACTCCGTCACTTCGCGGCCCGGCCGCTGCTCCACCTCGATGGCGGCGCCGTCCGCCGTCGCCAGGTCCACCGTGCTGGTCGGCGCGACGACCACGAACGGAACGTGGTGGTAGCGGGCGAGCACCGCCAACGGATAGCTGCCGATCTTGTTGGCGACCGCGCCGTCCGCCGCGATCCGGTCCGCCCCGATGAGCACCGCGTCCACCTCACCGGCCGCGAACAGCGAACCGGCGGCACCGTCCGCCAGCACCGCGTACGCCATCCCGGCCCGCGCCGCCTCGTACGCGGTCAGCCGCGCCCCCTGCAACAGGGGCCGGGTCTCGTCCACCCATAGCCGCCGCAGCTCGCCGGCCCGGTGCGCCGCCAGCGCCACGGCCAGGGCGGTGCCCTCGCCTCCGGAGACCAGGGCGCCGGTGTTGCAGTGCGTGAGGATGCGGTGCCCGCCGCCCGGCAGCAGTTCGCCCAGCAGTTCCAGACCGCGCTCCGCCATGCGCGCGCTGGCCTCGACGTCCTCCGCGTGGACGGCCCGCGCCTCGGCCAGGGCGGCGGCCGCCGCCTCCTGCGGACCGGCGCCACCGGCCACCGCGCCGCGGTACGCCTCAGCCGCGCGCCGGACGCCGTAGCCGAGGTTGACCGCGGTCGGCCGGGCGCCCGCCAGGACGGCCGCCGCCTCCTCGACGTCGAATCCCCGCGCAGCGGCCAGCGCGATGCCGTACGCGCCCGCGATGCCCAACAGCGGCGCCCCTCGCACCGCCAGCGTCTGGATCGCCTGCACCAACGCCGGGACGTCCGTGCAGACCAGCTCGACCTCCTCTGCCGGGAGCCGGGTCTGGTCGAGCAGGACCACCACCGGGCCCTCGGGCAACTCCCCCCAGCGCAACGACGGGACCGCGGGCGACACGGCGCCCGCCTCCGATACCTCGTGCCGATCAGCCATTCCCTCAGTCTGCCGCCGATCCCCCACCGAACAGAAGGTCCCCTTCCTCTCAGGGCCCGGGTACAGAGCGCCACCGGCCATGACACGATGAACGGCACCGCGGACCCCGGACCCCGACCGCCTCGGCGGACGGGCAGCAAGAAGGAGCGACGATGAACAACTCTCCGGGCTGGGCTTCGCCCGGATCCGCCCCCTCCGACGAGCCGGGCCGCGGCACCTCGGAGCAGCCCGCCGCATCGCCCGCTCCGGAGGACCGTCCCGACGCGTCCCGGCAGCCGACCCCGCCGAACTGGTCCAGCGACCAGCCGCCGCCGGGCCAGTGGACGGCCCCGGCCGGCGCCCCCGGCCAGAGCGGGCCGGGCGGCCGCAACGCCCAGGAGGGCACCGGTGACCGCACCCGCGCCTCGTCCGGCGCGGCACCGGGTGGTTGGACCGCTCCGCCGGGCGCCGGCAACCAGGGTGCCTGGGGCGGCGGTTCCGGTTGGGGCGGCGGCTGGGGCGGCGTGCCGCAGGCCGCCAAGCCGGGGGTCATCCCGCTGCGTCCGCTCGGTGTCGGCGAGCTCCTCGACGGCGCCATCGCCACCATGCGCACCCACTGGCGCACCGTGCTCGGCGTCTCGCTGATCGTCGCGCTCGTCTCGCAGACCACGGTCACGCTCGTCTCCGGCCTGTGGCTCCCCAACTCCACCCGTCAGCTGGCCCCCGAAGACGGCGCCGCTCCCCCGCTGCGGGAGATCATGAACGATGCGGCGACCTCCCTCGCCGGCACCACCATCACCACGATCATCGGGCTGCTCGCCACGATCATCGCCACCGGCATGCTGACCATGGTCGTCAGCCGCGCCGTCCTGGGCCGCTCGGTGACCGCCGGGGAGGCCTGGAGCGACGCCCGCGGCCAGCTCCCCCGCCTGCTCGGTCTGCTGCTGCTGTTGCCGCTGATGCTCTTCGTCATCTTCGCGGTCGCCATGACCCCGGGCTTCATCGTCACCGGCACGGGCCCTGTCGACCTCGGTCTCCTCCTCGTCCTGCTCGGCCTGTTCGCCGGCGGCGTCGTGAGCATCTGGCTGTGGGTCCGCTTCAGCCTCGCCTCCCCCGCTCTGATGCTGGAGAAGCAGGGCGTCATGGCCTCCATGCGGCGCTCCGCCAAGCTCGTCCGCGGTGCCTGGTGGCGGGTGCTGGGCATTCAGCTCCTCGCCTACCTGCTGATCGTCATCGTCCAATTCATCATCCAGATCCCGGCCACCTTCGTCGCCTTCCTGATAGGCGGCGAGAACCTCGTGGACTGGGCGAGCGGCGCCAACGCCTCGACCGGCTGGCCTTTCCTCATCGTGCTGGGCATCGGCTCGGTCATCAGCTCCGCGATCACCTTCCCGATCAGCGCCGGGGTCACCGTGCTGCTCTACGTCGACCAGCGCATCCGTCGCGAGGCCCTCGACCTCGAACTCGCCCGCGCCGCCGGTCTCCCCGGCTACGCCCCCGAAGCTCCCGCCACGCACCCGGCCGCCGGCACCACCACCCCGGCCCCGAGGACCGCCCCCGAGGCAAACGCCGGTGCCGAGAACACCGCTGACGCCCCGTCCGGCACGTCTCCCGCCAAGCCGGCGGAGCCGACAGAGCCGACAGTCTCCCAGGCCACGGACCCTCAGGCGACAGGTCCTCAGGCAACGAGGATTCAGCTGACGAAGACCCAGGAAACCGCGACGACGGACGCAGGACCGGAGCAGTCCGAGCCTGCCGCCGCCCAGGCTCCGGACGCTCCCGGCGCACCCACGGATGCCGCACCCGGCGTCCCCGGCCCGCGCCCGAGCGACACCGCACCGGGAAGCTGATGCGGTGACCACAGGGGGGAAGATCGCCGCGCTCGCACGTCTCACCGCGCGTTCCGACGACGACATACCGGTCCGGATCCCACGTGTCCCCGCCCACGAGGCAGCGGAGCGCGAACTGTCCGATCCCCGGTACCACCAGCACGACCCGAACCTGATCCAGCGCGCCCTGGATTGGCTCTGGGACCGCATCGGGGAACTCTTCCATGCGGCCTCCGGCGCCACTCCGGGCGGCTGGGCCGGGCTCATCGCCATCGCCGTGTTCGTGCTGCTGGTGATCCTCGCCCTCCGGCTGCGACTGGGTGCGGTACGCCGCACCCCGACCACCCGGGGCACCCTCTTCTCCGACGTGCCCCGGACCGCCGCCGAACACCGCACGGCCGCCGAACAGCACGCGGCCCAGGGCCGCTGGAACGAAGCGATCCAGGACCGCATGCGCGCCATCGTCCTCGGCCTCGAAGAACGCGCCCTGCTCGCCCCGGGCCCCGGCCGGACCGCCGACGAGGCCGCCACCGAAGCCGGCCTGGTCCTGCCCGCGCACGCCGGACAACTCCGCGCGGCCGCCCGCACCTTCGACGACGTCGCATACGGCGGCCGCCCCGGAACGGATCGGGCATACGCCCTCCTGAGCACTCTCGACACCGAGCTGCAACGCGCCAAGCCCCACCTGGCCGCCACCCCGACCGGGAGCCCCGGATGACGACGGCCACCACCGCCACCGCCGTGCCCGGCCACACCGCACGCCGCCTCTGGGCCCGCTCCCGAGCCGTCCTGCTGGGACTGCTGCTGCTCGTCATCGGCGGACTGACCCTCGCCGCCCTGCAGTCCGGCGAGCAGCACGGACGGCTCGACCCGCGCTCCGCGGACCGTACCGGCAGCCGTGCCCTCGCCCAACTCCTCGCCGCCCACGGCGTCACCACCCGGGTCGTGACCACCGCCGACGAGGCGGCTGCCGCGGCCGGCCCGCAGACCACGCTCCTCGTCTCCACCCCCGACGTGCTGACCCCCGATCAGCTGACCGACCTCCGCGCCGCGACGGCCCGCACCCCCGGTCGCACCGTCCTGCTCGCACCCGGCACCGCTTCGCTGGAGCTCTTCGCACCCGGCGTCCAGGCCGATCCCCAGATCAGCAACGCCGCCCGTTCGCCGGGTTGTTCGCTGCCGGCCGCCCGCCGCGCGGGCGACGTCCTCCTGGGCGGCATCCGTTACACCACGTCCGCCACCACCGCCGACCGCTGCTACGAAGCCGGCGGCGCCCCCACCCTGCTGCGCATCCCGGCCGCCCACCCGGACCGCGACACCGTCCTGCTGGGCTCCGCCGATTTCCTCTACAACTACCGCCTCGCGGACCAGGGCAACGCCTCGCTGGCCCTCCAACTCCTCGGTGCGCACAAGCATCTGGTCTGGTACCTCCCCTCCGTCAGCGATTCCTCCGCCACCGCCCCGGACGCTCAGCCCGGCTTCTTCGCTCTCCTTCCCGCCGGCTGGCGCTGGGCCCTGCTCCAACTCGCCCTCGCCGCCGGCTGCGCGGCCCTCTGGCGCGCCCGCCGCCTCGGCCCCCTGGTGCCCGAGCGGCTCCCGGTATCCGTGCCGGCCGCCGAGACCACCGAGGGACATGCCCGCCTCTACGCGCAGGCCCATGCCCGCGACCGGGCCTCCGCCGTTCTGCGCACGGCGACCCGCACCCGGCTCGCCCCCCTCCTCGGCGTGCCCTCCGCACACGCCCACGACCCGGACCTCTTCCTCCCCGCCGTCCGCGCCCACGTGGCCGCCTCCCTGCTGGCCACGACCGACCTCCAGGCCCTGCTCTTCGGCCCGACCCCGGCGGACGACAAGGCCCTGGTGCACCTCGCCGACCAACTCGACGCGCTTGAAAACTCGATCGTTTCCCAAGAGAGGCATGCCCCCCGTGAGCACCCCGACCGCTGACAGCGCCCGAGCCTCCCTTGAGGAACTGCGCACCGAGATAGCCAAGGCCGTGGTAGGCCAGGACCCCGCCGTCACCGGTCTGGTCGTCGCACTGCTCTGCCGCGGTCACGTACTCCTCGAAGGAGTCCCCGGCGTCGCCAAGACCCTGCTCGTGCGCGCCTTGTCCACGGTCCTCGAACTCGACACCAAGCGCGTCCAGTTCACCCCCGATCTGATGCCCAGTGACGTCACCGGTTCGCTGGTCTACGACACCCGCAACGCCGAGTTCTCCTTCCAGCCCGGCCCGGTCTTCACCAACCTCCTGCTCGCCGACGAGATCAACCGCACGCCGCCCAAGACCCAGGCGTCCCTGCTCGAAGCGATGGAAGAACGCCAGGTGACCGTCGACGGCACGCCCCGTCCGCTCCCCGAGCCGTTCCTGGTCGCTGCCACCCAGAACCCCACGGAGTACGAGGGCACGTACCCCCTCCCCGAGGCGCAGCTCGACCGCTTCCTGCTCAAGCTGACGGTGCCCCTACCCGCCCGCCAGGACGAGATCGACATCCTCAACCGGCACGCGGCCGGCTTCAGCCCGCGCGACCTCAACGCCGCAGGTCTCCGCCCCGTCGCTTCCGCCGCCGACCTCGATGCCGCCCGGGCCGCGGTCGCCGAGACCGCCGTCTCACCCGAGGTCACCGGCTACATCGTCGATATCTGCCGTGCCACTCGTGAATCCCCCTCGCTCTCCCTCGGCGTCTCCCCCCGAGGAGCCACCGCTCTGCTCTCGACCTCACGTGCCTGGGCCTGGCTCACCGGTCGCGACTACGTCACGCCCGACGACGTCAAGGCCCTGGCGCTCCCCACCCTCCGGCACCGCATACACCTTCGGCCCGAGGCCGAGATGGAAGGAGTCACTGCTGACTCCGTGATCAACGCCGTGCTCGCTCATCTCCCCGTCCCCCGCTGAGGCAAGACCGTGGCCCTCACCGGACGCACCGCCCTCATCTCCGCGCTCGGAGCCCTGGTCGTGGGCTTCGCGCTGCCCAGCTGGCTCGGGATACTCACCGTTCAACTCGTGCTGCTGCTAGCAATCTTGTGCGATGTCGCACTCGCCGCGCCAGTGCGAAAGCTCCTTTTCACCCGAAGCGGTGACACAAGCGTTCGACTAACAGGTGAAGCCCACATCCACCTCACCGTCACCAACCCGAGCCGGCGCCCGCTCCGCGCCCAACTCCGCGACGCCTGGCCCCCCAGCTCCTTCCAGCCCGGCGACGACATCCCGGCATCCCGCCACGCCCTCAACGTCCCTGCCGGGGAACGCCGCCGCCTGACCACGACGCTCCACCCGACCCGCCGCGGCGACCACCATGCCGTCCGCGTCACGGTCCGCTCCTACGGCCCACTCGGCCTGGCCGCACGCCAAGGCAACCACCACGTCCCCTGGACCCTGCGCGTCCTGCCGCCCTTCGCGAGCCGGAAGCACCTCCCCGCCAAACTCGCCCGGCTCCGCGAACTCGACGGCCGTACGAGCATCCTCACCCGCGGCGAGGGCACCGAATTCGACAGCCTCCGCGACTACACCCCCGGCGACGACACCCGCTCCATCGACTGGCGCGCCACCGCCCGCCAGCAAACCGTCGCCGTCCGCACCTGGCGCCCCGAACGCGACCGACGCATCCTCCTCGTCCTGGAGACCGGCCGTACCTCGGCCGGCCGCGTCGGCGACACCCCCCGCCTCGACGCCTCCATGGACGCCGCCCTGCTCCTCGCGGCCCTCGCCGCCCGTGCCGGCGACCGCGTCGACCTCCTGGCCTACGACCGCCGGATCCGCGCCTCCGTACAAGGCCGCACCTCCCGCGACCTCCTCCCGGCCCTCACCGACGCCCTGGCTCCCCTGGAACCCGAACTCGTCGAAGCGGACGCCCGCGGCCTGGCTGCGACCATCCACCGCCACGCCACGCGCCGCTCCCTCATCGTGCTCTTCACCGGCCTCGACACGGCCCCCATGGAGGAGGCACTGCTGCCCCTCCTGCCCACCCTCACCCAACGCAACGAACTGATCGTCGCGGCGGTCGCCGACCCTCGCATCGAAGAACTGGCCGCCGGCCGCCACACCCCCCAGGCCGTCTACGCAGCCGCCGCCGCGGAACAGACCCGCGCCGCCCGCCGCCACACCGCAGACCGCCTCCGCCGCCACGGCATCACGGTCATCGATTCCACCCCGGCCCACCTGGCCCCCGACCTCGCCGACGCCTACCTCACCCTCAAGTCCACCGGCCGCCTGTAAAGCCCGCACCCCCACGGCCCACCAGGCCCCCCCACGGGCATCCACGTACACACACACCTCATCCACTGACACCCGTCGCCGTCACCAGCCCCTTGGCACGACGCTCCCGACCGGCGACCGGCACCGGGCCCTATCCCCCCGCCCTCCATACGAAGCCTCACAGCCCTCAAGACGAGTGACCCAACGGAACCCCAGGCACGAGGCGGAGCCCTCAGCTCACTCAGCTCGCTACACAGGGCCAGCCGTGCCCCCTCCCCTCCACCCACCAGCGGCTACTGCAATACCAGCACCTGGCTACCGCTCCCATGCAGTGGCGGATCGACGGAAGTCGTCCGGCGCACAACGCAAAAAGGGCTTTGTTTTCAGGCCCATACACTGGCCTGAAAACAAAGCCCAAAAACAGATATGCCCCGCACCTTGCCGGTGCGGGGCATATCTCAAATTTAGTTCGGCGGCGTCCTACTCTCCCACAGGGTCCCCCCTGCAGTACCATCGGCGCTGAAAGGCTTAGCTTCCGG
>NZ_JBJMAB010000024.1:0-122035 GCF_045799175.1 Streptomyces sp. VTCC 41912
GCAGGACGTAAAGCGCAGCAGTCCTGCACACCACCCCCGCAGGCCCGTCACCGCCACCCAACAGCCCCGCGCAGCGGCAACGCGCCGCAGGCGCAAACAACAACCCTCACGGCGGGACGGCCGACAACGCCCGCGCCGCCAGGCGCAAACAGCAACCCCCACGGCGGGAAAGCCGACCACGTGGGAAGCAGCCCACGGCCATGGATGGCTGTCCCGTTCGCCCAGGGCCTTTACGGGGCGGGCGGCACACTGAAACAACTGTTCACGGGCTGATCGCCGGAGGGCGCGCGTCTGCGCGCGGCCCGTCCGGCGTGTGCGGCACCGGCCGCACGGGCCCCGACGAGAGGGTGGACGTCCATGGCCGAACTGCACGATCTGACCGCGCTCGAACAGGCCGCGGAGATCCGGTCCGGGGAGCTGTCCCCGGTCGAGCTCACCGAGCACTACCTCGCGCGGATCGACCGGCTGGACGACGCGCTGGGCGCTTTCCTCACCCGCACCCCGGAACTCGCCCGCAAGCAGGCCGCGGAGGCCGAGGGTGAGGTCGTCGCGGCCCGCCGCCAGGGTCGGACGCTGCCGCCGCTGTACGGGGTCCCGGTGCCGGTGAAGGACCTCAACCGGGTCGCCGGGGTGCGCTGCACGATGGGTTCGGCCGCGCTGGCCGACCACGTCCCGGACGGCGACGACCACGTCGTCGCCGCGCTGCGCCGGGCCGGCACGATCATGCTGGGGAAGACCAACACCCCGGAGTTCGGGCTGCCTTGCTACACCGAGAACGCGCTCGCCCCGCCGGCCCGCAACCCCTGGGACACCGCGCGCTCGGCGGGGGGCTCCAGTGGCGGCGCGGCCGCTGCGGTGGCCGGCGGGCTGGCGCCGGTCGCGCACGGCAGCGACGGCGGCGGGTCGATCCGCATCCCGTCGTCGCTCTGCGGGCTCTACGGCATCAAGCCGAGCCGCGGCCGGGTCAGCGCCGGTCCGCTGCTGTACGACGTGACGGGCCTGAGCACGTCCGGCCCGTTGGCCCGTACGGTCGCGGACGCGGCGGTGCTGCTGGACGCGATGGCCGGCACCCTGCCCGGCGATCCGTACGCGGCGCCCGCCCTGCCGCCGGGTGAGACCTTCGCCGACCAGGTCCGGCGGGATCCGGGCCGGCTGCGGATCGCGGTGTTGACGCAGACGCCGCTCCCGGACGTCGAGGTGCATCCCGACTGCCGCGCGGCGGTCGCGGAGACCGTTGCGCTGCTCGGTCAACTCGGTCACGAGAGCGAGGAGTTGGCGCTGCCGGTGGACGAGCGGATCCTGCTCGACTTCACCCGGGTCTGGTCGGTGATGGCCGCCAACCGGCCCGTCCCTGCGGACGCCGAGGAACGGCTGATGCCGCTCTCCCGCTACCTGCGGGCCCGCGGCCGGGAGGTGTCCGGCACGGACTTCGCCGCCGCGCTGTACGCCTTCCGGGCGCTCGCCCAGGGCCTCGCCGACGGTCTGATGCCGCCCGACGGCGGGTACGACGTGATCCTCTCCCCGACCGTGGCCGCACCGCCGCCCCCGGTCGGGGCGCTGCGCGACGACGCCGATCCGCAGGCCGAGTTCGCCGCCGTCGGCAGGTTCACGCCGTTCAGCGCCTTCTACAACGTCACCGGTCAGCCGGCGGTCAACGTCCCGCTGCACTGGAACGCCGCGGGGCTGCCGATCGGCGTCATGCTGGCCGGCCGCTACGGCGACGAGGCCACGTTGATCGCGCTCTCCGCGCAGCTGGAGGCGGCCCGCCCCTGGGCCCACCGCAAGCCGCCCGTCTGGTGAACGCGGCGCGCCCGGTGCCCCTCGGGGCACCGGGCGCCGTCAGCACTCCTGCCGGGACGCGCAGTCCCGCACGTGCGGGGTGCAGCCCTCGGCCGCGTCGGCGGGAGGGGCGGCCTGCTGGGCCGCCCGGGCCGGTGCCGGTTCCGCGCTGCGGCGGTCGACGCGGAGCCGGCGGGCGCCGGGGCCCTGTTCGCCGAGGTTGTCGTAGGGGTTGGACAGCGCGCACTTCTCCATCGAGAGGCAGCCGCAGCCGATGCAGTCGGTGAGCCGGTCGCGCAGTTCGACGAGTTGGTTGATGCGTTCGTCGAGTTCGCTGCGCCAGACCTCGGAGAGCCGGGCCCAGTCGGCGCGGTTGGGGGTGCGTTCGTCCGGCAGCTCCGCCAGGGCGTCCCGGATCACCGCGAGGGGGATGCCGACCCGCTGCGCGGCGCGGACGAAGGCGACCCGGCGCAGCGTCTCCCGGGTGTAGCGGCGCTGGTTGCCGGCCGTGCGGGTGCTGCTGATCAGCCCCTTGGACTCGTAGAAGTGCAGCGCGGAGACGGCCGCTCCGCTGCGCGCGGAGAGCTGGCCGACCGAGAGTTCGTGGACCTTGAACGGAAGCTGGGGCACGGCGTCAACCCTACGGCCTGTGCGGTGGTTCCCCGGTGCGGTCGGCGGTCGGGGCGTTGACAGCGGGCGACCGCCCTCGCATGCTGAGCAAGCGCTTAGTAGCACGGCTGAGGAGGCGGACGAGGATGGCAGAGCCCCGGGTGTTCGGGTCGGTCGAGGAACTGCGGGCTGCGGTCGGCGAGGAGCTCGGTCCCAGCGACTGGCTGGCGGTCGACCAGAAGCGGATCGACCTGTTCGCGGAGGCCACCGGCGACCACCAGTGGATCCACGTCGACGAGGAGCGGGCCGCCGCCGGACCGTTCGGCACGACCATCGCGCACGGCTACCTGACGCTGTCGCTGCTGCCGGTCCTGGTGCCGCAGCTGCTGCGGGTCGACAACGTGAAGATGGGCATCAACTACGGCACCAACAAGGTGCGATTCCCGGCGACCGTCCCGGTCGGCGCGCGGCTGCGGGCCCGCGCCCGGATCGCGGAGGTCACCGAGGTGACCGGCGGGGTGCAGCTCACCACGGTGGTGACGGTCGAGCGGGAGGGCGGCGAGAAGCCGGTGTGTGTGGCGGAGTCGGTCAGCCGCTTCTACCTGTAGCAGGCGGGCGGGCCGTCAGCAGGCGCCCACCATCCGCAGGACGAGGTCGGCGTAGAGCGCGCCGACCTCGTCGGGCGTGCGCGCGCCGTCGGCGGAGAACCAGCGCGCGACGTCCACGCAGAGCGACAGCACGGCCAGGGTGGTGCCGGGGACGTCGTCCACCCGGAACTCCCCGCTGGCCGCGCCGTCCTCGATGATCTGGCGGAGCAGCCGGTCGGTGCGCCGGCGCAGCCCGGCGATCTCGGCGTAGTGCTCCGCGCCGAGTGCCTGGAGCTCGTACTGGATGACCCGGGCGGTGGTGTGGTGTTCGGCGTGCCAGCGGGCGAAGGTGCGCACCGCGTCCCGGAGCCGGTCGGTGGCGCTGCCCTGGGCCTCGGCGGCGGCGGCCATGATGCGCAGCGCCTCCTCGTGGCCGGTGCCGCTGATGCGGTAGAGGAGTTCTTCCTTGGTCTTGTAGTGGATGTAGAGCGCCGCCGGGCTCATGCCGGCGCGACCGGCGATGTCGCGGGTGGTGGTGGCGTGGTAGCCGCGCTCGGCGAACGCCTGGACGGCCGCGCTGACCAGCCGCCGCGCGGCGTCCGGCGTCACGCCGGACCACTCGTCGCTCTCCTTCGCCGCCCGCTCGGCCGCACCCATCGCTCTCCCCGCTCCTCGATCCGCCAGGGACCTTCCTCTGCCGGATCGAACACCATACCGCGCCACTGAGCAAGCGCTTAGGCCCCGATCGGGGGTGGGGTGCGGTCGCGAGGGCGGTGGCGGGCGGCGGGTCAGAAGGCGGAGACGCCGGTCAGGGCGCGGCCGATGAGGAGCTTCTGGATCTGGCTGGTGCCCTCGTACAGGGTCATCACCCGGGCGTCCCGGAGCAGCTTGCCGACCGGGTACTCGTCGATGTAGCCGTAACCGCCGAAGACCTGGAGGGCGTTGCTCGCGGCGCGCACCGCGGCCTCGGACGCGAAGAGCTTGGCCTTGGACGCCTCGGTGGCGAACGACTCGCCCCGGTCGATCAGATCGGCCACCCGCCAGGTCAGCAGCCGCGCCGCGTCCACGTCCACCGCGATGTCGCTGATCAGCTCCTGGACGAGCTGGCGCCCGGCGATCGGGGCGCCGAACTGCTCGCGCTGCCCGGCGTACCCGAGCGCGGCGTCCAGTGCGGCCTGGGCGATGCCGACGCAGCCGGCGGCGACCGACATCCGCCCCTTGGCCAGCGCGGACATCGCGACCGAGAAGCCCTTGCCTTCGGTGCCCAGCAGGGCGCCGGCGGGCACCCGCACGCCCTGGAGCACCAGTTCGGCGGTGGCCTGGCCGCGCAGCCCGAGCTTGCCGTGGATCGCGCGGCGGGTCAGGCCCGGGGTGTCGGCGGGCACCAGGAAGGCGCTGATCCCCTTGTGGCCGGGGGCGCCGCCGGTCCGGGCGAAGAGCAGGACCAGGTCGGCCCAGGTGCCGTTGGTGATGAACATCTTGGACCCGTCCAGGACCCAGTCCGTGCCGTCCCGGACCGCGCGGGTGGTCAGTGCCGCCGCGTCGGAGCCGGTGCCGGGCTCGGTCAGGCCGAAGCAGCCGAGCGCCGCGCCGGACGTGAGCCGGGGCAGCCAGGTCCGCTTCTGCTCCTCGTCGCCCCAGGCGGCGAGGGTCTTGGCGACCAGCCCGAGCGAGACCGAGACGATGCCGCGGACCGCGGAGTCGCCGCGCCCCAACTCCTCGGTGACCAGCGCGTAGGAGAGGTGGTCGCCACCGGAGCCGCCGTACTCCTCGGGAACGGTCAGCCCGAGGAATCCGAGGTCGCCGAGCTTGCGGACGATGCCCGGGTCGACCTGTTCGGCGCGGTCCCAGGCGGTGGCGTGCGGGGCGATCTCGCGGTCGGTGAAGTCCGCGGCGAGCCGGCGGACGGCGGTCTGCTCGGGCGTGAGCTCCAGGTTCATCTCGGGCCCCTTGTCGTCGGGAACGGGAGTGCGGCGGCCATGAACGAGTCGGTTAATTAGCGGTGCTAGTTTTAGCCGGACGGCCCCTACTATGTGCGGCATGGCCCGACCCCGCAAGCCCCTGCTGAGCCGCGAACGCATCGTCACCACCGCACTGGCGCTGATCGACGCGGAGGGGCTCGCGGCGCTCTCCACCCGGCGGTTGGCGGCCGAACTCGGCGTGAGCGGCCCCTCCCTCTACAACCACTTCACGACCAAGGACGAGATCCTCGACGCGGTGGCCGACACGGTCATCGCCCAGGTCGACGTGTCGACGCTGGCGACCGGCGCCGACTGGCGGGCCGGCCTGCTCGACTGGGCCCGCTCCTACCGCGCGGCGCTGGCCGCCCATCCGCACGTCGTGCCGTTCCTCGCCCAGGGCCCCGGCCGCCGACCGGCGGGGCTGAGGATGGCCGACGCGGCGTTCGGCGGCATGGTCGAGGCCGGCTGGCCGCCCGCCCTGGCCACCAAGGTGTGCGCGATGGTGCGGTACTTCGTCGCCGGCTCCGCACTCGGTTCGTTCGCCCGCGGCTTCGTGGACGACCCCGGCGCCTACGACCCGGCCGACTACCCGCACCTCGGCCAGGCGCACCTGCTGGCCGAGCACCAGCGCCGGGTCGACGAGGGCGCCTTCGAGGCGGGGCTGGAGGCGCTGGTGGACGGCTTGACGCTGCGTCATCCAGAACTCGGACCTCCCGACATCGAATTCAGGCCACGCGGGTAAGGTGCAGCAGTCCCTGGTGGGCAGGGACGATGTGCGTCCTGCGGGAGGCGGAAATGCGCCAGTCGAGTACGGCCAACGACGGTCCGATAGCCAAGGGTTACGACCTGTCAGCGAGCCGCTGGGGTCGGTGGGTCACGGAGGTGCTGCGCGGTCAGGCGCAGGTCGACTTCCTGCCCAGCGCGCTGGCCGGGGTGGTGTTCTCGATCGCCCTGTTCGTCGCGGGGTGGCAGTTCGGCCTCTACGGGCTGCTCGGCGCGGCCGTCGGCACCGGCACCGCGCACCTGCTGGGCGTGGACCGCAGCCGGCTGGAGGCCGGGCTCGAAGGCTTCAACTCCTGCCTGGTCGGCGTCGCCTGCGCGGTCTTCCTCGACGCCGACCACCTCTCCACCCTGCTGGTCGCGGTGGCCGCCAGCGCGGCGGTCACGGTCGTCACGGCGGCCACCGCCCGAGTGCTGGGCACCTGGGGCCTGCCCACCTTCACGCTGCCCTTCTGCCTGACGGCCAGCGCGCTGACCGTCGCCGCGCCCAGCTTCCGGCACGTCTGGCACCTGGAGGGCGGCCTCGCGGCACTGCCCAGGACGGCCGCCGGGCCCACCGCGCTGAACTTCACCGACCTCTGGCACGCCTTCTTCACCAACATCGGTGAGATCTTCCTGATGCCGCAGTGGTACGTCGGCCTGATCTTCCTCGTCGGGATCTTCGTCGCCGACCGCCGGCTGGGCGCCCTGGCCTGCGCCGGCAGCGCCGTCGCCATCCTGACGTCCTGGGCCCTGGGCGCCCCCGCCGACCAGGTGCGGCAGGGCCTCATGGGGTACGACGCGGTGCTGGTCGCGATGGCGCTGGGCGGCGTCTTCCTGGTCACCAGCGCCTGGAGCGTGGGGTACGCCCTGGTGGGCGCGGTCACCTCCACCGTGCTGAGCCCGGCGCTCGGCGCGCTCTTCGCACCGTCCGGCGGGCACGCCTTCACCTGGCCGTTCGTGCTGGTCGCGCTGGTGTTCCTGGTCGCCGCGCCGGCCTTCCCGCGGCTGCGCCGGGCCGACGGCTGACGTCGGGTGGGACGGCCGGCGCACACGGTTCTAGAACACCACCAGCGCCCGGCCGCCCTTCCCGGCGAGCATCGCCTCGAAGGCGGCCGGAATGCCGTCCAGCGGGATCCGGTCGGTGACCAGTGCGGAGAGGTCGAGCGCGCCGGAGCGGACGTGCTCGGCGATCACCGGCAGGTCGCGGGCCGGATCGCTGTTGCCGTAGACGCAGCCGGCGAGCGTCCGGCCGAAGTAGAACAGCTCCAGGGCGGAGAAGGTGACCTGCTGGTCCTTGCCGCCGATGCCCACCACCGTGGTCCGGCCGCCGCGGCGGGTGGCCGACCAGGCCGCGCGGATGGTCTCCGCGCGGCCCACGCACTCCACCGCGACGTCGGCGCCGAAACCGCCGGTGAGCGCCCGGACCCGCTTGGCGCCCTCCTTCGCGAAGAACGCCGGGCCGTCGGCGACCAGGAAGTCGGTGGCGCCGGCCGCCCGGGCCAGTTCCTCCTTCGCCGGCGAGACGTCCACCGCCACGATCGGGCCGGCCCCGGCGATCCGTGCCGCCTGCAGGGTCGCGAGCCCCACCCCGCCGACGCCGACGACCAGCACCGACTCCCCCGCCCGCACCCGGGCGCTGTGGTGCACGGCGCCCCACCCGGTGAGCACCGCGCAGCCCAGCAGGGCCGCGTCGGTCAGCGGCACCCCGTCCGGCAGCGGCAGCGCGGCGTGCGCCGGCACCACGGTCTCCTCGGCGAACGCGGCGGTGCCCAGGCCCGGGTAGAGCGCGCTGCCGTCGGCGGCGAGGGTGGCGTACGGAGCGCCGGCGGCCCGGTCCGCGGCGACGCACAGCCAGGGCTCGGCCAGGTGGCAGAAGTGGCAGTCGCCGCAGGACGGCGCCCAGTTGAGCACCACCCGGTCGCCGACCGACGGGCCGGTCACGTCCGGGCCCACCGCGGTGACCGTGCCCGCGCCCTCGTGCCCCAGCACGGCCGGGGCGGGTTGGCGCAGCGTCCCGTTGGACAGCGACAGGTCGGAGTGGCAGACGCCGGCGGCGGCGAGCCGGACCCGGACCTGGCCGGGGCCGGGCGCGGGCAGGTCGATCTCGGTGATCTTCAGCGGGGCGTTCACGGCGGGCAGGACGGCGGCGCGGACCACGGGATCTCCTCGGTGCGGGGCGGAACGACGACGGGCGGGGCTCGGCGGGCGGGCTCGGCGGGCGGCGGGCGGGCTCAGAACTGGAGGGACTTGGTCTGGAGGTACTCGGCCAGGCCGTGCGGCCCCAGCTCCCGGCCGACCCCGGACTGCTTGTAGCCGCCGAACGGGGCGAGCGGGTTGAACCGGCCGCCGTTGATGTCGACCTGCCCGGTTTCCAGGCGGCGGGCGAAGGCCACCGCGGTGGCGTCGTCGCCGGCCCAGACCGCGCCGGCCAGGCCGTAGACGGTGCCGTTGGCGATCCGCACCGCGTCGTCCTCGTCCTCGTAGCGCAGGACCGTGAGGACCGGGCCGAAGATCTCCTCCTGGGCGATGGTCATCTCCGGGGTGACCTCGGCGAAGACGGTGGGGTGCACGTAGAAGCCCGGTCCGGTGGGCCTCGCCGGGCCGCCGGCCACCGGCTTCGCGCCCTCCGCGACGCCGCGTTCGAGGTAGCCGAGGACCCGGTCCCGCTGGCGGGCACTGACCAGCGGGCCGAGCCGTTCGCCGGGGACGTGCTTCGCGGTCGCGGCGACGGCCAGCGCGACGGCCTCGTCGTACTGGTCGCGGTGGACCAGCATCCGGGTCCAGGCGCTGCACGTCTGACCGGAGTTGGCCATGACGTTGGCGACGCCGACCGCGACCGCCCGGCCCAGGTCGGCGCCGGGCAGGATGACGTTGGCGGACTTGCCGCCCAGTTCCAGCGCGACCCGCTTGACGGCGCCCCCGGCGAGCGCGCCGACGGTCCGGCCCACCGCGGTCGACCCGGTGAAGGAGACCAGGTCGACGCCGTCGTGCTCGACCAGGGCCCGACCGGCCACCGGGCCGAGGCCGGTGACGACGTTGACGACCCCGCCGGGTATCCCGGCCGCCTCGACGCACTCCGCGAACAGCCGGGCCACCAGCGGGGTGTCCTCGGCGGGCTTGAGGACGACCGTGCAGCCCGCGGCCAGCGCCGGGGCCACCTTGGCGACGATCTGGTGCAGCGGGTAGTTCCACGGGGTGATCGCGCCCACCACGCCGATCGGTTCGTGCAGCACGGTGGAGCTGCCGAGGGTCTCCTCGAAGGCGTGCTCGCGGGCGAGCGCGGCGTACGAGCCGCAGACCGCTGCGGGCACCCCGGCGTGCACGGCCCGGCTGAAGGCGAGCGGTGCGCCCAGTTCGGCGGTGACGGTCCGCGCGATGTCCTCGGCGCGGGCGACGAGTTGCCCGTGCAGCGCGGCCAGCCGGTCGGCACGGTCGGCGGGCGGGGTGGCGGCCCAGCCGGGCAGGGCCGCGCGGGCGGCCCGCACCGCGTCGTCCACGTCCTCGGCGGAGCCGGCCGGGACGGTGGCGATGACCTGCTCGTCGGCCGGATTGACGACCTCGATCGTGCCGCTGCCCCGCGCGGGCCGCCAGCGGCCGCCGATGTACATCGCCTCGTGGTGCTTCACGTGTGGTCCTCCCGGGCCGGCTGGTCGTGATCGGCACCCTAGGGGCGCCCTGGGGCACTTCCTAGGGGGACACCATCCAAACTAGCGCCGGTAGTTTCGTGGCCGCCAGCGGCACCGCGACCCGCCCGGGGCGGATCGGCCACCGTCTCGCCGCCCTACGGCCCCCCGCCACCGGCCCCGGGCGCACCACCCGCCGGACCGCCCCCGCCCCCGTCCCCGGCCCCGTCCAGATAGCGCGCCAGATAGGCCCGCAGCAGTTCCTTGGTCTCCGTGACGATCGCCGGATCGCCCGCCGGATCGGTGCGGAAGGCGAGCTGGAGCAGCGCGTCCGCGGTCTCGACGCCGACCAGGAACGCGGTGCGCAGCCGGGCGTCGGCGGGGTCCAGGGCGAGCCGTTCGGCGAGCAGGTGCAGCAGTCGGTCGGCGACCTCGTAGTTGGCCTGCCGGGACTCGCGCGGCGCCGGAACGGTGAACTCCACCAGGGCGAAGCCCGGCAGCGTCCGCTTCATGGCCAGGTACTCGTCGATCACCACGTCCATCGCGGCGCGCCAGCCCGCCGGTTGGTCCGGGGCGGTCAGCCGGGCGCTGATCCGGTCCGCGTAGGCGTCGAGGTTGCGCCGGGCGAGCGCCTCGGCCATGGCGCGCTTGTTGGGGAAGAAGCGGTAGACCGAGCCGATCGGGACGCCGGCGCGGCCGGCCACCGCGCGGGTGCTCAGCTCCTCGTACCCGGTCTCGTCGAGCAGTTCGGCACAGGCGTCGAGGATCCGGGCCAGGCGCTGGGCGCTGCGTCGCTGGACGGGCGCGCGACGGAGCAGGGGCGGGGCCGCGGCGGCGGGCGGCTCGACGGACTGCGGGGTGGGCTGCGAGGCGGGCTGCGTGGTGGACTGGGGGGTGGGCTGCGAGGCGGGCGGGGGCGTCGAAGGCTGCACGTGGTCATCCTGCCCGGCGCACGGGTCGGGGATGACCGGGCGGGGCGATCCGGCCACGACGGCCGGGATTACCCCGACTTTCGGCTTCGCTCGGACAGGAGGCGCGCCCGTCGTTGACGTACCCCCACCTCATTCCTAATGTCTTCCATAGGATTGCCTGCGGCCCTCCTCGGGTCCTGTGGTGCCTCGAAGTGCGTGGACGTCTTGTTCGGCGAGCGGCGGGAGCGTGTGATGGCGGGTACGGAGAACGAGCGGGCGAGGAAGGCGGCCGAGGGGCTCGCCTACTCCTCCGGCTTCGGCAACGAGCACAGTTCGGAGGCGGTGCCCGGCGCGCTGCCGGTGGGCCGCAACTCCCCCCAGCGGGCGCCCCTCGGGCTCTACGCCGAGCAGCTCAGCGGCTCCGCGTTCACCGAGCCGCGGAGCCACAACCGCCGCTCCTGGCTGTACCGCATCCGGCCGTCGGCCGCGCACCCGCCGTTCGCCCGCGCCAACCGCGGCGAGATCCGCTCCGCGCCGTTCACCGAGTGCCTGCCCGACCCCAACCGGCTGCGCTGGGACCCGCTCCCCGCGCCCGCCGACCCGACGGACTTCGTCGACGGCCTCTGGACGCTGGGCGGCAACGGCGACGCCACCCAGCGGACCGGCATGGCGGTGCACCTCTACCACATCAACGCCTCCATGGAGCGGCGGGTGTTCGGCAACGCGGACGGCGAGCTGCTGATCGTGCCGGAGCGCGGCGGGCTGCTGCTGCGCACCGAGTTCGGACTGCTGCGCGTCGAGCCGGGCCACGTGGCGCTGATCCCGCGCGGGGTCCGCTTCCGGGTCGAGCTGCTGGACGACGCCCCCGACACGGGACGCCCGACGGCCCGCGGGTACGTCTGCGAGAACTACGGCCGCCCCTTCGAACTGCCCGCCCTCGGCCCGATCGGCGCCAACGGGCTGGCCAACCCCCGGGACTTCCTCGCCCCGACCGCCGCCTACGAGGACGTCGAGGGCCCGGTCGAGGTGGTCAACAAGTTCTGCGGCCAGCTGTGGACCGCGACCTACGACCACTCGCCGCTGGACGTCGTCGCCTGGCACGGCAACCACGTCCCGTACGTCTACGACCTGCGCCGCTTCAACGTCATCGGCTCCATCAGCTACGACCACCCGGACCCGTCGATCTTCACCGTGCTGACCTCGCCCTCGGACACCCCGGGGCTGGCCGGGGTGGACTTCGTGGTCTTCGCGCCGCGCTGGCTGGTCGGCGAGGACACCTTCCGGCCGCCCTACTTCCACCGCAACGTGATGACCGAGTACATGGGCCTCATCGAGGGCGCCTACGACGCGAAGACGGCCGGGCCGGGCGGTTTCGTGCCGGGCGGCGGCTCGCTGCACAACATGATGTCGGCGCACGGCCCGGACCAGGAGACCTTCGACCGGGCCAGCGCCGCCGAACTGGCACCGCAGAAGATCGACGACGGGCTGGCCTTCATGTTCGAGACCCGCTGGCCGCTGACCCTCACCGAGCAGGCCCGGGACGCCGGACACCGCCAGCGCGCCTACGACGACGTGTGGCAGGGTCTCCAGCGCCACTTCCGCCCGTGACACCGGGACCAGCACCGCAGACCGGGGAACGCCCTTGACGACCTTCGCTCCCGACTCGCTCGCCCTGAACCGCAAGCTGCCGCTGTGGTACCAGGTCTCGCAGTCCCTGCGTGCCTCCATACTGGGCCGCTCCCCCGAGGCGCCGCTGCGACTGCCCACGGAGGACGCGCTCGCCGCGCACTACGGCGTCAGCGTGCTGACGATGCGTCAGGCGCTCAAGGAGCTGGAGGAGGAGGGCCTGATCAGCCGGCACCGACGGCGGGGCACGTTCATCGAGCCGCACGCGCGGCGGGCCGCGCCGGTGCGCCTGCTCGGCTCGGTGGACGCGATCGTGGCCCAGCAGTCCGGGATGAGCACCATCGTGCTGGGACACGGGCCGGTACCGGTTCCCACCGAACTGGCCGAATATTTTCCCGACATGACGGAGGTGGCCGGATTTCGGCGACTGCGCAGCGACGAGGCGACGGGGGAACCGACCAACCACGCCCGCAACTTCGTGCGCCCCGACATCGCCGCCCGGATCGACCTCGCGGACCTGGAGCGGTGGCCGATGACGAAGGTGCTGCGCGACGCGGTCGGCATCCGCATCGGACGGATCACCGACACTGTCGAGGCGCGGCTGGCCGACCCCGAGACCGCCCGCCTGCTGAACGTGCCGCTGCTCAGCCCGATCCTGCACTACACCGGCATCACGCACGACGAGTCCGGACAGGTGCTCGACATCGCCCAGATCCACTACCGCGGCGACCGGTTCTCCTTCACGGTGACGCTGGACGCGCACTGAGCACACAGGTGCCGGACCCCCGGCCGGACGGACGCGGGCCTCAGATCCGCTCCAGGCTCCGCCCCGTGCTGCGCGGCCCCAGCAGCACCACGTCCAGGCAGAGCAGCACCATCAGCACCGCGGAACCGGCGAAGACCGCGGGCGCGCCGAGGTCGGCCAGCACGCCGAGCGCGACGAACGGCAGCACGACCGAGGTGAGTCGGGACAGCGAGTAGGCGATCCCGATGGCGCTGCTGCGCAGGCCGGTCGGGAAGATCTCGGTCTGGTAGACGTGGAAGGCGTTGGAGAAGACGTTGCTGCACACCGTCAGC
Organism: Streptomyces sp. VTCC 41912; assembly: GCF_045799175.1. Lineage (NCBI taxonomy): Bacteria > Bacillati > Actinomycetota > Actinomycetes > Kitasatosporales > Streptomycetaceae > Streptomyces > Streptomyces sp. VTCC 41912. Next base: position 12,936 of record NZ_JBJMAB010000024.1, read on the forward strand.
AGGACGCCGAAGGTGACGATCGCCCAGGTGGCGGTGGCGAAGCCGAAGGCCAGCCCGCAGCCGGCGATGCCGAGCGCGGCGGCGACGATCAGCGTCCGGCGCTCGATCCGGTCGATCAGCGGGACGGACAGCGCGGAGCCGAGCGGATAGCCGCAGTAGCTCAGCGCCGCGTACAGCAGCGAGTCGGTGACGGTGTGCCCCTTGGCGGTGAGCACCACGGGCGCCAACGAGCCGAAGCCGTAGTAGCCCACGGTCTGGAGCACCTGGAAGATCCACCACATCACGGTCCGGCGCCGCTGCTCGCCGCGGAACATCGCGCCCAACGGCACCCTGCGCTCCGGGACGTCCGTGGTGTCCGGCACGGACGGCAGGCTGATGCCGGTCTCCGCCACCACCCGCCGCTCGATGTCCGTGACGATGCGGTCGGCCTCCCCGGAACGCCCGTGCACGCTCAACCAACGTGGCGACTCCGGCAGTTGTCGGCGCATCAGCTGGATGAAGGCGGCCCCCAGCGCGCCCACGACCAGCAGCCAGCGCCAGCCGTCCACGCCCAGCACCGGATGCCCGGCCACCAGCCGGGCGCCGAGCAGCGCCGCCACCGGAACGCCGACGAACCCGAGGGTGTACGCGTGGGCGAGGTAGCGGCCGCGGACCGCCCGCGGCAGGAACTCCGCCAAATAGGTGTCCACCAGAACGAGTTCGGCACCGAGTCCGAGGCCGGCCAGGAAGCGCAGCGCCAGCAGCCAGCCCAGGTCCGGCGCGGCCGCCGCGGCCAGCGAGAAGAACGCGTAACCGCCCAGGTTGACCAGGAACATCCGGCGCCGCCCCAGCCGGTCGGCGAGCACCGACAGCACGTTGGCGCCGACGAACATCCCCAGGAACCCGGCGGCGATCACCGCCGACTTCGCGGTGGGTCCCAGGCCCCACTGCGCGGCGAGGACCGCGGCGAGCACCCCGCCCAGGAAGATCTCGTAGAGGTCGAAGAAGGCCCCGATCCCGACGAGGAGGGTGACCTTGCGGTGCCACCGGGACGGCGGCAGCCGGTCCAACCGTGCGGCGACCCGCGTCCCGTCGGCGGTCCCGCGCCGTTCCGGCGCGGGGGACGTCTCCGTCATGGCGGCCCTCCCTCGGCAGACGTACGGCCAGGACCGTACTCCGCCAAGATCAGCAGACGGAAGGGCGCCTGCGCCGGCCGGCAGGGGCGGGCGCAGTGAACGGGGACCGCGCTCGCCGCTACCATGCCGGGGGCAACCAGGCGCAACCAACGGTCCGGGAGGGGCTCCGCGTGACGGCGAAGCAGGGCGCGCCAGAGGCGGCCGCGCCACGGCTGTCGGACCTGATGCCGTGGTCCGTGGCGCCGCTGCGCCCCGGCCGCTCCTGGGTGATGGGACCGGATCCGGCCACCCTGCGGGCCCGTTGGCAGGCGCTCGCCGACGCCGCGGACCCCGCCGTCCGCGAGCGGCTGTTCCGCCCGTCCCGGGCGCGCACCCTGCACTCCGCGGTCGGCCAGCTCCCCGGACAGGACACCGGGACCGCCCGGCTGGCCCGGGCGGTCGGCCGCTGCCCGGAACCGGTGCGGATCCTGCACGGCCCGTTCGACCGGCAGTGGCTGCTGCCCGACCACCGGCTGCTCGACGCGGCCCGCCCGGAGCTGTGGCGGGTCGCCGACGAACACCAGCTGTTCCTGGTGGAGTTGGGTCACGTCCCGCAGGCCGCCGGCCCCGCCGTGGTCTGCTCGGCGCTGCTGCCGGACGGCCGCTCCCCCGCCGGGCGGCCCGGCCGGATCCATCCGCTCTACCGCCGGCCCGGCGGCGTCGAGCCCAACCTCGCCCCCGGCCTGACCGCACTCCTCACCCACCACCTGGACCGCCCGGTGGGGCCCACCGACCTGCTCGCCTGGATCACCGCCACCGCCACACACTCCCCCGACGGCACCGCGGTGCCACTCACCACCGACCCGGACCTCTGGGACCGCGGGGTGGCGCTCGGCGCCCGACTGCGCTGGCTGGACACCTGGGGCGCGCACCGGGGCGGCGCCGACGGGCCGGCCGGGCGGCCACGGCTCCCGGGCGGCCGACGGCCCTACGTACGGGCCGCCCTGCCGGCCCGCGGGCTGCCGCGGACCCTCGACTACGACCCCGCCGACGAGGCGCTGCTGCTGGGCGACGGCCGGATCTCACCGGTGCCGGCGGGTGCCTGGGAGTTCCACACCGGGGGCGTACGGGTGGTGGCGGAGTGGTTCGCGCAACGCACCGGGAGTGCGACCGCGGGCGGCGAGCCCCCCGAGCCCGGTTCCCTGGCGGCGCTGCGGCCCACCGCCTGGCCGCAGGAGTGGACCTCGGAGCTGCTGGAGCTGGTGACCGTCCTGACGCTGCGGGCGGAACTGGCGCCACGGGCCGCCGAGTTGGGGCGGGCGGTGGCGGCGGGGCCGCGGCTCGGGGTGGCGGAGTTGCGGGCCGCCGGGGTGGCGCCGGTACCGGCCGCGGCGACCCGGCCGGCGTCCGTGCTGGACCATCAAGAGGAAGGGCCGGACGGCCAGTTCGCCCTGCTGTGAGCCGCTTGCCGCTCCGCGGCCGGTGTGCGGGCACACAAGGAACCACCCGCCACGGGGTGACGGGTGGTGAGAAGGAGGCACCTGGCGGCGGCGTTGCGCCGGGCCGGGACGGTGGGTCGCCTGAGCCGGTGGTGCCGCTTCAGGGGCGGCTCAGCCGTGACCGCCGAAGAGCGAACGACGCAACCTGCGCAACGGCGCGAACAGCGACACGCGATGGCCGCGGCTCTTGACGGTGCGCGTGTGGTCACGCGCGGTGAGCTCCTGCATCAGCGACGCGGCACCCTCCACCTCACGCTGCGGGATGGCGGGACCGCCGAGCACCGCGAGATGGCGGTCGAGCCGCGCACTGGTCGCGCTGCTCCCGCACGTGATGGCAGGGACCCTCGCCCTGCTGCGCACTGTTATCTGTTCCATGACTCTCCCCACCCGTACGAGGGCACCCGGCCAACGGGCAGGGTAACCCTATCTCTCTTGGAGGACACGCGTGCAGACCGGTCAACGGATTCACCTGCCTTGCCTTGACGTTGACGAACACCATACGGAATGTCACGTACAGCACGCGTGCCAGGGCGAGTTGAGGGAGCGCGCGGGGTGCCCGACGGGGCGTGGCGCGGAGGCGGGGAGCCCCTCCTCCGCGCCCTGTGCACGGAAGGTCACGCAGCGGAGCCGAACACCGGGAGGTAGCCGCCGGCTTGGCCGGCGGCGGTGGGGTGGTAGGACTCGTCGACGGGGTAGGTCACGCTGTGCAACCACGGGCTGCCGGAGCACAGCTCGTGGCCGGCGAAGGTCGAGTTGACATCGGCGAAGGCGAAGCCGTGGTCGGCGGCCCGCTTGGCGATGACGCCATTGATGTCGTCGGCCGCGGCGTTTATGGCGGTCCGGGACTTTTCGGTGAGGCCGCCGACGCAGACGCCGTTGAGCTTGTAGAAGTGCGGGTACCCCAGAGCGACGACGCGGGCGGACGGGGCCTTGTTGGTGATCGCCGCGTACACGGTGTCGAGCTTGCCGGGGAGGGTGTCCTTGATGTAGGTGCGGGCCTGGTCGATCCGGGCGAGGCAGGCACTCTCGCCCTGGAGGGCACAGGTCGTCATGGTGTCGGCGAATCCGGCGTCGTTGCCGCCGATGGTGATGCTGACCAGGCTCGTGGCGGAGCCGAGCGCGCCGAGCTGGCCGCTGACGACATCACCCGTACGGGCGCCCGAACATGCGGCGAACGAGAACGACGAGGGGGAGTGCGCGGCCGCCCAGAGGGCCGGATAGGCCTTGGTGCTGCGCTTGCACGCGCCGCTGCCGCTGTCGTAGCTGCCGGCGCCGACGCCGGCCGAGTAGGAGTCACCGAGGGCCACATAGCCCCCGGCGGCGGTGAGTTGGGCTGCCTCGGCGGCGCCGGCGCCGGTCAGCGCGAGCGACGAAGCAACGAAGAAGGCGGATGTCAATGCCGCGAAACGGGACACTCTCATGGAACCTCCCATAGCAGGATCTCTGCGTGATCCGTCGTACCAAGAGTCCCGCGCCGCCGGTAGTGTCCATGCCAAAAGTCGTACAGAGTTCACGAACAATCTGCCGATGTGTCAGGTTCATCACTGCGGTGCCATTGCCTTTCCATGACGTGCATATGACATCCCGTTGGGACTCTTGATACCTGGGTGCGACTCATCGAACCTTTTGACGGTCGGTCACGGACTTTCCCAGATCGACCGATTGCGTACGACCCCGTACGCCCCACCTGCGCGCGCACCACGGCGCGCCACCGATGAGGAGGACTCCCTCGCGATGGCAGTGATGCGTTCCACCACCCCCCGCGCTGACCGCCGGCGCTCCCGCACCCTCCGGATCGCCGCGGCGGTCGCCACCGCCACGGCCGCCGCCACGCTCGGCGCCCTGGTGCTGCCCGCCCAGGCGGCGCCCGCCCAGGGCACCGTCGTCGGCGCCGGCACCGCGGACGCCGTGCACGGCAGCTACCTCGTCACGCTCAAGCCGACCGCGGGCCTCAAGGCCGCCTCGGCGGACGGCCGCGGCGTGATATCCGCCTACGGCGGCACCGTCAAGCGCACCTACACCGCCGCGCTCAACGGCTATGCCGTCACCCTGTCCGAGGCCCAGGCCAGACGGCTGGCGGCCGACCCCGCCGTCGACCGCGTCTACCAGGACCGCACCGTGCACGCCCTGGACACCCAGGACAACCCGCCGTCCTGGGGCCTGGACCGGATCGACCAGGCGAAGCTGCCGCTGGACAAGAAGTACGCCTACCCCACCACCGCCGGCTCCGGCGCCACCGTGTACGTCATCGACACCGGCGTCCGGATCTCCCACCAGGAGTTCGGCGGCCGGGCGTCGAACGGCTACGACGCGATCGACAACGACAACGTCGCGCAGGACGGCAACGGCCACGGCACCCACGTCGCGGCCAACATCGCCGGCGCCTCGTACGGCGTCGCCAAGAAGGCGAAGATCGTCGCCGTGCGGGTGCTGAACAACTCCGGCTCCGGCACCACCGCCCAGGTCGTCGCCGGCATCGACTGGGTCACCAAGAACCACAAGGGCCCCTCGGCGGCGAACGTGTCGCTCGGCGGCGGCCCGGACGCCGCGCTGGACGCCGCGGTGCAGAACTCCATCAAGAGCGGCGTGACCTACGCGATCGCCGCCGGCAATTCGGGGGACAACGCGCAGAACTACTCCCCCGCGCGGGTCCCCGAGGCCATCACCGTCGGCGCGACGACCTCGACCGACGCCCGCGCCTCGTACTCCAACTACGGCTCCCGGGTCGACCTGTTCGCACCCGGCAGCAGCATCACCAGCGCCTGGAACACCAGCGACACCGCCACCAACACCATCTCCGGGACCTCGATGGCCACCCCGCACGTCGCGGGCGCCGCCGCGGTCTACCTCGCCGGGCACCCGACGGCCACGCCGGCCCAGGTCGCCACGGCCCTCGTGAACGGCGCCACCTCCGGGGTCGTGACCAGCCCCGGCAGCGGCTCGCCCAACAAGCTGCTGAAGCTCGTCCCGTAAGGCACGGCGGCCCCCCGCGGGACGCCCGGTGACGGGCGCCTCCCGCGGGGGCCGGTCGGTGCGCACCGCCGACGGCTGACCGGTCAGCCGTCGGCGGTGCGCCCGTGCGCGAGGCCCGGGACGAGGAGGGCGGTGGCCGCGACCGTCACCGCCGCCAGCAGCACCACCAGCGAGGTGCGGGTGCCCAGCCCGATCAGCCACGCCCCCAACAGCCCGCCCAGCAGCATCGCGCCCACCGACGTCAGCCGGCGGGGCACGGCGCGGGTGCCGTAGCCCAGCCGCCGGTCGCCGCCCAACACCGAGCCGCTCACCAGGGCCGTCATCGCGCGGGTCTCCACCGTCGTGCTGAAGTCCGGGGCGGCCACCCGCAGCGCGGTGACGTTGCGCATGCCCATCGCCGCCGCCATCAGGGCGATGGCCGTGTAGCGCTGGTCGGCCGTCAGCTCCCGGGCCGGACCGGTGCCCCAGCTCGCCACCGCCGCGCCGACCAGCAGCGCCGCCTCGACCAGCAGGGCGACCGGGAACCACGGGCGCCGGCGCCGGGCCAGGGCGGACTCCACCCGCGCCCCGGCCACCGCCCCGGCCAGGAACGCGCCGAGCGAGACCACCGTGGCGACCACCGGCAGCCCGCCCTGCCCGGCGATGCCGAAGCCGAGGAAGAGCAGGTTTCCGGTCTGGGTGGCGGTGAAGACGTGACCGAGGGTCAGGAAGCTCGCGGCGTCCAGCACTCCGGTCACCACGGTCAGGCACGCCATGACCACCGTCAGGGCGGCTCCGCTGGGCGGCTCCACGGATGCGGCTCCTTCCACCGGGCACCTCGGGTCGGCGTCCGGCCAGTCTCCGCACCCGTGGGGGCGACGCCGGGCCATTGCGCCGTCAGTGGGCGCCCCGCCGAGGGCCCCACCCCGTGCGCGCCGCCCGCCCCGCACATCACCAGCAGCAGCGCCAGCGCCGCCACCCCGACCACCACCGCCACCCCGAAGGCCGTCCCCCGGCGCCCCCGCAGGGGCCCGTCGGCCGTCCGCTCCGGCCCGCCTGGCCGCCGTCCCTGCCGTTCCCCACCGCGACGTCGCACGGCGGACCACCCTAGGCAGGCCCCGACCGGCGCGGACAGGGCGCGTTCCGGCGCACGGACCGCACACCGGCCGTCCGCGGACCGCTCGGGGCCCGGCCCGCTCCCCGGGCACCGGGCACGCCCTCGGAGCACGCCCCCCACGGCGCGGCGTTCGCGACGCGGCCTCGGGGGCACGGCCTCGGGACGTGCGCCGATAACGGCGTTACAGGGACCCCGGGCCGCTCGTGCCCGGCCGGGTCAGCGGGCCCGTCCGCGCGGCTTGAGCGGGACCGGCGGCAGCTCCGGGGCGAGCAACCGGTCACCGGCGTAGCCGTGGACGGTGCCGAAGGTGTCGCTGTCGGCGTTCCACGCCGCACGGGCGGCGGCGATCTCGTCGCCGGTGCGCCCGACGAAGTTCCACCACATGACGATCTCCTCCTCGAACGGCTCGCCGCCCAGGAGCAGCAGGTCGCTGGCCTCGGTGGCGCGCACCGGGAGGTCGGTGCGGCCGCACCCGAGGTAGAGCAGCGAACCGGGCGTCAGCGGGACGCCGTCGACCTCGGGGGCGCCCGCGATGGTCAGTGCGGCGTACTCGAAGTCCGGGTCGAGGGGCAGGCGGGCGTCGGTGCCGGCGGCGAGGGCGAGGTCGGCGCCGACCAGCGGGGTGTAGGTGGTGCCCGGCGAGGCCGCGCCGGCCAGTTCGCCCATGAAGACGGTGGCGCGCAGCCCGCCGCCGCCGGTGATGACGGGCAGGTCCGCGTGGTGCTCGAAGGCGGGGGCGGTGGCCCGGTGGGCGTCGGGCAGCGCCACCCAGAGCTGGGCGCCGTGCAGGACGTCGGGATGGTGGCGCGGCGACTCCTCGGAGTGGGCGATGGCGCGGCCCGCGGTCATCAGGCCCAGTTCGCCGGGGCGCACGGTCTGCAGGGAGCCGAGGCTGTCCCGGTGCAGGACCTCGCCCGCGCGGAGCCAGCTGACGGTCTGGAGGCCCAGGTGCGGGTGCGGCGGGACCTGCATGCCGGGTTCGTCGGCGATGTTGTCGGGGCCGTAGTGGTCGACGAAGCACCAGGCGCCGACCATGCGGCGGCCCAGGTTGGGCAGGAGGCGGCGGACCAGGGTGCTCTCGCCGAGCGGGACCTGCTTGCCGGGTTGGAGTTCGCGGACCGGGCCGGTGTGGCGGTTGCCGCCGCAGCGGGTGGGGGTGGGGCGGAGGTCGAGGTTGCTCATGGCGCAAGAATGCCCCGGCCGGTCCCCGGGTGACCTCGCGTCACCCCCGTCCCGGGTCCGCCACCAGGTCGCGCAGGCGCACCGACAGGCAGGTGACGCAGCCCTCGCGCTTCTCGAACTCGCTGATGTCGACCGGGACCGGGCGGTAGCCGAGCCGGGCGAACAGCCGGGCGGTGCGGGGCGCGGAGGCGGCCATCAGGAGCGCGTCGCCGCCCAGGAGGACCACGTGCGCGCCCGCCTCCTCCAGGACCGGCCGGAACTGCGGGAAGACCGAAGGGTCCTCGACCAGCGGCAGGTAGCCGATGACGGTGCCGTCGGGCAGGGCGGTGACCGCCGACTTCAGGTGCAGCACCCGCCGGTGCGGCACCGCGACCACCCGGGCGCCCAGCGGCTCGAAGACGGCGCGCAGTTGGCGTACGCCCTCGGCGTTGGTGCGGCAGCCGCGGCCGACGTACACGGTGTCCCCGACCTTGAGGACGTCGCCGCCGTCGAGCGTGCCGGGGGCGCGGACGGCGTTGAGGGAGCAGCCGAGCGCCGCGGCGGCCTCGCGGGCGGCGGGGAGCTCGGGGCGGCGGGAGTCGGCGCCGGAGCGGGCGAGCAGGGCGACGTTGCGGAAGACGACCATGGTGTCCTCGACGAAGACCGCGTCGGGGCAGTCGTCGGCGGGCGCCACCTCGACGGTCCGCCAGCCGTGGTCGCGCAGCACCCGGACGTACGCCTCCCACTGGTGCAGGGCGAGCGCGGGGTCCACGGGTTGCCGGTCGAGGTGGGTGACCAGGCCCTCGGCGAGGCGGGGGCCGGGGCGTCGGACGAGGGCGAGCCGGCTGGGCATGGTCTCCTCCGGTGCTGGGGCGGGGCCCGGACCGGGCTGCCGGGTGGGGCCCCGGTCGCGGGCCGGTTGCTGCGCGGCGCCGCTGGCCGCCTCAGGCGCCGCCGTCGTAGGTGGCGCGCAGGGCGTCGGTGACGGCGGCGAGCGCGGCGGTGCGGTCCAGGCCGAGCCGTTGGGCACGGTGGGCGTAGGCCGCGGCGGCCGCGGCGGCCTCCTTGTCGGCGGCGTCGCCGGCCGCGGCGACGAAGCTGCCGTTGCGGCCGCGGGTCTCGATCACCCCGTCGGTCTCCAGGGCGCGGTACGCCTTGGCGACGGTGTTGGCGGCCAGGCCCAGGTCCTCGGCGAGGCCGCGGACGGTGGGGAGTTTGTGGCCGACCGGCAGGGTGCCGGTGCGGGCCTGGTCGGCGATCTGCGTGCGGACCTGTTCGAACGGGGCCTCGGCCGCCGCCGGGTCGATGGTGATCGTCAGGGACTGCGGGGACACGGTGGCGCTCCTGGTGCTGGTGGTGACGCGGGCGGCGGGTGCGCGGGGTGCGCGCGTCCGTCGGCGCGGGTGCGCGGTTTTGTCGCATCCATTGTGCGTCAGGAGCGGCCACCGTGCCCGGAGGGGACCGCGGCGGCCTACAGCTCCAGGGTGGTCCCGGTGGTGCGCAGCCAGGCGTTCATCCCGAGGACGAGTTCGGCAGCGGGGCGGACGTCGTGGTCGGCGCCGACGGCGGTGGCCTCGGCGAGCACCGCGGAGTCCAGCAGCGGGCGGACGGGGGCGTCGCGGTCCGCGGCCAGCTCCTTGAGCTCGCTGCGCAGCGCCTCGTTGTAGCCCGGGTCCTGGGTGCTGGGGTAGGGGCTCTTGACGCGGTCGGCGACCAGGTCGGGCAGTACGTCGCGGGTGGCGGCGCGCAGCAGCGACTTCTCCCGGCCGTCGAACGTCTTCATCGCCCACGGGGTGTTGAAGACGTAGTCGACCAGGCGGTGGTCGCAGAACGGCACCCGGACCTCCAGGCCGACGGCCATGCTGGCCCGGTCCTTGCGGTCCAGGAGGATCTGCACGAAGCGGGTCAGGTGCAGGTAGCTGACCTCGCGCATCCGGCGCTGGTGGCCGGTGTCGCCGTCCAGGTAGGGGACTTCGGCGAGCGCCTCGCGGTAGCGGCGCTGCTCGTAGCCGGGCAGGTCCAGCCGCTTGAGCAGGGCGCGGTCCAGGAGCGCCTCGCGGACCGAGTTGCCGCCGGAGAACCGGCCGGACAGGCCCGCGGCGACCCAGGGGAAGGTGTCGGCGTTGACCGACTCCGGGTCGTGGAACCAGCGGTAGCCGCCGAAGACCTCGTCCGCCGACTCGCCGGAGAGGGCGACCGTGGACTGCTCGCGGACCGCCTTGAACAGCAGGTAGAGCGAGGTGTCGCCGTCACCGAACCCGTTGGGCAGGTCGCGGGCGGCCAGGACCGCGGCGCGGTGGCCGGGGTCCATCAGGGCGGCGGTGTCCAGCACGATGTCGTGGTGGTCGGAGCCGACGTGTTCGGCCAGGGCGTGCGCGTACGGGCCGTCGGGGGTGCCGCGCAGGTCGTCGGGGGTGAAGTTCTCGGTGTAGCCGGTGAAGTCGACGGCGAACGAGCGGACCGGGCCGCTGCCCTGGGCGGCCAGCGCCTTGGCGGAGAGCGCGGTGATCGCGGAGGAGTCCAGGCCGCCGGAGAGCAGGGTGCACAGCGGCACGTCGGCGATCAGCTGGCGGGCGACGATGTCGTCGAGCAGCTCCCGGACGCGGGCCACGGTGGTGTCCAGGTCGTCGGTGTGCTCGCGGGCTTCGAGGGCCCAGTAGCGGGTGACGTGGACGCCGTTGCGGTCGACGCGGACCACGTGCCCGGGGCGGACCTCGTGCAGGCCCTTGTAGACGGCGTGGCCGGGCGTCTTGGTGAAGGTGATCAGCTCGGCGAGGCCCTCGGCGTCGACGGCCGGGCGGACGTCCGGGTGGGCGTGCACCGCCTTGGGCTCCGAGCCGAAGAGGACGCCGTCGCGGGTCGGGTAGTAGAAGAGCGGCTTGATGCCCATCCGGTCGCGGACCAGCAGGAGGTGTTCGGTGCGCGGGTCCCAGAGCGCGAAGGCGTACATGCCGTTGAGGCGCTCGACGAACGCCTCGCCCCATTCGAGGTAGGCGTGCAGCACGACCTCGGTGTCGCTGTTCGTCCGGAAGGCGTGACCCAGTCGCGTCAACTCGGCGCGCAGTTCGAGGTAGTTGTAGACCTCGCCGCTGTAGGTCGTGACGATCAGGGTGCGGCCGTCGTGTTCGACGCTCATCGGCTGCTTGCCGCCGTCGATGTCGATGACGGCGAGCCGGCGGTGCCCCAACGCGGCGTGCGGGCCGAGCCATATGCCGCCGGCGTCGGGGCCGCGGCAGGTCATGGTCCGGGTCATCGCCTCAAGGGCGGGGCGCTGGGTGGTGAGGTCGTTGTCGTAGGAGATCCATCCGGTGATTCCGCACATGCTCGCGGCTCCTCCTTCGGGGTACGCCGGGCCGCGCGCGTTCCCGGCGGCGGCCTGCGCGATCACCGTACGCCCGGATAGTTGCAGGGGCCACCTATACGTCTGGGCGAGCGTCCGGAATGAGCCACGCCGCCACCGCTCACCGGACCGGCATCGGCGCGGCGCGCGTGCCGGGCAGTGGACGGGCCGCCCCGACCGGCCGTCGCGGGCCGGGGAAGGAGGCGGTGGAGCGGGCCGAGCCGACGTGCCGTGCGCGACCACGGCACTCACCGTGCGCGGCTTCCGCCCGCCGACACCAAGGCCGTCACCGGCACGGACCTCGGGGCCGACCCGCGCGCCCGGTACGAGGCGGACGCGGAGGCCACCGCGGTGGTCGCCGTCGGCTGCGAGGTCGCCGCCCGGACCGTGGCCGCCGCACGGCCCTCACGGCACGGCGTCGCCCCCGCCGTCCAGGACGACCGCGCGGCCGGGGCCGGCCGGGTCGTGGGCGATCGCGTCGCCGGGCCGGTGCCAGTGGAGCAGGAAGCGGTGGCCCGCGCGCAGCCCGTCCAACCCGGCGCGGCAGTAGGCGACCATGTCGTCCGGCAGGGCGTCGAGCGGGTACCACGCCAGCCCCGCGCACTTGTCCGGTTCGCGGTTGTGGGGCTCGCCGCCCGCCCCGTACGCCGCCTCGAAGAACCAGCCGATCCGGGGCCGCGCGGGCGGCGGCGCGCAGTGCTGCATCACCAGGGCCACCCGCACGTCCTCGGGCGCCAGGCGCAGTCCCAGCTCCTCCGCGGCCTCGCGCAGGAGCGCCGCGCGGACGTCCTCGCCGTCCTCGGCGTGGCCGGAGGGGCAGTTGAGCAGGCCGTCCGCGTAGCCGGTCCCCGCGCGGCGGGCCAACAGCACCTCGTCACCGCGGCGGAGCACCAGGTGGACGTCGACGACCTCGGTGTGGCGCGGCCGGGGAGCGGGCCGCGCCGGCGCCACCCGCACGACCAGCGCGTACCGCTCGTCGCGCACCTCCCGGCCCCACAGCGTCGGGTCGGCGGAGAGCGGGACGAGCTCGGTGCGGGCCGCCAACGGGGACGTCAGCGCGGTGAGTTCGGCGGCGGACAGGCCCGCCGGGGCGGACTCGCCCCAGCGGCCCTCGACGAGCACCAGGCGGCCGCCGGGGGCGAGCAGCCCCGCCCAGCGCGCAAGGACGGCCGCCGGGTCCGGTAGCGCCCAGAGCACGTGCCGCACCAGGACGACGTCGAACCGCCGCTGCCCGACGGGGGGTTGACCGGCATCGCCGACGACGAACCGGGCGGCCCGGCCGGCGAGCTTCGTCCGGGCGCGGGCCAGCATGGCCGGGGAGCGGTCGACCCCGGTGACCCGGTGGCCCTGCTCGGCGGCGAGCAGGGCCAGGCTGCCGGTGCCGCACCCGAGGTCGAGGACGTCGGAGGGTTCGGCGGGCAGCCAGCCGCGCAGCCGGGCGGCCCAGGCGGCGCGGACGGCCGGGTCCCGCAGGCCGTGGTCGGGCTCGGTGTCGTAGGTCGCGGCGGCGGCTTCCCAGTAGGCGGCGGACGGAACGGGCGGCGGTCCCGCCGGGTCGGCGGGGGTGGGTGCGCTCATGGTCCGAGGGTGCCGGCGGGCACTGACAACGGGCGGTGCCGGCGGCGGTGGCCGGGCGGTGCGGGGGCCGGCTGCACAAGCGCCCCGGCGGGTTCCCGGAGTACCGTGGGAGGCGCTGGTGGTACGCGGTGGCGGCCCGGCGCCCCGGGCCTTCGCAGGGTGTGGAGCCGGCAGTGGATCGGTCTTGTATGAGCGCCTCCCCGAGCAGCCGCCTTCCTGGCGACGGTGCCTTCGACCTCACCCGGACCGCCGTGGTGCTGGCCGATCGGGCGGGGGTGGTGCGGGGCTGGACCGGGGGCGCCGAGCGGCTGCTCGGTCACGCGGCGGCCCGGGCGCTGGGACGGCCGCTGGCGGAGCTGTTCACCGCGGCGGACGCCCGTAGCGCGTCCGGGGAGCGGGTCTGGCGGCACCGGCTCGCGGCGGAGGGCGGCTGGAGCGGACTGGTCGCGGTGCGCGACCGCACCGGACACCGGCTCGACCTGGACGTGCGGGTGCTGCCGCTGCGGGCCGGCCCGGATCCGTCCGCACGCCTGGTGCTGGCCGCCGAGGTGGCGTGGACGCCCTGGTCGGGGGCGAGCCGCTCGCTGCTGAACGGGATCCTGCGGATGTCCCCGATCGGGGTGGCCATGCTCGACCCCGAGCTGCGCTACGTCTGGCTCAACGACGCCCTGGAACGGATGGGCGGCACCCCGCGCGCCGAGCGGCTGGGCAAGCGGCTGAGCGACGTCCTGCCGGACCTGGCGGTGGAGTCCGTCGAGGCGGAGATGCGGCGGGTGCTGCGGACCGGCGTGCCGTCCATGGGCTACGAGTACCTCGGACGCCCGGAGTCCGACCCGCAGCACGAACACGCCTACTCCACGTCCTTCTTCCGCCTGGAGGACGAGTCCGGCCAGGTGCTCGGCATCTGCTACATGGTCCTCGACGTCACCGAGGGCTACCGCGCCCGGCAGCGGATGGCGCTGCTCAACCGCGCCGGCGAGCGGATCGGCGGCTCCCTGGACGTCTGGCGGACCGCCCAGGAGCTGGCCGACGTGGCGGTGCCGGACCTCGCCGACTTCGTCACCGTCGACCTGCTCGACGCGATGCTCACCGGCGAGGAGCCGGCGGCCGGTCCGGTCGAGCCCGCCGCGCTGCTCAGCGTGCGCCGGGCCGGGCAGCAGTCTGTCCGGGAGGGGTGCCCGGAGGCGGTGATCGCCGTCGGGGAGCGGACCGCGTACCCGCCGTCGGCGCCGGTGGTGCTGAGCCTGACCGGGGGCGAGTCGGTGCTGCTGCCGGAGCTGGACCTGGACCGCGCCGACTGGGCGGCCGACGACCCGGTGCGGGCCGGGCGGCTGCGCGCACTGGGCTTCCACTCGCTGATGGTGGTGCCGCTGCGGGCCCGGGGGAGCTTCCTGGGCGCGGCCACCTTCGCCCGCTGGCGGCCCACCGGCCCGTTCCAGCCCGACGACCTGGTCCTGGCCGAGGAGTTCGTCACCCGCGCGGCGATCTCGATCGACAACGCCCGCCGGTACACCCGTGAGCACGCCGCGGCGCTCACCCTGCAACGCAGCCTGCTGCCGCGCGACCTGCCCGAGCAGAGCGCGGTGGACGCGGCCTACCGCTACCTGCCCGCCGATTCGCAGTCCGGGGTGGGCGGGGACTGGTTCGACGTGATCCCGCTGTCCGGGGCGCGGGTGGCGCTGGTGGTCGGCGACGTGGTCGGGCACGGGGTGCACGCCGCGGCCACGATGGGCCGGCTGCGGGCCGCCGTGCAGGCGCTGGCCGGCCTCGACCTGGCCCCCGAGGAGGTGCTGGCCCACCTGGACGACATGGTGAACCGGGTCGCGCACGACGCGCACAGCGACGACGGGGTGATCGGGGCGACCTGCCTGTACGCGGTCTACGACCCGGTCGCCTGCTGCTGCACCCTGGCCCGGGCCGGGCACCCCGCGCCCCTGTTGGTCAGCCCCGCCGGCGGCTGCCAACTGCTGGAGCTGCCCACCGGGCCGCCGCTGGGGCTGGGCGGGATGCCCTTCGAATCCATCGAACTGCCGCTGCCCGAAGGGAGTTTGCTGGCGCTCTACACCAACGGGCTGCTGCTGGGGAAGGCGCTCGACCTGGACGGCGGGATCACCCGGCTGCGGACCGCGCTGGCCGACCCCCAGGCTCCGTTGGAGGAGCTCTGCGAGCGGGTCATCAGCAGCCTGCCCGGCACCCGGCCGGTGGACGACGTGGCCCTGCTGCTGGCCCGCACCCGGGCCGTGCCGCAGGAGCAGCTGGCCGCCTGGGACGTCGCCGCGGACCCCTCGGCGGTCGGCGCGGCCCGCCGGTCCGCCGCCGACCAGCTGGCCCGCTGGGACCTGGCGGAACTGGAGTTCTCCACCGAACTGATCGTCAGCGAACTGGTCACCAACGCCATCCGGCACGCCTCCGGCCCGATCGGGCTGCGGATGATCCGGGCGGAGGCGTTGATCTGCGAGGTCTCCGACGGCAGCAGCACCGCACCGCACCTGCGGCACGCCCGGACCACCGACGAGGGCGGCCGCGGGCTGTTCCTGATCGCCCGGTACGCCCGGCGGTGGGGCGCCCGCTACACCCCGCAGGGCAAGTTCATCTGGGCCGAACTCCCCCTGGACGCGGTCGCCGAGGGCCCGGCCGCAAAGACCCTCGACGCGCTCGTCGACGCCTTCGACGACCCGGCGGGCACCTGACCGGCACCGGTCGGCCGACGCGCCGGCAGGGCGCCTCGAAGGGCGGCACGCCACCCGGCGGCGGCCTACGCGTCGCCGCCGTCCCGGTCGTCGTCGAGGACGAGGAGCGGTTTGGCGCCGTGCGCGGGTGCCTCGGCGAACGCGAGGGCCTCGGCGAAGCGTTCGAGCGGGAACGGCCGGCCCGGGGGGATGCTCAGCACCTCATCGGCGACGAGGTCGCGGACCTCGGACAGCGCGCGCAGCGCGTCCGTGGGCGAGGTCGTGCCGAACCAGCGGTTCAGCCAGAAGCCGCGGACCGCTTGGGTCTCGTAGATGACCGAGCGCGCCAGCAGCGGGATCGTCAGCGCCGCCGGGTCGGTCTGCCGGTGCGTGGAGAGCGCGCCGTAGACCACGAGCTCGCCTCCCGGGGCCAGTGCCCGGGACACCTGGGCACCCACCTGGCCCGCGACGCAGTCGACGGCCTTGCGCACGCCGGCCGGTCCGGCGATCTCCGTCACCCGCTGCACCAGGTCCTCGTCCTCGGTGCAGATGACCGCGTCGCCGCCGAGCGCCGTGATCTCCTCGACGGCGGCGCGCCGCCGCACCACGTCGATCGTGCGCACGCCCAGGTGCCTGGCCAGCTGGATGACGAGCCGGCCGACGGTGGAGCCGGCCGCCGTCTGCATCAGCCACTCCCCCGGCTGTGCGCGGAGTTCGCGGGTGACCAGGAGCAGCGCGGTCAACGGATTGACGGCGAGCTGGCAGGCACGCCCGTCGTCCAGCCAGTCGGGGACCGACACCAGCCGGTGCGCGTCGGCGACGAGGCGGTCCTGCCAGGTGCCGACCGCCGGCGGCCCGGGTACGGCCGGGACGGCAACGACCACCACGCGCTGGCCGACCTGCCATCCGCCGACGTCCGGCCCCAGGGCCTCGATGCGGCCCACGCACTCCATGTGCCCCCCGACGGCGGGGAACTCGGGGGTGAAACCGTAGCGACCGCGCACCACGTGCAGATCGCTGGCGTGGACCGGGGCCGCCGTCACGCGGATCAACGCCTGGCCGGCCGCCGCCACGGGAACGGGCCGGGACTCCAGCCGCAGGACGTCGATCGGCTCGCCGACCCCGCCGGCTACGAGCGCGCGCATGGATCGCGGCATGAGTGACCTCTCGTCTCCCCGCACCCGACGAACTCTCCGCCTGCACTCCTCCCAGCTTGCGCTTGCTCGCGGGCGCTGTCATGTCGTGCACCGCCGTGCCGGGCGCTCCTCGCGGCGCCTCCGCCGCGTCGGTCCTCCTGGGACCTGGGAGGGTCGGCTCCCCCGGACGCCCACGGCCGGCCGACGCCTCAACTACCGGCTCCCGCAGGCTCTTTCCTGTGCCCCTGCTTAGAGCCGTCTTAACGCGACCATAAGGATCCGCCGGATCGCCCGTCGGGCCTCAAATCCGCTGTTCAGGGCGGCTAGCTTCGGTTGCGCACGGCGGGTTCGCGGACGTGCCGGTGCCGTTCTCCGGGGGGCGGCACCGGTGCCGGCCGCGGACCGACCCCCACCGCCGGCGCACCCGTCCGCGCGGTGCGACCGCCCCGAGCCCCCGCCGGGCGCGGGCGTGCCGCGCGGCCGCAACCGACCCGCCCGATGAAGGAGACCCCCACGATGACCGTTCGCCGCAAGGCCGCCGGGATCGCCCTGTTCGGCCTCGCCCCTGTGGCGCTCACCGTGCTCACCGCGACCCCGGCCGCCGCGCACGGGTCGATGTCGGACCCGGTCAGCCGGGTCTCCGCCTGCTACGCGGAGGGGCCCGAGAGTCCGCGGTCCGCCGCGTGCAAGGCCGCCGTGCAGGTCGGCGGCGCGCAGGCGCTGTACGACTGGAACGGCGTCCGGGACGGCGCCGCCGGCGGCAAGTCGAAGGAGCGCATCCCGGACGGGAAGCTGTGCAGCGCCGGCAACGACGAGTACAAGGGGCTGGACCTGCCGCGCGCCGACTGGCCGTCCACCCCGATGAAGGCCGGCAAGCACACCTTCCGCTACCGGGCGACCGCCCCGCACAAGGGCACGTTCGAGCTGTACCTCACCAAGGACGGCTACGACCCGGCGAAGCCCCTGAAGTGGTCCGACCTGGAGGCGCAGCCGTTCGCCAAGGTCACCGACCCGACGCTGACCAACGGCAGTTACGTCTTCGACGGTACGGTGCCCGCCCGGTCCGGCCGGCACCTCGTGTACAGCATCTGGCAGCGCTCGGACAGCCCGGAAGCCTTCTACACCTGTTCCGACGTGGTGTTCGGCAAGGACGGTGGCGGTGCCGGCGGTCCGTCGACGCCGGCGCCGGCCGCGTCCGCGCCGGCCGCGTCCGCGCCGACCGACCGTCAGATCGCGGCGGGCGCCGACAGGTCCTCGATGGACATGAGCCAGCACGACCACGCCATGGGCGGCGGCCACGAGCAGCCGTCCGGCGCGGCACCGGCCGACGGCCCGGCCCCCGCGCCGGGCGCCGGTTCCGCGGCGGGCGGTGCGCACCCGGACGGTGCGTCGAAGCCGGTCGACGGCAGGCACCTGGCGGAGACCGGCGGCGACGGCAGCACCGCCCCGCTGGCCATCGGGGGCGCCGCGGTGCTCGCGGTGGGCGCCGCGGTGCTGTTCACGACCGCCCGCCGCCGGGCCGTCCGCCGGTAGACCGCGCGGCGGCCCGGCCCGGCCCGGCCCGTCGCGAGTCGGGCCGGGCCGGGCCGTCGTCGGGCCGCCGCCGTCCGGGTGGGTCCCTCAGGACCGCTCGGCCGGCAGCGGCTCGACGACGTCGTTGGCGACGTGCTGGTAGATCACCGAGCTGCGGCAGTCGACGACTTCCCGGCGCTTGAAGATGCGGTCCATCAGCAGGGCGTGCAGCCGGTCCACGTCCGGGACCGCGACATGCACCAGGAAGTCGTCGCCGCCCGCGACGACGTAGACGCTGAGCACCTCGGGCAGCGAGGTCAAGAACGCCTTGAACCGCTCGATCACCTCGCGGTTCATCGGCCGGATCCGGACCGTCAGCAGGGCCTGCACGGGGCGGTTGAGGGCGCGCAGGTCGACCGTCGCCCGGTAGCCGGTGATCACTCCGCGGGCGCGCAGGGCACGGACCCGCTCCAGGCAGGTCGAGGGGGCGATGTTCAGTTTGCCGGCCAGTTCGCGGTTGGTCTGCCGTGCATCGCGCTGGAGTTCCCGGACAATCGCCGAATCAATGTCGTCCATGCGCCCATGATGGCGGCCGCTGCCGAATTTAGTTCGGCGCAACCGCAATATGATCAAAGTTCCGATTAGCGTATTCGGCTGTGTCCGTACAAGAAACATCTCTTACTGCTTCTCCGCGGCCGGATGTACGGCGGCTGGGCATCGGCAGCGGTACCGCGTTGTGCGCCGGTGCCGTGCTGGGTCCCGGCGTGCTGACGCTGCCGTCGCTGGCCGCCGCCGCGGCCGGTCCGGCCTCCCTGCTGGCCTGGGTCGTGCTGCTCGCCATGTGCGTCCCGGTGGCCGCGTCGTTCGCGGCGCTGGGCGCCCGGTTCCCCGACGGCGGGGGCGTCGCCACGTACGTCCACCGGGCGATCGGACCGCGGGCCGCGGCGGTCGTCGGGTGGTGGTTCTACGGGGCGGTGCCGCTGGGGGTGGTCTCGGCCGCCTGGATCGGCGGGAAGTACGTGGCCGACGCGGCCGGCTGGGGCCCGACCGGTGCGGCCGCGGTCGGCGCGGCGGTGCTGGTGGGGGCGCTGGTCTCCAACGCGGTCGGGCTGCGGATGTCCGGCCGGGTGCAGCTGCTGCTCGGCGGGCTGCTGGCGGCGGTGCTGCTGTGCACGGTGCTGGCCGCCGCGCCCCGGGTGTCCGCGGACCACTTCACCCCGTTCCTGCCCGGCGGTTGGACGTCGGTGGGGTCGGCGGCCTCGGTGCTGTTCTTCGCGTTCGCCGGCTGGGAGGCGGCCAGCCACCTCTCGGGCGAGTTCGCCGATCCGGCCCGGGACCTGCCGCGGGTGACCCGCCGCACGCTCGCCGTGATCACCGTGCTGTACCTGGGGCTGGCGGTCACCACCATCGGGGCGCTGGGTCCGGCCGCCGCGAGGACCGACACCCCGCTGACCGCCCTGCTCGCCCAGAGCGTGGGCACCGCCGCCCGGCCGGTGGCGGCCGCGGCGGCGCTGTTCCTGACCTTCGGGGCGGTCAACTCCTATCTGGCCGGGGCCTCCCGGCTCGGCGCTGCGCTCGGCCGGGACGGCGCCGCACCCCGCTGGATGGCCAAGGGCGGCGCGCCGGGCGAGGTGCCGCGCCGGTCGCTGGCGGTGCTGGGCGGGGTGGCGGCGGTGCTCGCGGTGCCGGCCGGGGCCGGCGCCGCCGACCTGGACCTGCTGATGCGGGCCACCGCCACCTGCCTGGCCGCGGTGACGCTGGCGGGGTTGGTCGCCGCGTCGGTGCTGCTGCCCCGGCGCACCCCGCTCTGGTACGGCGGGCTGGCCAGTTCCGTGCTGACGGCCGCGGTGCTCGCCTTCTCCGGGTGGCTGCTGCTGATCCCGGTGGTGCTGGCGGGCGCGTCCGGCGCCTTCCTGACGCTGCGCCGGACGGGCCGGGGCGCCCACTGAGCCGTCCGGGCAGGCACCCGGCCCACGGCCCGGCCCGCGCGCCGACCGCGGGCCGGGCCGGCGCTCAGCTCGCGGCCGAGGCGCAGGTGGTCGGGGTGGCGTGCGCCGGGTCGAGCGCGTTGGCCGTCTCGTGGAAGGCGATCCGGTCGACCGTTCCGATGGCCACGTGCTCGGAGAGGTCGAGGGCGCACAGGTCCTGGAGGACGACGTTGTGCACGTCGGAGCCCTTGAGGAAGCCCGAGGTGTAGGGCGTCACGACCTCGTCGTACTTGGTGGCGATGACGGTGTAGTGGATGCCGGGGAGGGTGTCGCCGCCGGCGTTGAGGCGGGCCAGGAGGGCGGACCCGGTGGCCTGGTCGGTCAGCCCCGGGGTGAACGTGTCGAGGTACTGCTTGGCGCCGGGGAAGAGGTCCAGCAGCCTGGTCAGGCCGTCGAGGGTGGTGCCGTGGTTGTCGGGGGCCAGCCCCACCAGCGTGTGCACCTTGTCCGCGCCGCCGTGGAACTTCAGGTAGACCCGGGGCATCATGCCGCCCTGGGAGTGCCCGACGAGGTCCACCTTGTCCGCGCCGGTCGCGGCCCGCACCCGGTCGACGTAGGTGGCGAGTTGGCCCGCCGAGGCGTCGATCGGGCCGAGCCCGTCGAAGAGGGGGACGCCGGGCAGTTGGCCGTAGTCCAGGGAGAAGACGCAGTAGCCGCGGGCGACCAAGTAGGGGGCGAGGCCGAGCCAGTTGTCGACCGCGTTGCCGAGGGTGCCGTGGACGAGGACGACGGGGCGGGGGTGGGCGCTGGAGGGCTTGCACGAGAAGTCGTTCCAGCCGCTGCTGACGGTGGGGGACGCCGCCGCGGGGGTTGCCGTGGTGAGTCCGAGGGCCAGGGCGGCCGCCGGGAGGACTGCGCACAGTCTCGACCAACGCAGCTTCATACGATGCTCCTTGCGGGGTGAGGGGCTTCCGAAGTGCTTCGTGAGCCGGTCACCTGCGATCCGGATCGCAAGGGCCAACGTGGTGACTGCCAAGTAAGTTACGAGCGGGTAAGCAGGGCGTACCAGTGGCGTGACGGTGAAGGAAAACGCACCTGATCCACACCGCACCACCGGGTGCGCAACGCCGGTTGCGTGCAGGGGAGATGACGGGCGGTACTACGGGCCGAGGGGCCGGTCCGGCCCGGGGGCCGCCGGGCCGAGCACCGCCGCGGGGCGCACCACCGCGGTGCCGAAGCGGGCCCGGGCGCGGTCGACGGCCGCTTCGATGCGGTGCGCCTTGTCGTCGGTGGGGTCGAAGGTCAGTTGGCGCGCGGCGCGTTCGGCGCGGCACAGGTCCTCGGCGCGCAGGGCCAGCGTGCGCACCCGGGCCCGCTGGAGGCCGAGGGCGGCGTGCAGCGCGTAGGCCGCCGCGGTCAGTGCGGGACCGTGCGCGGTCGGCGCGTCCAGCCGTCGGGTGCGGGTCGTGGTGGAGCGGTCGGCGTAGCGGACGGTGAGGGTGAGCGCGCGGGCCGCCCGGCCGTCCGCTCGCAGCCGGGCGCCGAGTTCGTCGGCGAGCGAGAGCAGCGCCCGGCGACGCCGGTCCGGGTCCAGTTCGTCGTGGGGGAAGCGGTGTTCGGCGGCGATCGAGCGGGTGGCGGCGTTGGGGGTGACGGGGGTGGGGTCGATGCCCCGGGCCCGTTCGGAGACCGCCCGGCCGGCCCGGGCGCCCAGGATGCGTTGGAGGGTGGCGGGCGGGGCGGCGGCGATCCGGCCGACGCTGTCGAGCCCGTAGGCGGACAGCGCGCGGGCCGCCGCGGGTCCGACGCCGTACAGCGCGGAGGCCGGGCGGCGGTCGAGGAAGGCGGCGGCCGACCGGGGGTCGGCGGGCACGGCCCGGATGCCGCCGGGCGGGGCGTCCTGGGCCGCGATCCGGGCCAGCTGCGGGTTGTTGCCGATGCCGATGGTGCACCGCACGCCGTGCCAGGCCAGGGCGCGCAGCCGGATCAGGGCGGCGATGCCCGCCGCGTCCCGGTCGAAGTAGCGCAGTGCGCCGCGGACGTCGGCGAGCGCGGCGTCCGGCGGCAGCGCCTGGACGACGGGCGTGAACTGGCCGAGCAGGGCGAGCAGTTGCTCGTACTGGCGAGCGTCAACGGGGCCGCCGGGGCCGTCCGGGGCGCCGGCGGCGGTCCGGAAGCGGACGTACAGCGTGCCGGGCGGCCGTCGGCCCCCGGTCGGGGGCGGCGGGGCGGCGGGCGGTTTCGGGGTGGGGGTCATCCGGCGCTCCCGGGGCTGGCGTGCCAGAGCTTGCGGCCGGTGGCGGCGCGTTCGCCGGGCGGCTGGAGGTCCGCCCACGGGTGCAGTGCGTAACCGGTCTCCAGGCGGATGGTGCGGCCGGCGCCCGCGCCGGAGGGGCCGGGCTCGGCGGCGGGCCCGTCCGAGGGGGCGCCGTCTTGGGGCGCACGGTCCGGTTCCGGTGCGGCGGCGAGCCGGGCGGTGACCGCCTCCAGGCCGCCGGTGCGGCGGAGTTCGGCCAGTTCGGCGAGGTTCCAGGCGGCGCTGCCGACCACGCTGAGGCTGCGCGGGCCGCGGCGCTGGACCGTGCCGCGCACCAGGAGCAGCCACGAGTGGAAGACGGTCCGGGCGCATGCCTCATGGCTGTCGTCGAAGAAGGCGCAGTCGACCAGGCCGGTGCTGTCGTCGAGGGTGGTGAAGATGACCCGGCGGCCGGAGCGGATCGGCGGGGTCTGGGTGGCCGCCTTGGCGCCGGCGACCAGCACCGTGTCGCCGTGCCGGGCGTCGCGCAGCAGCCGGGCCGGCACCGCGCCCAACTCGGCGAGGAAGTCCCGGTGGTCGGCCATCAGGTGGCGGGAGGCGTCCATGCCGAGGACGCCCAGCTCGGCGCTGAGCCGTTCCACGTCGCTGAGGTCGGGCAGGCCGGCCGGCTCGACCGTTTCGGCCGATTCGACTCCCGCCCCGTCACCGGCTCCGCCCGGACGGGGCGGGAGCCCCGGCTGGCCGTCCAGATGGAGCGTCAACTGCCCGCCGGGGGCGCCGCGTCCGTGCCGGTGCAGTTCGGCGAGGTGCAGCAGCAGGTCCCGGCGGTTGGCGCCGAAGGCGTCCAGGGCGCCGACCCGGGCGAGGCGCTCGGCCACCGGGCGGCTCGGCCGGGCCCGCTGCCAGAGGTCGGCGAGTGAGCGGTAGGGCTGGCCGTCCGCGATCCGGCCGGCCTCGACCCCGCTCATTCCGTGCACGTCGCAGAGGGCCAGGCGCAGCCCCCAGGCGTCCGGAGCACCCTCCCGACCGGACACCAGTTCGATCCGGTGGGTGATCGCCGACCGGTTCACATCCAGCGGCAGCACCGGCACCCCGCGCCGCCGGGCGTCCGCGAGCAGCAGCCGCTTGGGGTACATCCCGGGGTCGTGGGTGAGCAGCCCGGCGTAGAAGGCCGCCGGGTGGTGCGCCTTGAGCCAGGCGGACTGGTAGGTGGGCACCGCGAACGCCACCGCGTGCGCCTTGCAGAAGCCGTACGCGCCGAACGCCTCGACGATCTCCCAGGTGTGCGCGACGACGTCGGGGGCGTAGCCGCGGCCGGCGGCCCGCCGGGCGAACCAGTCGCGCACCCGGGCCTGCTGCTCCGCGTCGGCCAGGGCGCGCCGCCACTCGTCCGCCTCGTCCCGGCCGCATCCGGTCATGATCCGCAGGATCTCGATGATCTGCTCGTGGAACACCACCACCCCGTAGGTCTCACGCAGCGGTTCCGCCAGGTCGGCGTGGGGGTAGCGGACGGGCGCGCGGCCGTGCCGGGCGTCGATGAAGGGCCGCACCATGTCGGCGGCGACCGGGCCGGGCCGGAACAGCGAGATGTCGACGACCAGGTCGTGGAAGGTGGCGGGCTGGAGCCGGCCGACCAGGTCGCGCTGGCCGGGCGACTCGATCTGGAAGCAGCCCAGCGTCTCGGTCGAGCGGATCAGGTCGTAGGTGGCCGGGTCGCCGGGCGGCACCTGCGCCGGGTCGTCGAGGTCGAGGCGGACCCCGGTGGCCCGGCCGATCTCGGCGACCGCGTGCGCCATCGCGGACTGCATCCGCACGCCCAGCACGTCGAGCTTGAGCAGTCCCAGGTCCTCCACGTCGTCCTTGTCGAACTGGGACATCGCGAACCCCTCGCCGCTGGTGGGCACGACGGGGGTGCGGTCCAGCAGCGTGGCGTCGGAGAGCAGCACCCCGCACGGGTGCATGGCCATCCCGCGGGGCAGCGCGTCCAGCGCCTCGACGAGCTGCCACAGCCGTTCGTCGACGCCCTCCCGCACCCCGCGCAGTTCGGGGAGTTCGGCCAGCGCGGCGCGGGCGTCCCGGGCCCGGATGTGCGGGAACGCCTTGGCCAGCCCGTCGACCCGCGCCGGGTCCAGGCCCAGGGCGGCGCCCACGTCCCGCACGGCGTGCCGGACGCGGTAGGTCTCGGGCATCGCGACGGTCGCCACCCGCTCGGCACCGAAGCGGTCGAAGATCGCGTGGTAGACCTCCAGCCGGCGCGCCGACTCCACGTCGATGTCGATGTCCGGCAGTGCGGCCCGCCGCCCGGACAGGAACCGCTCCATCAGCAGCCCGTGCTCGACCGGGTCGGCGTGGGCGATGCCCAGCAGGTGGTTGACCAGGGACCCGGCGCCGGAGCCCCGGGCGGCCACCCGGATCCCCAGGCTCCGAACGTCGTCGACTACCTGAGCGACCGTCAGGAAGTACGAGGGGTAGCCGAGCCGCTCGATGGTGCCCAGTTCGTCGTGCAACCGGGCCCAGCGGGCGCGGTCGCGGTCGTAGCCGCGCAGCACCATCGCGGCGGCGCAGCGGGAGCGCAGCACCCGGGCGGCGGTGCGGTGCGCGGCGCCGACCAGGGCGGGTTCGGGGAAGTGGATCCGGCCGAGTCCGATGTCGCTTCGGGGGTCCACCCGGCACTCCCCCGCGGTCTCCTCGGTCAGGGCGAGCAGCCGGTGGGCCCGGCCGCGCCGGAAGCCGGCCGCCTCGGCGATCCGCTCGGCGGCGCGGCCCATCGCGGCGGAGTCCTTCAGCCAGCGCTCGCCGCCGTCCCAGGTCTCGGGGCGGCGCCGGTCCACCGGCACCAGGCGGCGGGCGGAGTCCAGGACGTCGGCGACCGGGCCCTGACCGGGGTCGGCGTAGCGGACCGCGTTGCTCAGGACGGCGGGGACGCCCTGGTCGACGGCGAAGCCGAGGGTGCGGGCGGCCAGCCGCAGGGAACCGGGGCCGCTGCCCGGGCGCCCGTGGTCGACGACCTCCAGGCGCAGCGCGTCGCCGTACCGCTCGCGCCAGGGGGCGAGGAGCCGCGCGGCGCGGTCCGGGCGGGCGGCGGCCAGCGCCCGGCCGACCTCGGAGTCCGGCCCGAGCAGGACGGTCAGCCCGTCGGTGGCGGCGTCCAGGGCGTGCCGCGGCAGGACCGGGCGTTCGGTGCGGCCCGCGTGGGCGGCCGAGACCAGTCGGCACAGGGCGGCCCAGCCGGCGGCGCCGTCCCGGGCCAGGAAGACGGCGCGGGCGGCGGACTCGTCGAGGAAGGCGCCGCCGCGGACCGGGGTGCGGGGGCGGACGGCGGGTCGGGGCACGGACTCCCCGTCGGCGACGGCCAGTTCGGCGCCGAACAGGGGGCGGACGCCGGCCGCGGCGGCGGCCTTGGCGAACCGGACGGCGCCGGAGAGCCCGTCCCGGTCGGTCAGGGCGAGGGCGTCCATCCCGCGTTCGGCGGCGCGCTCGGCCAGCCGCTCCGGGTGGGAGGCGCCGTAGCGCAGCGAGAAGCCCGAAGCGGTGTGCAGATGCGTGAACCCGGGCATCCGCACCTCCTGCACCTCATACGCCCCCCGGCTGTATTCGCGTCCCTCGTTTCACTTCCTCCACCATAACGCTTCTTTCGAACATCCGTACGAACACGCGCCCGGGGTGCACCCGATCCTGGAGATATCAACCAAAAGGTATATAAAGCCCCTGGAAGAGCTGCGAACCCCGGAACGGAGCGGCGCATGGCCACGATCGACGACGGCACCCGCCCGACCTTCGTCGAGGAGGTGAGGAGCGCGGTGACGGCCCGGGCGGCGCTCCTGGTGATCGGGGTGCTGGGCCTGATGGTCGCGTTCATCACGTCGTACGCCGGCGCCTTCCACCACCCGAAGCCGGACCGCGTGCCGCTCGCCGTGGTGGCCCCCGCCCAGATCCGCGGGGACCTCGTGCAGAAGCTCGACCGGCTCCCGGGCGCACCGCTGGACCCGCGCCCGGTCGCCTCCGAACAGGCCGCCCGGCGTCAGATCGAGGACCGCACCCTCGACGCCGCGCTGCTCGTCGATCCGCGCGGCACCACCGACCGGCTGCTGGTCGCCAGCGGGGGCGGCGCCTCGCTCTCCCAGGCCGTCGAGGCGGTCGTGACGGCGGCCGAGAAGCAGCAGGGACGGACCGTGCGCACCCAGGACGTGATTCCGACCGACGCCGGCGACGGCCGCAGCCTGTCGTCGTTCTACCTGGTCGTGGGGTGGTGCGTCGGCGGCTACCTGTGCGCCGCGATCCTGGCGATCAGCGCCGGGGCGCGCCCGGCCAACCGGCAGCGGGCGGTCATCCGGCTGGCCGCGCTGGCGCTCTACGCGATCGCCGCCGGGCTGGCCGGGGCGATCGTGGTCGGCCCGGTCCTCGGCGCGCTGCCCGGCAGCCTCTTCGGGCTGTGGGGCCTGGGCGCGCTGACCGTCTTCGCGGTGGGCGCCACCACCCTGGCCTTCCAGGGGCTGTTGGGCGTCATCGGCATCGGCCTGGCGATCCTGGTGATCGTGGTGTTCGGCAATCCGAGCGCGGGCGGCGCCTACCCGTACCCGCTGCTGCCGCCGTTCTGGCGGGCGATCGGCCCCGCCCTGCCGCCGGGCGCCGGCACCTGGGCGGCGCGCTCGATCGCCTACTTCCGGGGCCAGTCCCTGACCGGACCACTGCTGGTGCTCTCCGCGTGGGCGGTGGGCGGCGCGCTGGTCACCGTCGCACTGGCGGCGCTGCACAGGACGGCCGACGAGCGGGCCGGCGGCGTGACGGCCGGCGGCGAGAAGCACCTGCCGGCCTGAGCACCGGCACGAACGACGGCGCCCCGCGCCTGCCACGCCCCTCCCGACGCGGCACACACGGGGCGCCGTCCCTCATTCTCGCGGCCCCCGGCCCGCGGTGATCCCCACGGGCCGGCGGTTTCCGGCCGTCGCCGGTCCGTCACATGTGCGTACCGCCGTCGATGCGGATCTCGGTGCCGGTGACGAACGCGCCGTCCTCCGAGGCGAGCATCGCGATCACGCCGGCGACGGTCTCCGGGCCGGCGAAGCCCTGGCCGAGCGCCGGGGCGAGCTTCACGAACAGGCTCAGGTCCGCGTCCTCCGGCAGCCCCGGGCCACGGCCGGTGGTCATGTTGCTGGCGATCGAGCCCGGCGCCACGCACACCGCGCGCAGCCCCTGCTTGCTGTACTCGCTGGCGATGGCGTGCGTCATCGACTGGATGCCGCCCTTGCTGGCCGCGTACGCCGCCATGTACGGGTGGGCGAACGACGCCGAGGTGGAGCTGAAGTTGACGATCACCGGGGTCTGCCCCTCCAGCAGGGCCGGCAGCGATTCGCGGATCATCAGGAAGGTGCCGGTCAGGTTGACCGAAATGACCTTGTTGAAGAAGTCCAGCGTGGTGGCGTGGGTGTGCGCGGAGCGCAGGATGCCGGCCGCGTTGACCAGCACGTCCAGCCCGCCGAGGTGCGCCACCGCGGCGGCGACGCCGGACTGCACCGCGGCCTCGTCCGCGATGTCCAGGCGCGTGGTGTGGAGGCGGTCGGCGGTGCCGTCCGCGGCGGCCCGCTCGGCGGTGGCCGCCAGGCCCGCCTCGTCGACGTCGACCGCGACGACCCGGCCGCCCTCCGCGAGGATCCGGTGCACGGTGGCCTGTCCGATGCCCGAGCCGCCGCCGGTGATCAGTGCGCGGCGTCCGTCAAAGCGGTTCATGGTCCTGCTCCGTTCGTGAAGTGCCCGGGGGCGGGGTGCCTCTAGGGGGTTCTGTCCGCACCGTACGCCCACTTGGCACGATGTGCCATATTCGCACGTCATGCCTATGCGCCACTGCGCTCCGTAAGCTGGGACCATGCCCACCGCACCGCGCACCACAGCCGCGCACACCCCCGCGCGACCCTCCCTCACCGAGCGCCGCAAGGCCGAGACGCAACTGGAGATCGCCCGCACCGCGGCGGCCCTGTTCGCCGAGCGCGGCCCCGGCGTCACCGCCGACGAGATCGCCCGCACCGCGGGGGTCGCCCTGCGCACCTTCTACCGGTACTTCCGGACCAAGGAGGACGCGGTGGCCCCGCTGCTCGCGGTCGGCGTCCGGCAGTGGATCGACGACCTGGCCGAGGCCACCGCCCGCCCGGACGCGCCGCCCACCCGGGCCGCGTTGGAGCAGGCCGCCCGCCGCGCGCTGACCCCCACCGACGGCCCCGCCGAGGAGGCCCTGCGCTGGACCCGCGGGCTGCTCCGGGCGATGCCCGGCGACCCGGCGCTGCGCGCGGTCTGGCACCGCGTCCACCACGACTCCGAGGAGGAGTTGCAGCCGGTGCTGGCACGGCTCACCGGCGCCGACCCGCTCGACGTGCGGTTGGCCGCGGCCGCGGCGAACACCGCGATGCGGGTCGCGGTCGAGGAGTGGGCCGCCGGCGACGCGCGGGCGGACGGCCCGCACGGCCCCGCGGAGTTGGTCGCCCGGGGCATGCGGGCACTCACCGCGGGACTGCCCGGCCTGGACGGGCGCCCCGACGGCGCGGACGGCAGGAATGCGGGGCCGGGCAACGGGTAGGCGGCCCCGCGGGGCGACGGCGGCGACCGCCGGCCAGGCCCCGCCCTTCGGCCAATCGCCGGAGATCGAAGACCGCCCGAACGACCGGTCGGCGGCCGGATTCGCTCCGCACGGGGGCGTTCCCGCCGCCACCGGCGGAGCCTCATCGGCGCTGGCCGCACACCACCCCCGGGCACTCCGCTCCCCCGCCGCCGGGCGCATTCGCGCCATTACCCTCAGCTTTCATCTATCGACTGAAAGTGATCGGGCCGCGTGCGTTTGAGATGCGGTTGGGCCAGACTCCCGTCCGGCATCTACACCCACAACACAAGGAGTGTTCGTCATGCGGTACATCACTGGGGCGGTCGCAATCGGCGCGGCGCTGGTTCTGGGCGCGCTGTCCACCACCGCGCAGGCCGCCGCCGCACCGGCCCAGCCCGCCCGGACCGGTGGCCTGTACGCACCCACCGAAATGGTCCTGACGATCGGCCAGGGCGACAGCCGCGCGAGCGCCACGGCGCTGCGCGCGACGACGCTGAGCTGTATGCCGAAGGCCACCGGCAGCCACCCGTACGCGCAGGCCGCCTGCGCCCAACTGCGCACTGTCGCCGGGGACTTCACCAAGGTGACCGAGGCCCAGGGGCAGCGGATATGCAACAAGATCTGGGCGCCCATCGTGGTCACCGCGGACGGCGTCTGGCAGGGGCGCCGGGTCTCGTACACCCACACCTTCGCCAACTCCTGCGAGATGGCGGCCGGAAAGAGCTCGGTCTTCGAGTTCTGACCCGCCCCGGCCACGTCCTGATGTGACGTCAGGATCGCGGCGACGGGCGGCAACGGCGCCGGCCCCCGGACGAGGAGCGCGTCCGGGGGCCGGTGCCTGCCGTCGGCCGGGGCCGAGCAGCCGGGTCAGCCGATCTGTGCGCCGTACGCCTGGAGGGCGGCCGGAACCGGCTGGAAGAAGGTCTCGCCTCCGCTGGAGCAGTCGCCGCTGCCGCCGGAGGTGAGGCCCAGGGCGCTCTCGCCGTCGAAGAGGGCGCCGCCGCTGTCGCCGGGCTCGGCGCAGACGTCGGTCTGGATCAGCCCGTTGACCGTGCCCTCCTGGTAGTTGACGCTGGCGTTCAGCGCCTTGACGGTGCCGTCGTGCACCTGGGTGGTGCTCCCGCTGCGCTTCACCTTCTCGCCGACGGTGGCGTCCGCCGCCTTGGTGATCTTCTGGGTGCCCCCGTAGAGGTCCACCTCACTGGGGTGCTCGGCGCTGCCGGAGTACTTGGCGATCGAGTAGTCGTTGCCCGGGAACGTGGATTCCTCGGTGGTCGCGATCGTCTGGCCGCCCTGCTGGTCGGACCACTCCTTGACCGCGTTGCCGCAGTGGCCGGCGGTCAGGAAGTACGGCTGGCCGTCCTTGACCACGTTGAAGCCGAGCGAGCAGCGGGCGCTGCTGCCCCAGATCGCGTCGCCGCCGGCGATCAGGGGCTTGAACTCGCCCTTGCTGTGGCGGACTTCGACGGTGTCGCCGAGGCCCTTGGCGACCGTGGTGAGCCGGTCCAGCTTGGCACCGGTGACCGTGCGGTCGGCGGTCACCACGACCTTGTTGGTGCGGGGGTCCATCGCCCAGGCGGTGCCGGGGATGGTCGCCTTGGCCTTCAGCGTCTGCCGCGCGGCGTCGAGCTGCGCCATCGAGTGCTTGACGATTCTGGCCTCCGCGCCCTTGGCCCGGACGGTCGCCGCGGACGCCTCGTCAACGACGTTGACGACCAGCTTCTGGGCCTTGGCGTCGTAGAACGCGCCGGCCGTACCGGACTTGAGCTGGGACGCCAGGGTGGTCGCGGCGGCCGGCGAGAGCTTGGCCGCCGAGGGCGCGGGGGCCGCGTGGGCGTTGGCGAGGGTCAGGGTCGCGGTGGCGGCGAGCGCGAGCGCGCCCGCACTGGCCAGCATCGCGCGGCGGTGGGGTATGCGTCGGTGCGTCAACTCAGAGCCTCCCGTGGGGGGATGGGCCCAGACCGTGGGGAGTCCTGCGGGCCCGAGAGCGAGGTGTGAGGTACCGAGCACGGACGAGTCGACCCCGTGGCGGCCGCCGCGGGGAGTCGCGTCCATGCCAACGGAGCCGAGTATTCCCACCCGCCCCACTCGTGCACAAGACCGGGTTCCGGTCTCAGGTACGGGAGTTCACGTTTTCAGCACACGGCGTTCACACCGATATCCGCGCGCCGAAGTCCTGAGTGCGGACATCAGAGGGTGCACGGCGCGGGCGGCGGCACCCGAAGTGTGAGGGCCGCGGCTGTCCGGAAAACGTCTGCGGAATTCCGGTCCGGTCACGGCCCGACGGCCGGGCGCACGGACGCCGGACAACGGCGGGTGGCCGTCGTACCGCGGTACGACGGCCACCCGTAACGGCGTTACAGCGAATCGTCAGCCGAGGCGTTCGCTCTCCGGGAGGTCCTCCAGCGCCGGCAGGACGTCCTCGACGCGACCGCCGCCCACCGGGCCCCGGGCCGGGGGCTTCGACGCCGGGGGCGGGGCGGCGGCACCGGCCGGCCGCTGCGCACGGGCCCGTTGGCCCTCCGCCGCCACCTGGGCGGTCTGCGCCTCGGCCTGGAGGCCGGAGCGCTCCAGGAAGCGCAGCAGCTCCACGGGGAAGGGCAGGACGAGGGTGGAGTTCTTCTCGGCGGCGACCGCCACCACGGTCTGCAGCAGTCGCAGTTGCAGCGCCGCGGGCTGGTCGGACATGGCCGCGGCGGCCTCGGCGAGCTTCCGGGACGCCTGGAGCTCGGCGTCCGCGTTGATCACCCGGGCCCGCCGGTCCCGGGTGGCCTCCGCCTGGCGGGCCATCGAGCGCTTCATCGTCTCCGGGAGCGAGACGTCCTTGATCTCGACCCGGTCGACGCTCACGCCCCAGCCGATCGCCGGGCTGTCCATCATCAGCTCCAGGCCCTGGTTGAGCTTCTCGCGGTTCGACAGCAGATCGTCCAGCTCGCTCTTGCCGATGATCGACCGCAGCGAGGTCTGCGCCATCTGGGAGACCGCGAAGCGGTAGTCCTCCACCTCGACGATGGCGTCGGCGGCGTCGACGACCTTGAAGTAGACCACCGCGTCCACCCGGACCGTGACGTTGTCCCGGGTGATGCCCTCCTGGGCGGGCACCGGCATCGTGACGATCTGCATGTTGACCTTACGCATCCGGTCCACGCCCGGGATGATCATGGTGAAGCCCGGGCCGCGCACCGGGGCGGTCAGCCGCCCCAGCCGCAGCACCACGCCGCGCTCGTACTGCTTGACCACCCGCGCCGCGGCCATCACGTAGACCGTCCCCGCGGAGGCCAGCGCCACTCCGGCCGCCACCAGTTCTCCGACCATCACGGCCCCCTGAAACGTGCCGTCGCATCGCCCGAGTCGCCTTCGTCTCCCATGGTAGGCCCGGCCCCGAGGCCGGTCGAGGCGCGCGACGGACCCGCCGCCGGGCCCCCGCCGACCGGTCGGCGGGGGCCCTCCCTCGCGCGCGGGCGAGCCGTCTCAGCAGGTCAGTAGATGCTCACGCCGTACGCGCTGAGCGCCTCGGTGACGGGCTGGAAGAAGGTGGTGCCGCCGCTGGTGCAGTCGCCGCTGCCGCCGGAGGTCAGGCCCAGCGCCTTGGTGCCCGCGTAGAGGGGGCCGCCGCTGTCACCGGGCTCGGCGCAGACGGTGGTCTGGATGAGGCCGGAGACGATCTCGCCGTTGCCGTAGTTCACGGTGGCGTTCAGGCCGGTGACCTTGCCGCTGTGGATGCCGGTGGTGGAGCCGCGGCGGGTGACCGCCTGGCCGACCGTGGGGTTCCCGGCGCTGGTGATGTCCTGGCTGCCGACCGTGCCCTCGTGCGCCACCGAGGCGTTGGTGTACTTCACGATGCCGTAGTCGTTGCCGGGGAAGCTGGAGCCGGTGGTCGGTCCGATGCTGGTGGTGCCGGCGGAGTTGGTGTACCAGGGCGGCTTGCCGTCGGTGCAGTGGCCGGCCGTCAGGAAGTAATAGGTGCTGCCGCTGCGCACGTTGAAGCCGAGCGAGCAGCGCCAGCTGGGCGCGTAGATGGCGTCGCCGCCGGCGATCAGCTTGCGGATCCTGCCCGTGGTGCGCTCGATCCGGACCGCCCCGGCGTTGCTGCCCGCGGCCTGCTGGATCCTGGTGAGCTGGGCCGGGGAGACGGTGCTGTCGGCGGTGACGACCAGGGTGTGGGTCGTCGGGTCCACCCGCCAGGCGGTGCCCGCGACGTCCGCGGTGCGGATCGCGTTGCCCGCGGCACTGAGCTGGGCGGCGCTGAACGTCGTGGCGGGGGCAGGGGTCTGGGCGCCGGCGGCGGTCGGGAGGGCGATGGCGCCGACGGCCACCAGTCCGGACGCCGCGGCGATCAGCCGGGTGCGTCTCGCCACGCCGCTGCGGGGGGTGGTGCGCTCGTTCCTCACTGATTCCTCCGAGGGGGATCGGGGGCCGCCGAGGGGCGACCGGTGAGGCGAGCAGCCGAAGGGCACGCGGACGTGTGGGGAACCTGCTTTTTGCGTGCCCCTGACAAAAGCTCGCTGAGCGGGAGTGTCCGGTGCCCGACCCCCGTGGCGCAAGAGGGCCGGCGCGATCCCACGCCCCACGCACCACCCCGACGCGCGCCCTCAACACGCCGCCCCGGCAGTCGAGTTGACGACTGCCGGGGCGGCGGGCCCCGCACGCGGGGGATGTCCGGCTCAGCGGACGAGTGCGTTCCGCTCCCCCGCCCGCAGGGCGAACGGCAGGGTGTTGCCGGGCGCCGGGAAGGGGCAGATGAAGTGGTCGGCGAAGGCGCAGGGCGGCAACTGGGTGCGGTTGAGGTCGACCGGCACGGTGCCGTCCGCGGCCGGTTCGGGCGTCCGCAGGAAGCGGAAGCGGTAGCTGTCGGTTCCGCTGGTGGCGTCGGCCAGCACCGCCCACAGCGAACCGTCCGGCTCGACCGCGACCTGGAGGACGTGCTCGTCGCCGTCGAGGGGGAAGGCCAGCTCACCGCCCAGGACGAAGCCCCGCTCCTGCCCGTCGGCGTTGGGCACCTGGACGGTCCGCCGCTCGGCGTACGGGCGGAACAGGCCCGGGCGCACCCAGCGCGCGTCGTACGGGTGGACGTCGATGCCGGCGAAGGCGCGCCGGGCCGGGGAGTCCGGATCGAAGTCGCGGACCGCCCACAGGCCCTCGCGCTCCAGCACCACCAGGCGGCGCGCCCCGTGGGCGACCCGGGCCGCCGCCGGCCCGCCGTCCGGTGCGAGCCGGACGGTACCGGCGGCCGGTGCGCCGTCCACGGCGAGCCCGTCCTCGGGCGCGGCCCGCAGGACGACCGCGGCTCCGTCGGCGGCGACCGCCCAGTGTCCCGGCAGCCCCGCGATGCGGCCGTCGGGGTGGTCGGCGAGCCAGTGGGTGCCGACGAGGGCGAGCGGACCGTACGGTGCGGCGACCGTGGTCAGGCGGCCCTCGCGCCACTCCTGCCAGGCGCGGACGGCATCCGGCTCGGTCGTGCTGCTGGTCATGTCAGTCCTTCCCTACGGGGCGCGCCGGATCGGGCAGCCCCAAATGGGAGCGCAGGGTGGTCCCGGTGTATTCCGTGCGGTACACACCGCGCTCCTGGAGCAGGGGGACGACCCGCGCCACGAAGGAGTCGAGGCCGCCGGGCGTGAGGTGCGGCACGAGGATGAAGCCGTCGGCGGCGTCGCCCTGCACGAAGTCGTCCATCTCACGGGCGACGCTCTCGGGGGTGCCGATGAACGACTGCCGCCCGGTGGTCTCGATGACCGTCTCCCGGATGGACAGCCCCTTGGCGCGGGAGAGCGCCCGCCACTTGTCCGCGACCGCCTGCGGGTCGGCGATCCGCACCCGGCCGCGGGCCAGCTCGCCGTCGGGGTCCGGGTCGATGTCCG
The DNA here is from genome assembly GCF_045799175.1 of Streptomyces sp. VTCC 41912. Lineage (NCBI taxonomy): Bacteria > Bacillati > Actinomycetota > Actinomycetes > Kitasatosporales > Streptomycetaceae > Streptomyces > Streptomyces sp. VTCC 41912. The sequence continues at coordinate 47,626 of NZ_JBJMAB010000024.1, forward strand.
GCAGCGGCCCGTCGGGGTCGTAGGAGGACAGGTCCACCCCCCAGACCTGTTCCAGGGTGACCAGCGCGGTCTGCGGGGAGACCTGCTGCCGGCGGATCTCGGCGGCCTGCTCCTGGGCCTCGGCGAGGGTGTCGCCGAGGACGAAGGTCACCCCCGGCATGATCTTGAGGTCGGCGGGCCGCCGCCCGTACGCCGGGAGCCGGCGCTTGACGTCCGCGTAGAAGTCCCGGCCGGCCGCCAACCCGCCGTGCCGGGTGAAGACCACGTCGGCGGCGGAGGCGGCGAACTCCCGGCCCTCGGGGGAGTCCCCGGCCTGGATGACGACGGGGTGGCCCTGGGGGCTGCGCGCCACGCCGAACTCGCCGCGGACGGTGAAGTGCCGGCCCCGGTGGTCCACCCGCCGCGGCGGCTCGCCGGCCGGCCGGGAGTCCCACAACTCCCGTGCGGTGGCGAGGAACTCCGCGGCGCGGGTGTAGCGGTCGGCGCGGTCGAGGAAGCCGCCGCGCCGGAAGTTCTCCCCGGTGAAGGCGTCGGAGGTGGTGACGACGTTCCAGGCGGCCCGGCCGCCGCTGAGGTGGTCCAGGGAGGCGAAGCGCCGGGCGAGTTCGTAGGGCTCGTTGAAGGTGGCGCTGACCGTGCCGGCCAGGCCCAGCCGCTCGGTGACCGCCGCCAGGGCGTTCAGCACGGTGAGCGACTCGGGCCGGCCCAGCACGTCGAGGTCGTGGATCCGGCCCTTGTGCTCGCGCAGCCGCAACCCCTCCGCCAGGAAGAAGAAGTCGAACAGGCCGCGCTCCGCGGTCCGCGCCAGGTGCTCGAAGGACGAGAAGTCGATCTGGCTGCCGAGAGCGGGGTGACGCGCAGCGTCTCGGCCGGCGGTGGTGGTCGGGCCGGCGGGCGGGGCGGCCCAGACGGTGGTGTTGTTGACGCCGGGGAAGTGCGCGGCGAGGTGGATCTGCTTGCGGGGACGGGGTTCCCGGCTCATCGGGCGGCCTCCCGGGCGAGGGCGTACGTGCTGGCGGGGCGCGGCAGGCCGAGGTGCTCGCGCAGGGTCGTGCCCTCGTAGGAGCGGCGGAACAGGCCGCGCTCCCGCAGGAGCGGGACGGTTGTCTCGACGAACCGGGTCAGGTCCCGGCCGGGGTCGGCGGGGCGCAGGTGGAAGCCGTCCGCGGCGCCCTGGGCGAACCAGTCGCCGAGCAGGTCGGCGAGCCCGGCGGCGTCGGCCGCGGAGTGCAGCTCGACCGGGAGCGAGGCCAGGACCAGCAGCCGGTCGGGGTCGCGGCCGAGCGCCCGGGCGCGGGCGTGCAGCGCGGTGCGGGCGGTGCCGGCGGTCTGCGGGTCCTCGGCCCGGACCAGGGCGACGTCGGCCCGGGCGGCGGCCACCTCCCAGCGCGCCCCGCCGGGTTCCGGGCCCGCCCCGACCGGTGCGCCGTCCGCACCGTCCGGCCCGCCGGTCTCCCCGGTCGCGTCGACGACGGTCACCGGGCGGCCCTGCGGCGGGCGCGGCACGATGGACGGCCCGCGGACCGCGAAGGTGCGTCCGGTGAAGTCGACGTGGTGCAGCTTGGCGCGGTCGACGAAGCGGCCGGTGGCCCGGTCGCGGATCTCCGCGTCGTCCTCCCAGCTGTCCCAGAGCAGCCCGACGACATCGGCGACCTCGCCGGCCTCCGACCAGACCGCGGCGGCCGGGGCGGTCGGACGGGGCTCCCGCCCGGTGGGGGCGGAGGCGAGGGCGCGGGGACGTCCGACGAGCGCGGCCTCGGCCCCGGTGGTGGACGCCTCCGCCGTCCAGCCGGCCCGACCGCGGCTGACCCAGTCCAGGGTGGCCACGGCGGTGGAGACGTGGAACGGCTCGGTGTGGGTGGTGGTCACCGTCGGGACCAGTCCGATCCGTTCGGTGGCGGGCGCGATCCGGGCGAGCACCGCCAGCGCGTCCGGGCCGGCGCCGCCGAAGCGGTCGTCGAGGGTGACGAAGTCCAGGGTGCCGCGCTCGGCGAGCCGGGCGAGGGCGAGGTGGTGGGCGGCGTCGTAGCGGGGCGGGAGCTGCGGGGCGTCCAGGGCGACGGCCAGCCGCAGCGGGGGGTGCGGTACGGGCATGGGGAGGGGCCTTCCTGTGGGGCCTTGGGGGCCGGTGGGGTACGGGGCCGGGTGCCGGGGGTCAGTCGCTGGTCCTGGGCAGGCCGGGCGGGTTGATCCGCGAGGTCCGCACCGCCTCCCCGGACAGCCCCCAGCGGGCCAGCACCTTGGCGTAGCGGCCGTCGTCGATGACCTTCTGCAGGGCCGCGGCGTACGCCTTGACCAGGCCGCTGTCCTTGCGGGTGGTGGCGGCGATCTCGCCCTTGAGGCGGGCGCCGCCGCCGGAGAAGGTGCCGACGATCTCGGTCTGGCCGGCGACGCCCACGTGGTAGGCGGCGGTCGGGTTGGGGCCGAAGTAGCCGTCGATCCGGCCCGATTGGAGCGCGAGGTAGACGTCCGACGCCTTCTGGAAGTACTTGATGTCCACCGGTTTGCGGCCGGCCGCCTCGTCCTCCTTGCTCCAGTCGACGAGGATCTTCTCCTGGTTGGTGCCGGAGCTGACCGCGACGGTCTTGCCCGCCACGTCCGCCGCGCCGCGGACCTTCCAGCCGCTGCCCTTCTTCGCCTCCATCGCCAGCTGGTCGAGCCGGTAGGTGGCGAAGTCGTACTTGTCCTTGCGCTCCTCGGTGACGGTGACGTTGCTGAAGACCGCGTCGAGCTTGCCGCTGTCCAGGCCGACGAAGAGGTTCTCCCAGGACAGCGGCTCGAAGCGCGGGGCGAGGCCGAGGGTGTCGGCGACCAGGGTGGCCACGTCCTCCTCGACACCGATGAGGGTCTTGTCGTCGGTGGCGTAGAAGCTGAGCGGCGGGCTGCTCTCGGCGCCCACGCCGATCCGCAGTGCGCCGCTCTCGCGGACCCGGGCGGGCACCAGCGCGGCGCTGCGGGGGTCCTTGGTCCCGCGGACGCGGTGCTGCTCGGGGCCGATGTTGAGCTTCGGGCCGTGGTTGCCGGCGGCGACCTCCGCGCTCGCCGCGTCGCCGGCGCCGCAGCCGGTCAGCAGGGCGGAGCCGGCGGCGAGGGTGAGGGCGGCGGCGAGGGTGCGGCGGATCACGGGGCGTCTCCTTGGAGGCGTTGCGGGCAGGAAGGGGGGCGTACGGGTCATACGGGTCGTGCGGGTGGTGGTGGCGGGCACGGTCACAGCACCTTGGAGAGGAAGGCCCGGGTGCGCTCGTGGCGCGGGTGGTCGAGGACCTGCGCCGGCGGGCCCTGCTCGACGATCCGTCCGCCGTCCATGAAGACGACGGTGTCGGCGACCTCGCGGGCGAAGCCGATCTCGTGGGTGACGACGATCATGGTGGTGCCCTGGTGCGCCAGGTCCTTGATGACGTCGAGGACTTCGCCGACGAGTTCGGGGTCGAGGGCCGAGGTCGGCTCGTCGAAGAGCAGCAGGGTCGGCTCCAGGGCCAGCGCCCGGGCGATCGCCACCCGCTGCTGCTGGCCACCGGAGAGCTGCTTGGGGTAGGCGTCCGCCTTCTCCGTCAGGCCGACCCGGGTCAGCAGGCGGCGGGCGGCGGCCTCGGCCTCCTTGCGCGGGCGGCGCTGCACGGCGATCGGGGCCTCGACGAGGTTCTCCAGCACCGTCAGGTGGGGGAAGAGGTTGAAGTTCTGGAAGACGAAGCCGATGCCGGTGCGCTGCTTGAGGATCTCCCGCTCCCGCAGCTCGTACAGCCGGTCTCCGGACCTCCGGTACCCCACCAGCGCCCCGTCGACGCTGATCCAGCCGCTGTCGACCTTCTCCAGGTGGTTGATGGTGCGCAGCAGCGTCGACTTGCCCGATCCGGACGGCCCGAGCACCACCGTCACCTCGCCGGCCGCCACCTCCAGGTCGATGCCGCGCAACACCTGCGCGGACCCGAAGCTCTTGTGGACGGAACGGATTTCGACCATGGCGCTCATCGCGCGGCCCCCTTGGCGTAGTGGCGTTCGACGTAGTGCTGGAGGACGGAGAGCACGGTGGTGAGGAGGATGTACCAGGCGGTGGCGACCATCAGCAGGGGCACCACCTGGCCGTTCCGTCCGTAGATGACCTGGACCTGGTAGAAGAGTTCGCCGATCGCCATCACCGAGACGATGGAGGTGCCCTTGAAGAGCGAAATCACCTCGTTGGTGGCGTTCGGCAGGATGGAGCGCATCGCCTGCGGCAGCACGATCCGGCGCAGCCGGCGCAGCCGCGGCAGGCCGAGCGCGGCGGCGGCCTCCAACTGGCCGGCGTCCACGGCCTGCACCCCGGCCCGGACGATCTCGGCGGCGTACGCGGCCTGGTGCAGCGCCAGCCCGAGCACCGCGGCGCCCATCGCCCCGACCAGCCCCATGGTGTCGAAGTGGAAGAAGCCGGGGCCGAACGGGATTCCGAAGTCCAGCCGCTTGTAGAGGTAGGCGAGGTTGAACCAGAACAGCAGCTGGACGATGAGCGGGATGGACCGGAACGCCCAGACGTAGCCGAACGCCACCCAGCGCAGGAACGGGCTGGCGGACAGCCGCATCAGGGCCAGCACCAGGCCCAGCACGAAGCCGAGGGCGGTGCCGTAGACGGTGAGTTGGAGGGTGACCCAGACCGCCTGGAGGATCGTGGCGTTGGTGAAGAACCGCGCGAACACCCCCCACTGCCACGCCGGGTTGGTCAGCAGGCCGTGCGCGAACTGGGCGAGCAGCACCGCGGTCACCGCGATCCCCACCCAGCGCCAGGGATGGCGCACCGGGACGACCTTCAGCGCCGCCGGATCGTCCGGCTGCGGGGGCCCGGCCCGCCGCGGGACCGGCGGGTCGTCCCCGGCGGCACGGGCGGGGGGTCGGTGGGTGACGGCGGAATCACCGGTCGGCGGCATCGTCGCTCCTCGAAGGGGGTGCGGGGACCGGGACCGGTGGGGCGGTGCGGTCGCGGAGGAAGGTGAGCAGGGCCCGCGCGCTCGCGTCGTTCTGCCGGAAGGCGGGCGCGTTGGTGCGGGGACGGGTGAAGGCACCGCTGCCGCGGGCGTCGGTGTGCGGTCCGAGGGCGAACCGCCGCGGGTGCGGGCGCCCGGACCGGTCCAGGATCCGGCCGTCGGCGGGGTCGACGGCCAGCAGGCCGCCGGCGGTGGCCCGGGCGCCCTCGGCGTGCAGGGCGGCCAGCAGCCGGTCCCGGGTGCGGGCCACGGTCGGCTCCGGCAGCCGCGCCTCGACCAGGGCGCGGGCCTCGGTCCACTCCCCCGGCACGCTGGCGGACCCGGCGCGGAACACCCCGCGGTCCCGGTCGGCGGTGACGGTCAGTCCGGCGCCCAGGAAGCGCACCACGCCGGCCCGGGAGAGCGCCAGCAACTGCCGCAGGCGGGGGCCGGGCGGTCCGGAGGCCAGGAAGCTGAAGAACCCGTGCCACCAGGGCCCGTGGTCGCCGAGCCGGACCAGCTGGCCGTAGACCGACAGCAGCGCGAGGAAGACCGCCAGGTCGGGGCTGTGGGCTGGGTCGTGCCGGCGGGCCAGGTCGGCCTCGATGTGACCGCGCAGTCCGGCCTGGAGGGCCGCGCCGTCGGCGTAGCGGATCCCGTCCAACGGGTGGTCCAGCGCGTCCAGGTCGATCCGGTCGGCCGGGGCGGGGACGGCGGCGGAGACCAGCGCCTGGAGGGCGGCGCTGCCGGGCTCGGCGGCGGCGTACTTCTCCTCGAAGTCCGGCCAGGCCATCCGGGTGCGGTCGGCGTGCGCGGTGAAGAGCCGGTGGTAGTGGGCGAAGCCCAACTCCTTGTCGATCAAGGGTCGGACGTCCCGCCGGAAGTCGACGCCCCCGGGCCGGGCGAGCAGCGCGTCGACCTCGGCGGGCCCGAGGAACCGCGGCAGCGGGGGCCGGTCGCCGACCGGCGGATAGCCGATCTTGGAGTGGTAGGGGACGCCGCGTCGGGACCCGACGTGCAGCACCGGCTCACGCCCCGAGGGGTGGTAGGTCAGCTCCCCGTCCCGGCCGGTGGTGTACGTGCCGCCGCGGCCCTCGGTCAGCAGCACCATCAGGTCGACGAAGGCCAGCCCGAAGCCGCGCACCAGGACCGGTTCGCCGGGCCGCAGTGCGTCCAGGTCGCTGTCGGCGGTGAACGCCGGCGGCAGGTACGTCAGCCCGTGCCGGTCCGCGAAGTCCGTCAACCGGCGCTCCTCCGGCCCGGGTTGGGACTCCAGGTGCCCCAGCGTCAGCACCACCGCGTCGGCGAGCAGCGGGGCGGGGCGACCGGCCAGCCACACCTGCTGCCGCCCGTCGGGCGCACCGGAGATCCGCACCGCGGCCCCCCGGTGCTCGTGCACGGTCACCCGGGGCGGCAGGGCGGCCACCGCGTCCTCGTAAACCCACCGCAGGTAGGCGCTCTGCAGCCGCCGCCCGGCGAAGTCCCGCGGGCCCAGCGCCGCCACGTCGTCGGCCACGTCGGGCGGCGCGGCGAGCCGTCCGTCGCGCACCGCGCGGGCCCACTCGGCCAGCGAGGGGCCGGGCCGCACCGGACCGGCCAGTTCGACGCTGTCGTCGGTGAACATGGTGACGTCCTCCGCGGTGGAGTTCATCCACAGCAGCGGGGACTGCGCCCGCCGCCAGATCCGGCCGCCGCCGGGCGGATGCGGATCGACCAGGTGCAGGTCCAGGGGCGCGTCGCCGTACAGCTCGGGGGCGTTGGCGGCGATCCGCTCCAGCACCCCGGTGCCCCGTGGGCCGGCGCCCACGATCACCACCGACGGGCGGAGCGGGGTGCCCGCGGCCGGGCTCACCGGGCACCGGCCGTACCGCGGGCGTAGTGCCGCTCGACGTAGTGCTGGCCGACGCTGAGGACCGAGGTGACCAGGACGTACCAGAGGGTGGCCACCAGCAGCAGCGGGATCACCTGATAGGTGCGGTGGTAGACCAACTGGACGGAGTACAGCAGGTCCTGGACGGCGATCACGCTGACGATGGAGGTGCCCTTGAGGGTGCCGATCAGCATGTTGCCGGCCGGCGGCACGATCGACCGCATCGCCTGCGGCAGCACGATCCGGCGCAGCCGCCGGCCGGCCCCCAGGCCCAGCGCCTGGGCGGCCTCCAACTGCCCCTTGTCCACGGACAGGATGCCGCCGCGGACCACTTCCGCGGCGTAGGCGGCCTCGTGCAGGGTCAGTCCGATGACGGCGACCGCGACCGGCGAGAGCAGGTTGACGGTCTTCACGCCGAGGACGACCGGGTACAGCGCCCCGATGTTGAACCAGAACAGCAGCTGCACCAGGATCGGCATCGAGCGGAACAGCCAGACGTAGCCCCACCCGATGCCGCGCAGCACGGGGTTGCCGGACAGTCGGAGGACCGCGAGCAGGGTGCCCAGCGCGAAGCCGAGCACCATCACCACGACGGTCAGCCAGAGCGTCAGGCCCAGGCCGCGCAGCACGGCGGAGGTCAGGAAGTAGTCGGCGACCACGTCCCACTGGAAGGCGCGGTTGCGGACGACGGAGGTGAGGGCCAGCGCCAGGAGGGCGAGGAGGACGGCGGCGGCCGTCCACTGGCCGAAGCGGCGGCGCGGCACGATGCGCGGGCCGGTCGGCGCCGGCCCGGCGGGTGGCGCCGCGGACACGGCAGGGGCGTCGAGGGTGTCGGAAGGCATGCGAAGGCTCCGTGGACGCGTCAGATCGAGACACGGGAGTGGAGCGCCTTCACACGGCGGAGAACGGGTCGCGCCCCTCAGCACGACCGGCCCTTGAGGCTATGGGGTCAACACGGCCCGTTGTCAAGGGCGTCGGGGATGCCGTCCACGTGGTGAGCGATGGATCACGTGACGGTTGACGCGGAAACGGATGCCTGTTCCACTTGGTCGCATGCATCCATGGCAGCGGCTGGTCACCCGTGACCACATCGACTTCGGTCGCGTGTGGTCGTCCTCCTGTTGAGCTGACCCCCTGCCCTTGAGGCCCGCCGTTCCAGGCCGGGCCGTTTCCGCGGTTCTCCTTCCTTCCCGCCGCGCGCCTTCACACCCGCGCCGCCGTCCGGCGCACCCTCCCCTCGCTCCACCGCTTCGCCCTCCCCTGCTCCGCCCCGTCCTGTCCATCCGGCACGCTCGCACGCCGTCGAGCGGCGCCGCCGGCCACGGAGGCGCCGATGTCCGCCGCGCCACGGCCGCCCCGCGCGGCCCAACTGACGATCCGTCAGACCACCGTCACCGACCCGCTCGCCCGCCCCCTGCTGGACGAGCTGACCCACGAGTACACCACCCGTTACGGGCGGCCCGTCGACCTGGACCAGGAGTACCCGGCCACCGAATTCGCCCCGCCCCGGGGCGCGTTCCTGCTGCTCCTCCAGGACGGCGCACCGGTCGCCGGCGGCGCCTACCGCCGCTACGCCCCCGACACCGCCGAACTCAAACGCATCTGGACGCACCACGCGCACCGCCGCCGCGGACTGGCCCGCCGCGTCCTGGCCGCCCTGGAACAGCACGCCGCCGGCCGCGGCTACACCCGGCTGTACCTCACCACGGGCCCCCGCCAGCCGGAGGCCAAACACCTCTACCTGGCGGCGGGTTACCGCCCCCTGTTCGACCTGACCGCCGACCCGGAGTCGATCGGCCCGCTGCCGTTCGAGAAGCACCTGGAGATCCCGCGCCCATGACCACCACCCGCACCACCCGCACCGCGCTGCGCACCGCCGCGCTCCTGGCCACCGCGGTCCTGGCGGTCACCGGCTGCGGCGCGGGCGGCACGGCCGCCGGCACCCAGGACGCCGGCCCGGCCGCCGGCCGCGCCCAGATCCCCACCACCGACGTGGTCTCCGGCGTGCGCAAGGACCCGGCCGCGGCCGCGCTGCTGCCCGCCGACGTCCGCGCCCGCGGCACCCTCGCCCTGGCCAGCAGCGTCGGCACGCCGCCCGGCGCCACCTACCTGCCCGACGGCAAGACCCTCGCCGGCCAGGACATCGACTTCGCGGACGCGGTCGGCAAGGTCCTCGGCCTCAAGCTGACCCGCGAGGTGGCCAGCTTCGAGGCGATCCTGCCGGCGCTGGGCAGCGGCAAGTACGACGTGGGCACCGGCAACTTCGGCGTCACCGACGAACGCCGCAGGACACTCGACTTCGTCACCTACGTCAACGACGGCCAGGGCTTCGCGGCCCGCCGGGACAGCCCGCTGAAGAAGATCACCGCTCTGACCCAGCTGTGCGGCCTGACCGTCGCCACCGGCGCCGGCACCACCTTCGAAGCCACGCTGGAGGAGAACGCCCACCGGTGCGGGGAGGCCGGGAAGCGGCCCTACGACGTCAAGACCTACGCCGACCAGGGCGCCCTGTGGATCTCGCTCCAACAGGGCCGCAGCGACGTGGTGATGAGCACCATCAACGGGCTGCGGTACGCCGTGAAGCAACAGCCGGACCTGCGCTTCCTCAACGAGTTCAAGCGCCTGGACGTCGGCTTCGCCTTCAAGAAGGGGACCCCGTTGGCCCCCGCCTTCCAGGCCGCGGTCAACCGTCTGCACAAGGACGGGACCTACGCCCGGATCCTCGGGAAGTGGGGCACCGGACCCTCGGCCCTCACGGCCTCCCGGATCAGCCCGCCGGAGATCCGCTGACCGTGCGCCGCGCCGCGGCCGGCGCGCCCGCGGGGCGGGTGTCCCGGCCCCGGCCGTCGACCGGGGCCGGGACACCCGCCCCGCGGGACCCGCCCGGTTCAGCGCGCCAGCGCCCCCACCCGGGGCGCGCCGCCGGCCGCGTGCCGCAGCACGACCTGGTCCATCAGCGCCGCCAGCACGTCGCGCACCGACGACCGGTGCCGGGCGTCGCAGGCGATCGCCGGCACCGCGTCGTCGATGCCCAGCGCCTCCCTGACCTCCGCCAGCGCGAAGTGCTGGGCGCCGTCGAAGTGGTTCACCGCCAGTACGAACGGCGTCCCGCGCTCCTCGAAGAAGTCCAGCGCCGGGAAGGAGTCCTCGATGCGCCGGGTGTCCACCAGCACGATCGCCCCCAGCGCCCCCTCCACCAGGTCGTCCCAGAGGAACGAGAACCGGTCCTGTCCCGGCGTGCCGAAGAGGTACAGCACGATCGACGGGTCGAGGGTGATCCGGCCGAAGTCCAGCGCCACCGTGGTGGTGGTCTTGTTCTCCACGCCGACGAGCGAGTCCACCCCGACCGAGACCTGCGTGATCGCCGCCTCGGTGTCCAGCGGCTCGATCTCGGAGATCGCGCCGATGAACGTCGTCTTGCCGACGCCCAGCCCGCCGCTGATGACGATCTTCACGGCGAGCGGTGCGACCTTCTCAGAGCGCCCTGACATGGTCCCTGATCCTCTCCAGGACATGGAGCGGCAGCTCCTTGGGTTGTTGACAGACCAGCAGTCCGCCGACGACGAGGTCGGCGACGAGCACCTTGGCGACGCCCAGCGGCACCCCGATCCCGGCGGCCACCTCGGCCACCGTCGTCGGCTGCGCGCACAGCGTGACGATCCGTCGGCGTTCGAACTCCAGCGTCGCCAGCGGCGGTTCGGGCACTGCCACGACCAGCGTCTCCAGCCGCAGGCCGGCGTGCATCGGCTCGGCCCGTCCGCCGGTCATGATGAACGGCCGGACGAACAGTTCGTCCTCCTCGGCTTCCTCGCTCATCGGGGCAGTACCTGCCGCAGGTCCGCGATCAGCGTCGGGTTCAGCAGGTCCCCGGCCCGCTCGGCCAGGACGGCCATCTCGTAGCCGACCAGGCCCAGTTCGCCGGTCGAGTCGGCGAGCACGCCCAGACAGCTGCCGTCCCGGATCGCCGAGACCAGCAGGAAGCCACGGCCCATCTCGATCATGATGAGCTTGACGCCGTCGAACTCGTAGCGCCGCGAGGCACTGCGGGCCAGGCTCGACAGCCCGGAGACCACCGCCGCCAGATGGTCCGCGTCGGTCCGGTTCAACCCGTCCGAGACCGCGATCAGCAGACCGTCCGAGGAGACCGCCACCGCGTCCCGCACCCCGTCCGTCTTGCGGACGAAGCTGGCCAGCAGCCAGTTGAAGGTCTGCGAATCGTTGTGCAGGTCGACGCTCACTTCTGGTCCCCCTTCGGCGCGGCCGGCTCCGCCCGCTGCGCCTGCTCGTCCTGCCCGCGGCCCGGCACGTCCCGGCCCGCGGTCCCCCGCTCGTGCTCCTTGGCCCGCTCGCGCTCCTTCTCCACGCTGATCCCGCCGCGCATGTGGGCGCTGCGGAGGGTGGCGAGCATCCCGGAGACCTCGTCGGGCGAGCGGTCCGGCGTCGGTGCGGCCTCCTGCTGCCACCGCGGCGCCGCCGCCTCGTCGACCGCCGACTGGATGGCGCTGCGCTTGGCGCGCTTGACCAGTCCGTTGCGGGTGCGGGCGGCCGAGGAGCCGCGCGGCCCGCCGGGGGCGGCGGTCGCGGCCTCCCGCTCCGCCCGTTCCTCACGGGGCCGCGGCAGCGGTTCGGACCGCTCGCCGCCCGCCGCGGGTCGTGCCGCGTCCGCCCGTCCGGCGTCCGCACCGCCGTCCGCCGCCGTGGCGTGCTCGTCCGGCACCGCGCTCCCCTTCTTCTTCACCGTGTCCCGCACCGGCTTCTCGGGTGCGACGGGCACCGCCGGCGTGGCGGCCGACTCCGCGAGGTGGGCGGCCGGGATGAGCACCCGGGCGACGGTGCCGGCGGCCGGCGCCTCCCCGAGGCGGACCTCGATCCCGCACTTGCGGGCCAGCGCACCGACCACGAAGTGCCCGAGGAACCGGGTCGGTTCGGCCAGGAAGCTGGCCGCCCCGGAGAGCCGGACGTTGGCCTCGGCCATCGCCTGCGCGTCCATGCCGGTGCCGTGGTCGACGATCGCGACGAGGTAGCCGGCGCTGGTGCGGCGGCCCTCGACCTCCACGTCGGTGTCCGGCGGCGAGAAGCTCAACGCGTTCTCGATCAGCTCGGCCAGCAGGTGGGAGATCTCCGAGACGACCGTGCCGCTGAGGAAGGCGGCGTCGACCCGGCGCAGCTTCACCCGGCGGTAGTCCTCGACCTCGGAGAGGGACGCCCGGATCACGTCGGTGACGGACAGCGGGGTGGCCCAGGTCCGCGGGCTGGCCTCGCCGGCCAGCACCAGCAGGCTCTCGGCGTTGCGCCGCATCCGCGTCGCGAGGTGGTCCAGCTCGAAGAGGTTGGCCAGCGTCGTCGGGTCGGCGTCCTCGTGCTCCAGCTTGTTGATGAAGCTGATCTGCCGGCGGACCAGGTTCTGGTTGCGGCGCCCGAGGTTGACCAGCGATTCGGTGCCGTTGCGGCGCAGCACGGCCTGTTCGGTGGCGAGGTCGTAGGCGGCCTTCTGCACCTGGTCGAAGGCGTCGGCCAACTGCTGGACCTCGGCGCCCGCGCCGCGCGGCACGGTCAGCGGTTGCAGCGGCTCCGGCTTGCCGGACTCGTTCTGGACCCGGGCGACCGCGGCCGGCAGCCGCTCGTCGGCGACCTCCCTGGCCTGCCGGGTCAGCGAGCCCAGCGGCCCGGCGACCGAGCGGGCGGCCCCCACCGCGAGCGCGCCCAGGGCGAGCACCGAGCCGACGGCGAGCGCCGCGAACAGCGCCAGGGTGCGGGCGGCTTCGTCCTCCAGCTCGGTCGCGCGGTCCTTGATGTCGGAGCCGAGGGCGACCTGGACGGTGCGCAGCCCGTTGATGGTGGCGGTGGCGGAGTTGTACCAGGCGCCCGGCGGCACCGTGCCGGCCCCGGGCAGCGTGCCCCGCCCGGCCACGATCTGCTTCTCGTAGCCGAACAGCTCCTTGGCGGCCGGCGTCGCCAGCGCCCGGGTCACCAGGCGCTCCTGGCGGGGCGTGGCCCACTGGGGGAACTCGTCCAGCGCGGCCAGCCGCCCGGACCGGGTGGTCATGAAGCGGGTGTAGTCGTTGCCGAGGAACCGCCCGGCGTGCAGCGAGCCGAGCACGATGGCCCGCTCCTGCCCGGTGAACTCCTTCGCGCCGCTGAGGACTTGCAGCGCCTGGTAGTCGGCGCGCAGCTGGGCGTCCCGGACCTCGACCAGCCCGGTCCCGATCCGGTTCAGGGCGGTGTTGGTGTCGGTGAAGTAGTCGTAGGTGCGCTCGACCTGCCCGGTGCCGCGGTCCGCGGCGGTCCGGATGCCCTGGAGGGCGTCGACCCGGCCCAGGTCCCGGCGCACGGCGTCGGCGGCGCGGTCCTGACGGCCCGCCAGCTCCTCCTGCACCTGGGCCAGCGCCCGGTCGGTGAGCTTGCGCTGGGCCAGCATCCGGTCGTGGAAGTCGGTGATCCCGCCCACGTATCCGGTGGTCAGGCCACGCTCCTTCTGGTGCTCGTGGACGAAGCCCTGCAGCGCGTCGGAGAGGTGCGCGTCGGCGGCGGTGGTGCTGGCGTTCTCGTAGTCGCCGAGCTGGCGGGCCGCGGAGAGGCCCAGGAGCGCCAGGAGTATCGCCAGGGCCACCGCGAGGATGCGGATCAGCTTGGCCCGGATGGTGCGGGGCGCCACGACCGTCGCCGTGAACGCCCTGCGGAGGCGCGGGATGCGCTGCTCCGTGATCGGTGTAGTCACGTGCTGAACTTTCGGAGTGTCTGTAGAGGAACAGAGGTTTTTCTGTTCCGGTGTCAACGACACTCCGATGGGTCAGTCACCCGATCATCGGACTGCATTGCACAGTGTTGCCAAGACCCCGGACATATGCCCTGGTCCCAGGCCCGAACCTACCCCCCAGTCGAATCCCGCCGCCGCCGTCAACTTGTCGACATCACCGATTCGGGTACCTTCCGTGATGCCTTTCGTACTGTCAGTTCACGACGGGGGCACGGAAGCTGACGGCGCACCACCCTCTTTGCACCAGATATGTCACGAACCCCCCGTGCGGCGGCTATCCGCTTGGCACTCCCTCGCCCTCATGGACGACGATAGGGCGAACGGAACACGCACGCCGCGGGTGAGAGGAGGCGTCAATGGGATCGGTGCGCAAGGCGAGTGCCTGGCTTGGCCTCGTCGACGACAACGATGACGAGCGCTACTACGACGACGACTACGCCGAGGGGCCCGAGTCCGCCGACTCGGGCGGCAACCCCTGGGTGACCGACCCCCGGGTCCGGGTGGCCGACGAGGCCGCCCAGCACCAGGGCACCCGCATCGCCACGGTCACCCCGGCCTCGTTCCGGGACGCCCGCGGCATCGGCGAACTGTTCCGGGACGGCGTCCCGGTGATCGTCAACCTGACGGCCATGGAGTCCGCCGACGCCAAGCGGGTGGTGGACTTCGCCGCCGGCCTCACCTTCGGCCTGCGCGGCTCCATCGAGCGGGTCGCCACCCGGGTGTTCCTGCTCACCCCGGCCGACTACCGGGTCGTCACCGGCGAGACCCGCGGCACCCGCAACGGCGGCTTCTTCAACCAGAGTTGAGCGGGGTGCTCACCGGAAGGCGTCCAGCCCGGTGAGCGCCTTGCCCAGCACCAGCTGGTGCATCTCCGCGGTGCCCTCGTAGGTCAGCACCGACTCCAGATTGGTGGCGTGCCGCATGACGGGGTACTCCAGCGAGATGCCGTTGGCCCCGAGGACGGTCCGCGCGGTGCGGCAGATGTCGATCGCCTCGCGGACGTTGTTGAGCTTGCCGAAGCTGATCTGCTCCGGCCGCAGCGTGCCGGCGTCGCGCCGCCGCCCCAGGTGGTGCGCGAGCAGCACCCCCTTGTTCAGCTCCAGCGCCATGTCGGCCAGCTTGGCCTGGGTGAGCTGGAAGCCGCCGATCGGCCGGCCGAACTGCTCCCGGGTCCGCGCGTAGTCGAGCGCCGCCTCGAAGCAGGTGCGCGCCGCCCCCATCGCGCCCCAGACGATCCCGTAGCGGGCCTCGCCCAGGCAGCGCAGCGGGGCACCCAGCCCCCGGGCGTCCGGCAGCACCGCGTCGGCGGGCAGCCGCACCTCGTCCAGGACCAGTTCGCTGGTGACCGAGGCCCGCAGCGACCACTTGTGCTTGATCTCGGGGGCGGCGAAACCGGGGAGGTCGGTGGGGACCACGAAGCCGCGGATGCCGTCGTCGGTGCGGGCCCAGACCACCGCGACACCGGCCACCGACCCGTTGGTGATCCACATCTTGCGCCCGGTGAGCACCCAGTCGGATCCGTCGCGCCTGGCGTGCGTGCGCATGCCCGCCGGGTCGGAGCCGTGGTCCGGCTCGGTCAGGCCGAAGCAGCCGATGACCTCGCCGGCGGCCATCCGCGGCAGCCACTGCCGCTTCTGCTCCTCGGAGCCGAACCGCCAGATCGCGTACATGGCGAGCGAGCCCTGGACGGAGACCAGCGAGCGGATGCCGGAGTCGGCGGCCTCCAGTTCCAGGCAGGCGAGTCCGTACTGGACGTGCGAGGCGCCGGCGCAGCCGTAGCCGGTCAGTGACATGCCCAGGGCGCCGATCGCGCCGAGCTCGCGGGCGAGTTCGCGGATGCCGGGGAGTTCGCCGCGCTCGTACCAGTCGGCCACGTCCGGCAGGACCCGGTCGGCGGCCCACCGGCGGACCGTGGCGCGGACCGCCCGGTCCTCGTCGGTGAGCAGGTCGTCCAGGCCCAGCGGATCGCTGGGGTCGAAGGGCGGGAGCGGGGACGGCGTTGCGGTCATGGCGGGTCCTCCGGCGGCTTCTCGCGCGAAAAACTAGCAGTGGTAGTTACGCGCGTCCGACGGTACGGTCCCCGGCGGCGCGCCGGCAAGGGCCACCCGCCCGACGACACCCACCGTCCCGCCCCCGGGTCAACGCCCGGAGTTCGCCGGGGCCGGCGTCCCCTCGCACCCGACGCCCGCGGCGCCCTCCTCTGCCGCGGCGTCCGCATCCGCGCGCTCCGTGGACTCCGCGGCCCGGCGCGGCAGCCGCAGCGCGATCCCGGCGCCGACCAGCAGCAGCACCGCGCTGGCGACGAGGGTGACCCGCAGCCCGTGGATGAAGGAGTCCCGGGCGGTCACCCGCAACGCCTCCCTGGCGTGCTCCCCGAGGCCGGTGGCGACCTTGTACGCCTCGCCCAGCGAGTGCGAGGCCGAACGGGAGGCCCGTTCCGAGACCCCCTCGACGTGGTTCAGGCCCGGCGCGTAGGCGGCGTTCATCACGCTGCCGAGCAGCGCCACCCCGATGCCGGCGCCCAGTTGGTAGGCGGTCTCGCCGAGCGCCGCCGCGCCGCCGGACTGCGCGGCCGGAGCCTCGCTGAGCATCGACTCGTACGCACCGAACAGCGTCGACTGGAAGCCGTAGCCGAGCAGCACGAAGCCGAGGGACAGCTGCCAGAAGTGGTCCTGGCTGCCCAAGGCGGTCAGCGAGACCACCGCGAGCGCGGTGAGGGTGAAGCCGCCGGAGACCATCACCCGCGGGCCGACGGCCTGCAACAGCTTGGAGCCGGTGAGGCCGGCGGCCATCGCGGAGAACACCAGCGGCAGCATCCGCAGCCCGGTCTCCAGCGGGCTCAGGTGCAGCACCAACTGGAGGTACTGGACGGCGATCAGCTGGAGCCCGACGAGGGCGAGCATGGCGAGCACGATGCAGCCGATGGAGGTGCCGAACGCCGGCCGGGCGAACAGCCGCATGTCGATCAGCGGTTGCGTGCGGCCGCCCTGCCGACGGACGAAGACGATCAGCAGCACGACGCCGACGACGATCGGCAGCAGCGTGGTCACCCCGACCACCGGGGCGCCGCTGCCCAGCCGCTTGACCCCGAAGACGATGCCCAGCACGCCCAGCGCCGCGATCACCGCGCCCAGCAGGTCCCAGGGGCCGTTGCGCTCGCCCCGCGACTCCGGCAGCAGCCAGCGCCCTATCAGGAACATCGCCGCCATCATCGGGATGTTGATGAGGAAGACCGAACCCCACCAGAAGTTCTCGACCAGGAAGCCGCCGAGCACCGGGCCGACCGCGGCACCGACCGCGGCCACCGCGCTCCACACCCCGATGGCGACCGCCCGCTCCCGCCGGTCGGGGAAGACCTGGCGCAGGATGGACAGCGTGGCCGGCATGATCATGGCGCCGCCGATGCCGAGCAGGGCCCGGGCCGCCATCAGGATCTGCGGATTGGGCGCGAGCGCGGCGGCGGCCGAGGCCAACGCGAAGAGCCCGTAACCGAGCAACAGGACGCGGCGGCGGCCGACGCGGTCGCCGAGCGTGCCGAAGAGGATCAGCAACGAGGCCGCGATCAGCGGGTAGATGTCGACGATCCACAGCAGCTCGACCGGGCCGGGCCGCAGGTCCTCGGTGATGGAGGGCACCGCCACGTAGAGGATGGTGGTGTCCAGCGCGACGAAGAGCAGACTGACGCAGAGCACGGTCAGCACCGTCCAGCGGTTCACGCCGCCGCCTGTGTGCCCGGGAACACCACCCGTCCGCCCCCTGCCGGACGCGGTCGTCCCTGACATACAGAACCTCCTGTCATGCGCTCGCCGTGCTGCGCTCGCGGCCGCGCGGTCAAAGACGCGACGACGCGCCGGCGGAACCGGCGGCACGGGCGAGTGGAGACGTCAGACTACGCGAGTCCCACCATGGCCTGCGTGGTCCACCTCACGGTGAGACGCTCGTCGCAGCCCCGGCGTTCCCGCGGCGGGCACGGACCGGCGGGCCTCGGCCACCTGGATAATCGACTGGGTGAACGATCTTGCCTCCACCGCCGCACCCGGCCGGGCCCTGTGTCCGCCCGCCGTCCGCGCCGCGCTGCGCCGTGCCGTCCCCGGCCTCGCCGCGTACGCGGCGATCCGGTCGTTGGGGCTGGTCGTCCTCGCGGCCTGGTCGGCCACCAACGGCAAGGACTGGCACACGCTGCTCACCGCCCGCTGGGACTCCCTCTGGTACACCCGGGTCGCCGAGCAGGGCTACGGCTACACCGTCCACCTGGCCAACGGCGACGTCCACTCCAACCTGGCGTTCTTCCCGCTGCTGCCCTGGCTGGAGCGCGGCCTGTCCGCGCTCACCCCGCTCTCCGCCGCGGACGCCGGCATGGCGGTGGCCTGGCTGGCGTCGCTGGCCGCGGCGGTGGCGCTGTACGCCACCGGCGAGCGCCTGCACGGGCCGCGGGCCGGGGTGGCGCTCGCCGCCCTGTGGGCCGCACTGCCGGTCGGGATCGTCCAGTCGATGGCCTACTCGGAGTCGCTGTTCACCGCCCTCGCGGCGTGGGGCGTCTACTGCGTGCTCAGCGGCCGCTGGGTCTGGGCCGGCGTCCTGGCGTCGCTGGCCGGGCTGACCCGCCCGGTGGGCGCCGCGGTGGTCGCGGCGGTGTGGATCACCGCGGCGGTGACGGTGGCGAACGAACGGGCCGGCGGGGTCCGACCGCGCGCCTTCCTCCACGGCCGGCACCGGCGGATGCTGCTCGGCGTCCTGCTGGCCCCGCTCGGCTGGTGCGGCTACGTGCTGTGGGTCAGCGCCCGCCAGGGGTCACTCACCGGTTACCTGGACGTCCAGGCCGGTTGGCACAACGGCTTCGACGGCGGCATCGCGTTCGGCACCTTCATCTGGCACCAGCTGACCGGGCCCGCGTTCGCCGCCGGCCTCGGCCTGCTGGTCGGCGTCGCGCTGGTGATCTGGCTGTACGTGCAAGGGGTGCGCAAGGGCCAGCCGCTGCCGCTGGCGGTCTACGGCGGCACCGTGCTGCTGATCGCGCTCACCGCCAAGGGCTACTTCGGGTCGAAGCCGCGCCTGATGATGCCGGCCTTCCCGTTGCTGCTGCCGCTCGCGGCGGGGCTGGCCCGATGGCGCCCGGTGCGGTCGTGGCTGGTCATCGGCGCGGTGGCGGTCGGCTCGGCGGTCTACGGGGCGTTCTGGCTCAACGGCTCGGGCCCGCCGTGACCGGAAGATCTCGTTCCGTAATCACCGGTCCGGGGAAAACACGCCGCGACACCCATGCGAATGACGGATAAACTCCGCCGCCGAAAAACAGATAAACAGCTATGCGGGCGACACGCGGACGACTGGAACAGAATCCAGTACCCCGGAAATTCTCTTCGAAATCCCGGGAACCCGGCCCGGATTGAGACCCATTCCACATCACATCGTCATTACAAAGCGCACGGTTTGACCAAGTGCATACATCACACGCGGTAACGTCGTTTGAGTGCGTACCGATGACAAGCTCGACCAGATGGAGGAGCGCCTCCCGACCGATCGCGTCAGACCGCCGCGCATGACCCGGACCCGCCTGTGGCTGTTCTGGGGCACGCTGGCGGTGTACGCGGCGATCGTCGCGGGGGTGCTCGCCAACACCTCCCTGGTCGCCATCGACTGGCAGCTCATGCTCTTCCGGCCGTACAAGCAGTGGCCGGAGGTCCACGCCTTCCTCGACTACTTCGTCGTCCTGGGGCAGCGCGGGCCGACCGCGTTGGCGGTGGCCGCCTGGCTGGGCTGGCGCTGCTGGCGGCAGCGCAACCTCCACCCACTGCTCGTGCTCGGCGCCTCACTGCTGCTGCTGAACATCACGGTCGGCGCCGCCAAGCTCGGGATGGGCCGCCTCGGCCCGCACTACGCGACGGTGGTCGGCTCCAACGAGATGTGGCTCGGCGGCGACATATTCCCCTCCGGCCACACCGCCAACGCGGTCGTCACCTGGGGCGTGCTGGCCTACCTGGCGACCACCCCGCTGCTCCGCCGCACCCTGTCGGTGATCGCCGCGCTGGGCGCGCTGGGCGTCGGGATGACCACCGTCTACCTCGGCACCCACTGGGTCAGCGACGTCCTGCTGGGCTGGGCCGCCGGGCTGCTGGTGCTGCTCGCGATGCCGTGGCTGGAGCCCGGCATCACCTGGGTCGAGGACCGGCTCATGGGCATCCTGCTGCGGCTGTGGCTGCGCCTGCGGCCCAACTCGCTGCGCGGCCCGCTGCCGGCCGGCGCACTGGCCTCCGAGGTGTCCCGCCAGCGGATCTCCCCGGACGGGGAGGTCCTGGTGCGCGAGGCGGTCGGCGCCACCACCGGTCGCACCGCCCACGCCCCGGAGGGCTGGCCGCACCACCCGCCGCGCCCGCACACCTCGCGCACCGAGCGCACCCCGGTCACCCCGACGGGCAGCCGCCGGCCGCCGCACGCGGACCGCGTCCCGCGCGGCGCCGCACCGTTCGGCCCGACCGGCGGCCGCCCCCGCAACGGCACCGGCTGACGACCCCGCCGGGCCCGTACGCACCCCGCCCGGCACGACGAGGGCCCCGACCGCTCCCGGCAGGAGCGGTCGGGGCCCTCGTCGTCGGCGGACCGGGCGGGCCGGCGTCAGCCGCGCCAGCTGCGCACCACCGCGCCGCCCTCGACCTCGAAGTTGATCCGGCCGACGAGGTACTCCATCGTGAGCATCGCGCCCGGTGGGACCGCCCGGACGGTGCGCCAGCCCTGGTGGCGGGCCCGCTCCTCCGCGGCCTCCTGGGTGAGGCCCACGTAGACCTCGGGATCGTCTGGGGTTTCCGGTGTCTCTCCAGGAAGGTTCGGTGCCATGGCAGCCACCGTAGGCGCCCGCGGCGGCCCGCGGAAGGCCCGCCCCTCGCACACCATGGTGACCCGCCGGTCCCCCATTGGTCACACTTCTGTCACGGCGAACGCCCCGGCGATTGCCGCCGGCCCCTCCCCCCATACGCGCTGCACACCCCCGCAACCGGGTGGAAAACAAAGCGGCCGGAATTCCCCCTTGATCAGAAGCGGAAGCGTGTGCCGCCACTTCGGGCAAGGCCGGACAGCCCCCCGGGATTAATCGCCCGGCCGTCCCGGATTCCCCTGCCTAACGCCCTTTTCCGGCCGTCCTGGAATTGCCCAACGAGACACATTCCACACACATTTCCCGCACATCGCCCCGGGACGGCCGGGCGGCGGCGCGGATCCCACCGGAACGGACCGGAGCGCCCCCTCGCTTGGCGACCGGGCCCCGCGCATCATGACCGGGCACCGATACACCCCCGCCAGCGAGGTGGAAACCGATGGTCAGTCAGATCTCCCGGGAGGGCGCCGGGCCGCGCCGGGCGCGACGCCGCGGGGCGGTGCTGGCCGACTGGCTCTCGACCACCGACCACAAGAAGATCGGGCACCTCTACCTGATCACGTCGTTCGGCTTCTTCCTCGTGGCCGGATTGATGGCGCTGCTGATGCGCGCCGAGTTGGCCCGTCCCGGACTCCAACTGATCAGCGCCGAACAGTTCAACCAGGCCGTGACGCTGCACGGCACGATCATGCTGCTGCTCTTCGCCACCCCGGCCTTCGCCGGCTTCGCCAACGAGATCATGCCGCTCCAGATCGGCGCCCCCGACGTCGCCTTCCCGCGGCTGAACATGCTCGCCTACTGGTTCTACCTCTTCGGCGGCCTGATGGTGCTGAGCAGCCTCCTCACCCCCGAGGGCGCCCCCTCCTACGGGTGGACCGCGTACGCCCCGCTGAACTCGATCGTCCGGATGCCCGGCATCGGCGCCGACCTGTGGATCATGGGGCTGGCGTTCTCCGGTTTCGGCACCATCCTCGGCGCGGTCAACTTCATCGCCACCATCATCACCATGCGGGCACCGGGCATGACGATGTTCCGGATGTCGGTGTTCACCTGGAACGTCCTGTTCACCTCGGTGCTGGTGCTGATGGCGTTCCCGGTGCTGGCCGCGGCCCTCCTGGTGCTGGAGGCCGACCGGAAGTTCGGCGCGGTGGTCTTCGACGCCCGCTTCGGCGGGGCGCTGCTGTGGCAGCACCTGTTCTGGTTCTTCGGCCATCCCGAGGTCTACATCATCGCGCTGCCGTTCTTCGGGATCATCACCGAGATCATCCCGGTCTTCTCCCGCAAGCCGATCTTCGGCTACGTGACGCTGATCGGCGCGACGATGGCCATCACCGCACTGTCGGCGATGGTCTGGGCCCACCACATGTTCGCGACCGGGGCGGTGCTGCTGCCGTTCTTCTCCCTGCTGTCGTTCATGATCGCGGTGCCGACGGGGGTGAAGTTCTTCAACTGGATCGGCACGATGTGGCACGGCTCGGTGTCGTTCGAGACCCCGATGCTGTGGTCGGTGGGCTTCTTGGTGAGCTTCCTGTTCGGCGGGCTCACCGGCGTCATCCTGGCCTCCCCGCCGCTGGACTTCCACGTCACCGACAGCTACTTCGTCGTCGGCCACTTCCACTACGTGGTCTTCGGCACGGTCACCTTCGCGACGTTCGCGGGCTTCTACTTCTGGTGGCCGAAGTTCACCGGCAAGATGCTCGACGAGCGGCTGGGGAAGCTCCACTTCTGGCTGCTCTTCGTGGGCTTCCACACCACCTTCCTCGTCCAGCACTGGCTGGGCGTGGCCGGCATGCCGCGCCGCTACGCGGACTACCTGGCCGCCGACGGCTTCACCGGCCTGAACACCCTCTCCAGCGTCGGCGCCTTCCTCCTCGGCGCCTCCACCCTGCCGTTCCTCTACAACGTCTGGCACACCCGGCACTACGGCACCCGCGTCACCGTGGACGACCCCTGGGGCTTCGGCCGCTCCCTGGAATGGGCCACCGCCTGCCCGCCGCCGCGCCACAACTTCGCCACCCTGCCCCGGATCCGCTCGGAATCCCCGGCCTTCGACCTGCACCACCCGGAGATGGCCGACTGGCCCGCCGCCCTCCCCCAGGCCGGCAGGCCCCGGGCCTGAACCGGCCGCCGTCGAACCGCACTCCGCGGTCCCGGCCTACTCCTCGCCGGCCGGGCCGCTGACCCGTACGGCCAGGTCGTTGTCGAGCGTGTAGTACGGGCCGATCCGCAACTCGCGGTCCGCCGCCGACACCGACAGCGCCGGATAGCTGAACACCTGCTTCTTCTCCGGGACGTCGTCCAGCAGCCGGGCGATCCGGACGGGCGGCACCTCGACGGCGGGACACAGCCACAGGTCCCAGGGCTCGCTGCCGTGCCGCCACCGGGCGGCCAACTCCTCGAAGGGGAGGGTGAAGTGGAAGTCCGGCCCGTCCGCGGTCAGCGGAACGGCGACCGGGTCCAGACCGGCCCGGCGGGCGCGGGCCTCCGCATGGGCGCCGGCCGTCGGGCTCGCCCCGTACAGGCGCCCGGTGACGGTGAGGCCCTCGGGGGCGACGAGGATGTCGCCGGCCTCGGCGTGCGGTCCGCGCAACCAGCTGCGCAGCGCGAGGTTGCCCAGTTTGGTGGCGTAGGGGATGCGCACCCCGAGCCGGCCGATGCCCGCCAGCGGCCGGCGGTCCACCAGCGACCGCAGGTCGTTCACGCCGGGCAGCAACCGGCGCGGGTCCACCCCGTCACCGAGGTCGGCGAAGGCGTGCCAACGGCCCTCGGCCAGTGCGACGGTGCTGGGCAGCACCGCGCGCAACCGGCCCGGGCCGTTGGGCCCGAGCGGCAGCCGCACCTCGTCGGCGTCGGTGCCCTCGGCGGCACCGGTGTCGTCGGCGCCGGCCCGCAACCGCAGCACCAGGGCCGCGCTCCAGGTGGTGCCGGTGCCCTGCGGGACGTTCAGGTCGAAGGTGAGGCCGCCGGCGGAGTCCGCGATGCAGTCGGCCTTCAGATCCACGGGCACCGGCGCCCCTCCTCCCGCCGCGGCGGTCCGCCGCGGGCGCTCGGCCGCTCCGGGCCCGGTCACGGGCGACTGCGTCGATGCGTTCATACCGTCCGCACCCCTCTCACCGCGGCGCGGGCGGTGTGCCTCGTGGCGTACTTGACGGCGTACGCACCGCCGATCAGGGCCCCTCGCGCATGGTGCAGGGAACCGCGCAGTCCGTTGCCGCGCCGCCGGGCGACCAACTCCTCGAAGAGCGCGGCGTGCCGGCCGGCCACCGCCACCGGGTCGAAGCGGGCGGAGCCGGCGAGCGCCGCGGCGCCCAACCGGGCCCGGGCGGCGTCGTCGTCGATCAGCTCCAGCAGCGCGGCGGCCAGCGCCACGGGCTGCCCGGCGGGGACCAACCGGCCGGTGACGCCGTCCTCGACGAGTTCGCCCGGCCCGTAGGGGCAGTCGGTGGCGACGACGGGCAGACCGCAGCGCATCGCCTCGGCGAGGGCCGCGCCGGCGGGTTCCCGACCGGCCGGGTCGACGGCGAGGGAGCCCTTGGCCCACTCGGATTCCAGCGGGCCGGCCGGGCCCATCAGGAAGACGTGGTTGTACAGGCCGAGTTCGTCGATCAGGGCGCGCAGCGCGGGCTTCTCCGGCCCGCCGCCGTAGATCCGCAGCCGCCAGTCGGGACGCGCCGCGACCACCCCCGCGAAGGCGCGGACCAGCACGTCGTAGCGCTTGGCCCGGGTCAGCCGGCCGGCGGCGACCACCCACCGGCCGGTGCCGTCGGCGGGCGCCAGTCGCGGTGCCGGCACCGCGCGCGGCACCGCCGCGACCCGGACGCCGGGCAGGCGCAGCCGGCGCAGATGGGCGCGGGCGTCCGCCTCGGTGGCGGTGACCAGCGCGTCCAGCCGCGGGTAGGCGCCGCGCAGCGCCAGCCGCAGCTCCCGGCCGCGCACGGCCAGGCAGTGCGGCTCCTGGCCGACCCGGAGCGGCCCACGGCGGGTCTGTCGGGCGACGTGCACGGTCAGGCCGGGCCGGGTGCCGACGACCACGTCGGCCTCGGTCCGGCGCAGGTGCTCGGCGATCCGGCGGTCGGTGAGCTCGCTGTACTGGCCGAAGCGCGGTTCGGCGGCCGGGAAGACCCGGGCGGGACGGGCGTGCACCGGGTCCCTGCGGTCGCCGGAGGGGGCGTGCTCCCGGAGGTCCACCAGGTGCCGCAGCGCCACCCGGGGACCGAGGTCGAGCGCCGGGGCGTCGCGGTGTCGCAGGACGGAGACGATCTCGACGTCGTGCCGCGCGGCGAGCGCGTCCGCCAGGCCGAAGGTGGCCCGGACGGTCTCGCCGACACCGTAGGCGTGGTGCATCAGGAATGAGATGTGCATCCGTCCCCGCGTCCCCTGGTCCCTCGCACTGGTCCTGTTCCCCCGTGGTCCGGACGCCCGGTGTCCGGCTGTTGGAAGGTAAGACCGCGAAACGGCCTTCAGGGTTGGGGGTATTGGCCAAGTCGTGCCGAAAAAGTTAGGGCATCGGTATGGCGTGGCGGGAACTCTTCCGGGGGCGGCGCACCGCCCCCGGTCACGGGCCCGTGCTCAGTTCAGCGTGAGGCGGATGCCGACCCGCAGGTGGTTCGGGTACTCCCCGACGACGTCCTGGTTCGCGTCGTACAGGGCCTGCCAGCCGCCCTCCACCCGGTGTCGGCGGGCGATCTCGACGAGGGTGTCGCCGCGCCGGACGACGTGGGTGCGGCTGCTCTCCAGCAGGCCGTAGCGCCGGGCGCACACCG
The DNA here is from genome assembly GCF_045799175.1 of Streptomyces sp. VTCC 41912. Classification (NCBI taxonomy): domain Bacteria; kingdom Bacillati; phylum Actinomycetota; class Actinomycetes; order Kitasatosporales; family Streptomycetaceae; genus Streptomyces; species Streptomyces sp. VTCC 41912. The sequence goes on from NZ_JBJMAB010000024.1 coordinate 72,815, forward strand.
GCCAGGCGCCCCACCCCTGGGCGGCCTGCACCCGCTTGGCCACCTCGATCTGCTCGTCCCGGGTGGCCAGGTCGGCCCGCTTGGCGTACTTGAGGCCGCCGAACGCCTCCCAGGTGGGCTGCCAGAACTGCAACCCGCCGTAGTAGCTGTTGCCGGTGTTGATGTGCCAGTCGCCGCTGCTCTCGCACTCGGCCAGGCAGCCCCAGGGCCACTGGTCGTCGGCGCAGGCGTACGACGGTCGACCGCCGCCCTCCCCGCCGCCGTCTCCGCCCGGCTCCCCGTCGGCGGCGGCGGCGCCGGGCAGGCACAGGACGAGGGCGGCGGCCGCCGCGATCAGCAGCCCGACGGATTCCACGCGGCGCCGCGGCGCCGAAGAGTTGTCCGACATAGCCGGTGACGGTAGGCAGCGGGTCGGCGGGCGCCGGTGCGCCGCGCCCTTCCAGGGGACGACCCCACCCCGTCCGGTGTACAGAACACGGCCACCTGCGCCAGGTTATGCGCAGGAATTGGCGTTGCGTGACCACCGGGACGACGGGTTTGCACCGCTTCCCCACCGTGCGCGGCATGGTTCGATTCTGTTCGCGTCCGCGCGTGACTCTGCCGGGGGTCGCCCGTTGTTTTTGTACGAGCCGGGAGACCGCCCGGCAGCCGTTCATGAAGATCGAGGAGCCACCCGTGCCGCGCATGCTCGACGTCAGCGACGACGTTCGCGCCGAGATCGGCGACGAAGAAGCCGACCGGCTGCTGGCCGGAGAGGACGCCCCCGGCAGCTACGACTGCACGTCCTGCCGGACGCCCGGCAACAGCGAGCAGGAGCGCACCAGCACCGTCCTGTTCGTCGGCGAGGAGACCGCGGTGCTCGCGTTCGCCCACGCCACCTGCATCCCCTCGCAGGTCGTGCCGGTCTCCGAGGAGCAGCTCCGCGGGGCCGTGCGCTCCATCACCGGCGAGGACGCCGCCCCCGCCCCGGGCGCTCCGGGCGCCCCGGGCGCCCCGATCCCCACCACCGACCGCCAGGCCACCCTCGGCATCACCTGCGGACTGGTGCTGATCAACGAGGAGCTGCACCCGGCCCTCGTGGTGGAGCCCAACGGCCCGATCGCCCGCCCCGGCTCCACCAGCCTGGACGACGACTTCCTCCCGCTGCTCCTGGAGCACGGCTTCACCCCGGTGTCGGACATGAACCAGCGGCCCGCCCCGATCGCCGGCTGGTCGGCGCTGCTGGCCATGGGCAAGCTGCACGCCGTGCTCCAGCCGGGCACCACCGGCAGCCAGTCCGCCTGGTGGCAGGCCCACCAGCCGCTGGCCGTCTCGGACGGCTGGCGCACCGCGGCCAACAAGGAGAAGACCGTGCTGATGTACGCCGCACCGTCCGGCACCATCGGCCACCAGCCGCGGGAGGACCTGATGCGCCAGGCGCTGGAGCAGGCCGCCGCCAAGGGCCTGTTGGTCGCCGCGGCGATGCCGCTGGCCGGAACCTGAGCATCCGGTCGTCCGATCGCGGGAGCATGACCGGCCAACGGGGCGGGATTGCACCCGCGATCAGCCATTTCGCCCCGAAAGCCGCATCCCGTGCGGATCGGGGTCGTTGCACCTACGTGCACGCATACGACCCCTCCCCCCGCGCCCAGTTCCCCCACCCCATCCCCGGCATGCGCCCGGCCCGCGACCACGGGGCGCCGCGCATCGCCGACCGCGGTTCGGCCACGCCGATCTACGACGCGCTCTACGCCGAGTACCGCCGCTCCTTCCGGGCGCTGCCCGGGGACCGTACGGACGAGCCGGAGGTACCGGAGGCGCTGCGCGGCGGCAACTGGAGCCACGGCGCGACGGCGCCGGGACAGTGGGAGGTGGTGGGCCGGCAGCCGTTCCGGCCGCGGGGGCAGCTCCCGGCGGCGCTGCCGCCGGGCCCGCGGGACGGCTCCCGGCCCCACGGCGGGCGCTGACCCGTACCGGGCCGGCGCGGGCGGAGCGGGGCGCCGCCCGCGGACCGGACCGCGGTTACTTCTTCTTGTTGTTCTTGGTGCCGCGCTTCTCACGCACCCGCACCGAAATGTGGATCGGCGTCCCCTCGAAGCCGAACTCCTCGCGCAGCCGGCGCTCGACGAAGCGGCGGTAGCCCGCCTCCAGGAAGCCCGACGCGAAGAGCACGAAGCGCGGCGGCTTGGTGCCGGCCTGGGTGCCGAAGAGGATCCGGGGCTGCTTGCCGCCGCGGATGGGGTGCGGGTGGGAGGACACGATCTCGCCGAGGAAGGCGTTCAGCCGCCCGGTGGGGATCCGGGTCTCCCAGCCGGCCAGTGCGGTCTCGATCGCCGGCACCAGCTTGTCCATGTGGCGGCCGGTGCGCGCGGAGACGTTGACCCGCATCGCCCACGGGATCTGCACCAGGTCCCGCTCGATCTCGCGCTCCAGGTAGAAGCGGCGCTCCTCGTCGAGGTTGTCCCACTTGTTGTAGGCGATGACCAGGGCCCGACCGGCCTCCACGGCCATCGTGATGATCCGCTGGTCCTGGACGCTGATGGACTCGCCCGCGTCGATCAGGACGACCGCGACCTCGGCCTTCTCCACGGCCGCCGCGGTGCGCAGCGAGGCGTAGTAGTCGGCGCCCTCCTGGAGGTGCACCCGGCGGCGGATGCCGGCGGTGTCCACGAACTTCCAGGTCTTGCCGCCCAGTTCGATCAGCTCGTCGACCGGGTCGCGGGTGGTGCCGGCGAGTTCGTTGACGACCACTCGCTCCTCGCGGGCGAGCTTGTTCAGCAGCGACGACTTGCCGACGTTCGGCCGGCCGATCAGGGCGATCCGGCGGGGGCCGCCGACGGCCGTGCCGAAGGTCTGCGCGGGCGCCTCGGGGAGCGCCTCCAGCGCCGCGTCGAGCATGTCGCCGGTGCCCCGGCCGTGCAGCGCGGAGATCGGGTGCGGCTCGCCCAGGCCCAGCGACCACAGCATCGCCGCGTCGGCCTCGCCGGACTGGCCGTCGACCTTGTTGGCGACCAGGACGACGGGCTTGCCGGCGCGGCGCAGCAGCTTGACCACGGCCTCGTCGGTGTCGGTGGCACCGACCTTTGCGTCGACGACGAAGACCACCGCGTCGGCGGCCTCGATGGCGAACTCGGCCTGCATCGCCACGGACGCGTCGATGCCGAGGACGTCCTGCTCCCAGCCGCCGGTGTCGACGACCTTGAAGCGACGGCCGTTCCAGTCGGCCTCGTAGGTGACGCGGTCGCGGGTGACGCCCGGCCGGTCCTCGACGACCGCCTCGCGGCGGCCGATGATGCGGTTCACCAGGGTCGACTTGCCGACGTTGGGACGGCCGATGACGGCGAGCACCGGGAGCGGGCCGTGGCCGGCCGCGGCGATGTCGCCCTCGACCTCCTCCAGGTCGAAGCCCTCTTCCGCGGCGAGCTCCATGAACTCCGCGTACTCGGCGTCGCCAAGCGCACCGTGCTCGTCGCCGGTGGGGATCTGGTCGTTCATGAAGTCCGTTCCTCGTTCATCCATGTGGTCGGTGGGCCGCTCGAAGGCGGGCCCACTGCTCAAGTGTCGGTCAGCGCCCGGTAAGGCGCCGGGCCTGTGCCAGGTGGGCGGTCAGCCGCTCCTGGATCCGTACGGTCGCCTCGTCGAGCGCCTTACGGGTGCGCCGCCCGCTGCCGTCGCCCGCGTCGAAGGCGTCGCCGAAGACGACGTCGACACGGCCGCGCAGCCGCGGCAGGGCCGGGGTGAGCCGGCTGAGGCGGTCGGTGCTGCCGAGCACCGCCACCGGGACGACCGGGGCGCCGGAGCGCACCGCGAAGTAGGCGAGGCCGGCCCGCAGGGACGCGAAGTCGCCCTCGCCGCGGGTGCCCTCCGGGAAGATTCCCAGCACTCCGCCGGACGTCAGCACGTCGAGCGCGTCGGTGATCGCCTTGCGGTCGGTGCTCTGGCGGTCCACCTTCAGCTGTCCGATGCCCCGCAGGAACGGGTCCAGCGGACCGACGAAGGCTTCCTTCTTGATCAGGAAGTGCACCGGTCGGGGTGCGGTGCCCATCAGCATCGGGCCGTCGATGCCGTGGGAGTGGTTGACGGCGAGGATCACCGGCCCGGAGGCCGGCACCCGCCAGGCGCCCAGCACCCGCGGCTTCCACAGGCCGTACATCAGTCCGATGCCGATCCGCCGGCCGACCGCGGCCCCGCGGGGGCTCGGCGCCTTGCCGCCGTCGGTCACCGGATGTCCCGCCCCGCCTTCTCGGCGCTGACACCCTCGATGAGGGTGACCACGCACTCGATGACCTGATCCAGCGTCAGGTCGGTGGTGTCGACCTCGACGGCGTCGTCCGCCTTGGCCAGCGGCGAGGTCTTGCGGGAGGAGTCGGCCGCGTCCCGCTTGATCAGCGCCTCGCGGGTGGCGGCCAGGTCGGTCGCCTGCTGCGCGTTCGTGCCCTTGAGCTCGCCGTTGCGCCGGGCGGCCCGCGCCTCGGGGGAGGCGGTGAGGAAGATCTTGAGGTCGGCGTCCGGCAGGACGGTTATGCCGATGTCCCGGCCCTCGACGACGATGCCGTGCGGCGCCTCGGCGGCGATGGTGCGCTGGAGGTCGGTGATGACGGCGCGCAGCTCGGGGACGGCGCTGACCGCACTGACCGCGGCGGTGACCTCAGCGCTGCGGATCGGGCCGGCGGCGTCCAGCCCGTCGACGGTGATGGTGGGCGCGGCCGGGTCGGTGCCGGAGACGATCACGGGCTTGACGCAGGCGTCGGCCACCGCGACCGGGTCGTTGACGTCGATGCCGTTGGTCAGCATCCACCAGGTGATCGCGCGGTACTGCGCACCGGTGTCGAGGTAGCCCAGCCCCAGCTTGCCGGCGACGGCCTTGGACGTGCTGGACTTGCCCGTGCCTGCGGGGCCGTCGATGGCGACAATCACTGCAGCCGGGGCGGTCCGGTCGGCGGTTTCCACGGTGACGAACACCTTTCTTGATACACACGGGGCGCGGTCCAGGACGCTGGATCCGGTCGTCGACCGGCGGTCGGGCGTTCGACGAAGGGGCCCAGGGCCTCGGACAAGGTTACTGGCTCACCCGGAGCGCGCCGTCCACGGTGTCACTGCCGGATCGACCACCCCCGCTCCCGCAGCTCCGCGGTCAGCCCCGGCACCGCCTGCGGCTCCACCATGAGCTGGATGAAGCCGGCCTGCTGGCCGGTGGCGTGCTCGATGCGGACGTCCTCGATGTTGACCCCGGCGCGGCCGGCGTCGGCGAAGATCCGGGCCAGCTCACCGGGCTGGTCGCCGATGTAGACCGCGACGACCTCGTAGACGGACGGGGCGGCGCCGTGCTTGCCCGGGACCCGCTCGCGGCCGGCGTTGCCCCGGCGGAGGACGTCCGCGATGCCGTCGGCACCGGTGCCGCGCCTGTCCTCGTCGGTGGACTCCAGGGAGCGCAGCGAGCGGACCGTGGCGTCCAGGTCGGCGGAGACCTCGGCCAGGACGTCGGCGACCGGGCCGGGGTTGGCGGAGAGGATGTCGATCCACATCCCGGGGTCGGAGGCGGCGATCCGGGTCACGTCGCGGATGCCCTGGCCGCACAGGCGGACTGCGGTCTCGTCGGCGCCCTTGAGGCGGGCCGCGACCAGGCTGGAGACCAGCTGCGGGGTGTGCGAGACCAGGGCGACGGCACGGTCGTGGGCGTCCGCGTCCATCACCACCGGGACGGCCCGGCAGAGCGCGACCAGCTCCAGGGCGAGGTTGAGCACCTCGGTGTCGCCGCCGGGGGACGGGGTGAGCACCCAGGGGCGGCCCTCGAAGAGGTCGGCCGTGGCGGCCAGCGGTCCGGAGCGCTCCTTGCCGGCCATCGGGTGCGTGCCGAGGTAGCCGGACAGGTCGCAGCCGAGTGCCTCCAGCTCGCGGCGCGGGCCGCCCTTGACGCTGGCGACGTCGATGTACGCGCGCGCCGCGCCGCGCCGGATCGCGTCGTCCAGCGCCGCGGCGACGTGCGCCGGGGGCACCGCGACGACGGCCAGGTCGACCGTCCCCGGGGGCGGCTCGGCGGTGCCGGCGCCGAGCGCGGCGGCCGTCAGGGCCTGGGCGTGGTCGTGGTCCGCCAGGTAGACCTGCACGCCGCGGGCGCTGAGCGCGAGGGCGGCCGAGGTGCCGATCAGGCCCGTTCCGATGACGAGTGCGGTTCTCACTGGGCGATGTCCTTCCGGAGCGCCGCGGCGGCGCCGAGGTAGACGTGGGCGACACCGGCCTTGGAGAGCTCGGTCTCGACGTGGGCGAGCACCCGCACCACCCGCGGCATGGCACCGGCCACGTCCAGTTCCTGGGCGCAGATCAGCGGGACGTCGGTGATCCCCAGGGCGCGGGCGGCGGCGGCCGGGAAGTCGCTGTGCAGATCGGGCGTGGCGGTGAACCACATGCTGATCAGGTCGTCCGGCACCAGGTCGTTGCGCTCCAACAGCGCGGTGAGCAGCGCGCCGACCTGCTCCCGCATGTGCTCCACGTCGTCCCGTTCCAACTGGACGGCCCCGCGCACGGCCCGTACCGCCACGTCCCTGCTCCCCTGCGTCGTGCGTACGCGCACACGTCCGCGTACGCACTGATCAGCGTAACCAGCGCCACTGACGAACGGACCCCGAGCTCCCGGGAAACCGGTGGCAGGCGACGGCCCCGCCCGGCGACAATCCGGTCATGCCGACCCCTCCCGCGGATCCGGCCGGCCCCCCGGACCCGCCGCACCACGCGCTCGTCACCGGGCACACCGTCTACGCGTGCGTGATGGGCTCGCGCGCCTTCGGGCTGGCCACCGAGGACAGCGACACCGACCGGCGCGGGGTCTTCCTCGCACCCACCCCGCTCTTCTGGCGCTTCGAGAAGCCGCCGACCCATGTGGAAGGGCCCCGCCCGGAGCAGTTCTCCTGGGAGCTGGAACGCTTCTGCGAGCTGGCGCTGCGGGCCAACCCCACCGCCCTGGAATGCCTGCACTCCCCCCTCGTGGAGCACGTCGACGCCACCGGCCGGGAGCTGCTGGCGCTACGCGGCGCCTTCCTGTCCCGCGCGGTCCACGACGTCTACGCCCGCTACGCCGCCGGGCGGCACAAGGAACTGCGGGCCGACGTGGCCCGGCGCGGGGCGCCGCGGTGGAAGCAGGCGATGCACCTGCTGCGCACGATGGCGGGCGTCCGCGACCTGCTCCGCACCGGCGTGCTGACGCTGGAGGTCGGCGCGGCCCGGGAGGAACTGCTGGCGGTGCGCCGGGGCGACGTTCCGTGGGAGGAGGTCGAGCGCCGGCTGTCGGTGCTGTGCACGGAGGCGGCAGCGGCGCTGCCCGACTCGCCGCTGCCGGCCGGCCCGGACCGGGCCCGGGTCGCGGACTTCCTGCACCGCACGCGCCGCGCGTCGGCGCTGCGGGACTGAGAGCGCCCGGGCCGCGGCCGCCCCCGCACGGCGGGGATCAGCCGTCCCAGGCCGCCCCGAGGGCCAGGAGCTCGTCGCGGTGCTCGATGCGGGCGGTCCACTCCCGGGGCCAGGCGTCGGCGCCGAGCCGGGCGCCGGCGAAGGCGCCGGCGAGGCAGGCGATCGAGTCCGAGTCGCCGGAGCTGCACGCGGCCCGGCGCAGGGCGGTGACCGGCTCGTCCGGGAAGAGCAGGAAGCACAGCAGGGCGGTGGCCAGCGCCTCCTCGGCGATCCAGCCGGCGCCGGTGGCCAGGCACGGGTCGGCCTCCCGGTCGGGGGCGGCGAGCGCCGCGTCCAGCCGGTCCAGGACGCGCAGGCAGTCGTCCCAGCCGCGGGCGATGAACGTCGTCGGGGTCGGGGCCGTGGAGCGCCGCCAGAGGTCGCCGAGCCAGTCCTCGCGGTAGCGGGTGCGCTGCGCGTGGGCGTGGGCGCGCAGCAGGCCGGGCAGTTCGGCGGGGCGGACGCCGTCGGCGAGGGCGCGCACCGCACGCGCCGTGAGGTCGCTGGCGGCGAGCCCGGTGGGGTGCCCGTGGGTCAGTGCGGACTGCAGTTGGGCGGCGCCGGCGCGCTGTTCGGGGGTGAGCGAGGGCACCAGTGCGAGGGGCGCCACCCGCATGTTGGCGCCGCACCCCTTCGAGCCGATCTGGCTGGCCTCGGCCCAGGGGTGGTGGGCGTCGGCGAGCAGGGCGCAGGCCCGCAGGCAGGTGCCGCCCGGGGCCCGGTTGTTGTCGGGCGAGCGCCACCAGGCCACGTACTCCCGGCGGACCGGCGGGAGAAGCGTCGCGGCGGTCAGCGGGCCGCCGTCCAGGGCCGCGCGGACGGCGCGCCCCAACGCCAGCGTCATCTGGGTGTCGTCGCTGACCAGGGCGGGCTCGGGCAGTGCCAGCTCCCGCCAGGGACCGCACCGGGCGAGGATCGCCGGTACGTCGTCGAACTCCGTCGGGAAGCCGAGCGCGTCACCGAGCGCCAGCCCGACGAGCGCGCCGGTCGCCGCGGTCCGGGCGCCCGTCGGCGCCCGCATCGCTTCCCCCATCGCTTCGGTCATGGAAAACCACCCCTTAATCGTCACAGTGACATTAAGGGGTGGTGGGCGGCCCCGCAAGCGACGGCCGGGCCGGACGGGGCGATCCCTAGAGGTCGACCTCGCGCATCAGCATCCCGACCTCGGTGTTGGTCATCCGGCGCAGCCAACCCGACTTCTGGTCGCCCAGCCCGATCGGGCCGAAGTGCGTCCGGACGAGCTTGTCGACCGGGAAGCCGGCCTCCGCGAGCATCCGGCGCACGATGTGCTTGCGGCCCTCGTGCAGGGTCACCTCGACGAGGTAGTTCTTGCCGGTGTTCTCCACGACCCGGAAGTGGTCGGCGCGGGCGTAGCCGTCCTCCAGCTGGATGCCGTCCTTGAGCCGCTTGCCCAGGTCGCGCGGGAGCGGGCCCTGGATGGCGGCCAGGTAGGTCTTGGTGACGCCGTACCGCGGGTGCGTGAGGCGGTGGGCCAGCTCGCCGTGGTTGGTGAGCAGGATGATGCCCTCGGTCTCGGTGTCCAGCCGTCCGACGTGGAACAGCCGGGTCTCCCGGTTGGTGACGTAGTCGCCCAGGCACTGGCGGCCGTCGGGGTCCTCCATGGTGGAGACCACACCGGCGGGCTTGTTCAGCGCGAAGAAGAGGTACGACTGGGTGGCGACCGTCAGGCCGTCGACCTTGATCTCGTCCTTCTCCGGGTCGACCCGGACGCCCTGCTCCGTGACGATCCGGCCGTTGACCTCGACCCGGGCCTGGTCGATCAGCTCCTCGCAGGCGCGCCGGGAGCCCATGCCGGCCCTGGCCAGCACCTTCTGCAGCCGCTCGCCCTCCTGGTCACCGAAGGTCTTGGGGGTCTTGACCTGCGGCTTGTTCTCGTAGCGGGCGCGGTTGCGCTCCTCGATCTTGGCGTCGTACTCGCGGGGCCGTGCGGGGGCCTGCCCGCGGCCGCGCTGCTGACCGCCCTTGCCGCCCGGCCGGCCGCCCTGGGACGCGCCGGTACGGGGACCGCCCTTGGCGCCGCCGCGGGCCGCCGCGCCCCGGGCACCGGACTTGCCGCCCTCCCGGCGCTCGTCGCCGCCCGCGGATCCGCCGACGTCGTAGCGGCGCTCCTCGGGACGGGGTCGGCCAGCGCGCTGCTGCTTCTCGTCCCGCTTGTTGCCCGCGCCGCGGTAGTTGTTGCCCCTACCGCCGCCGCTGCCCCTGCTGTTACTGCCGCTGCTTCGCATCAATGATCCGTCTGAGAGTCGCCGCTGTCGTCTACGTCGAACGACGGGATACCTTCCGGGGAGTCGCCCTCGACCGCGTCCGCCTCCGGGAGGAACGGGGCCAGCTCAGGGAGCTCGTCCAGGCCGCGCAGGCCCATCCGCTCCAGAAAGTAATTCGTCGTCCTGTACAGGATCGCACCTGTTTCAGGTTCCGTCCCCGCCTCCTCCACCAGGCCGCGCTGGAGGAGCGTGCGCATCACGCCGTCGCAGTTGACTCCGCGGACGGCCGAGACGCGGGAACGGCTGACCGGCTGACGGTACGCGACCACGGCCAGAGTCTCCAATGCGGCCTGTGTGAGCCGGGCCTGCTGGCCGTCCAGGACGAAGCCCTCCACCGCGTCCGCGTACGCCGCGCGCGAGGCGAACCGCCAGCCGCCGGCCACCAGCCGCAGGTCGAAGCCCCGGCCCTGGCGGGTGTAGTCGTCCGCCAGCTCGCGCAGCGCCAGCGCCACCGCCCGGCGGGGCCGCTGGAGCACCCGGGCCAGGTGCTCCTCGGTCGCCGGCTCGTCGACGACCATGAGGACGGCCTCCAGCGCCGGCTTCAGCTCCAGCGCGGCCACGCCCAGCGCACCCGTCGGCGCCTCCTCGGGCCCGCGGTGCTCCCCCGGCCCCTGCTCGGTGATCTCGTATCCCGCGCCGCTCACGCCGGCTCCTCCTGCTCGTCGTCCGTCTCCGGTTGGTCCGCGGCCCCCGCCGTCCCGCCGTCCGCGGCGCCGGCCGCCCGGTCGAACTCGTCGGTGACCCGTGGGGCCGCCCCCTCCGCGCCCGTCCAACGGACCGTCAGCGCGCCCAGCGCCTCCTCCTGGTCCAGGGCGACCGCCCGCTCCCGGTAGAGCTCCAGGAGCGCCAGGAAGCGCGCCACGACGGTCAGGGTGTCCGGGGCGTCCGCGACCAGGTCCTGGAAGGCGGCCTCGCCGGACGCCCGGAGCTGCGCCATCACCACCTCGGCCTGCTCCCGCACGCTGACCAGCGGGGCATGGATGTGGTCGACGTAGACCTGCGGTTTCGCCCGGGGCTGCATCGCCTTCACGGCGAGCTTGGCGAACCCCTCCGCCCCGATGCCGATGACGACCTCGGGCAGCAGCTCCGCGTGGTGCGGCTCCAGTCCGACGGTACGGGGGAAGCACCGGGCCTCCTCGGCCAGCCGGCCGCTGAAGATCTCCGCGATCCGCTTGTACGCGCGGTACTGGAGCAATCGGGCGAAGAGCAGGTCCCGGGCCTCCAGGAGGGCGAGGTCGGCCTCCTCCTCCACTTCGGCGACGGGCAGCAGCCGGGCCGCCTTGAGGTCGAGCAGGGTGGCCGCGACGACCAGGAACTCGGTGGTCTGGTCGAGGTCCCAGTCCGGCCCCATGGCCCGGATGTGGGCCATGAACTCGTCGGTCACCCGGGAGAGCGCGACCTCGGTCACGTCGAGCTTGTGCCGGGAGATCAGCTGGAGCAGGAGGTCGAAGGGCCCCTCGAAGTTCTCCAGCCGGAGCGTGAACCGGCCGTCGCCGCCCTCCGCGTCCCCCTTCCGAGGCGTCGGCGCGGCCGTCTCCGCGCCCGCCACGGGCTCCGGGACGCCCGTCTGCGCCGCTGCGGTGGCCCCCTCGTCCGCGGTGTCGTGCTCCGCCACGACCGTCCGGCCGGACGTCCCGGGCGCGTCCTCCAGGAGGGTGCCCGGCCCCCGTCCGAGGGTGCGGCGGGTACGGCGCGGGGCGGGGGCGTCGTCGTCGGTCGTCGGCATGGCGGTCCAGGGTGCTGCGGTCCCGCGCCGGGGCGGGGGGTGGTCACGGCGGGACACCCCGCCGGACTGGCAGGCTATCCCGCCGCGCGCCGGGGACCGGTCCCGCGGGGCGTGTCGCACGCACCCCGGGAAGGGGCCCCAGGCACCGTCAGCCGGGCCGGGCGGGCGCGGGGCGGGGAAGACGTGCCTAGCGGCCGCGGAGCCGCCGCACCAGGATGCTGGCGTCCCCGCGCGATTCCAGGTCCGCGAGGACCACTGCCACCGCCTCGCGCACGATCCGGCCGCGGTCGACCGCGAGGCCGTGCTCGCCGCGCAGCACCAGGCGGGCGTGTTCGAGGTCCATGAGCTCCTCGGCGGAGACATAGACGGTGATCTTCTCGTCGTGCCGTTCCCGGCCACTGGGGCGACGGTTGGCGCCGCGCCCCCGACGGCGGCCCGACGCACCGGCCGGGGCCGAGGCCGCGGCCTCCCGCTCGGCGCGGGCCGCCCGGCCGCCCGGCGTGCGGTGCCCCGCGGCGGCCTCCGCCTCCGACTCGCGGCCGGCGTGTTCGGCCGGCGCCGCTGCGGGTGCGCTGCGCGCCGCCCCGACGGCGCCGTCACCGGCGGACGGCGCCCCTCCGTCCGGGCCGTCACCGGCCCGCCGCCGACGCGCCCCGGGGCCCTCCTCGGAAGCGTCCGACGCGGGGGTCGGCTCGCCGGCCGGCGCGGGCACCCGGGCGTCGTCGCCCCCGGTGGCCGCGCCACCGTTCGTACGGCGGGGAGCGGACGGTTGCAGGCCCACTCCCCCGGTGGTGCGGAACAGTTCGTCGGCTCCGGGCAGACTCACTCGGCGTGACACCGGGCGAGCACCTCCCTGGCGAGCTGGCGATAGGCCGCGGCCCCCACGGAGTTGGAGGCGTAGGTGGTGATCGGCTCACCGGCGACGGTGGTCTCCGGGAAGCGGACCGTACGGCCGATGACGGTGTGGTAGACGTGGTCGTCGAACGCCTCGACGACGCGTGCCAGGACCTCGCGGCTGTGCACGGTCCGGGAGTCGTACATCGTCGCGAGGATGCCGTCCAGCTGGAGTTCGGGGTTGAGCCGCTCCTGGACCTTCTCGATCGTCTCGGTGAGCAGCGCGACACCGCGCAGCGCGAAGAACTCGCACTCCAGCGGCACGATGACCTTGTGAGCGGCCGTCAGGGCGTTGACGGTCAGCAGGCCGAGCGAGGGCTGGCAGTCGATGACGATGTAGTCGTAGTCGGGCAGCAGCGGCTTCAGCGCCCGCTGGAGCGTCGACTCGCGGGCGACCTCGCTGACCAACTGGACCTCTGCCGCAGACAAGTCGATATTGCTGGGCAGCAGGTCCATGTTGGGGACCGCGGTCTTGAGGAGGACCTCGTCGGCCGACATGCCCCGCTCCATGAGCAGGTTGTAGACCGTCAGGTCCAGCTCCATCGGGTTGACGCCGAGTCCGACCGACAGGGCACCCTGCGGGTCGAAGTCGACGAGCAGCACCCGACGGCCGTATTCGGCGAGTGCGGCACCCAGGTTGATGGTCGAGGTGGTCTTGCCGACCCCGCCCTTCTGGTTGCACATCGCGATGATCTTCGCCGGGCCGTGTTCCGACAACGGCCCCGGGATGGGGAAGTAAGGAAGCGGGCGCCCGGTCGGGCCGACCCGCTCGCGACGCTGGCGCGCCGCGTCCGGTGCGAGCGTCGCCGCGTATTCCGGGTCCGGCTCGTACTCGGCATCCGGGTCGTAGAAGTGCCCTTCGGGCAGGTCGTCGTAGTCAGCGAGACGGGCGGGTTGTCCACTGCCCCGGTCGCCGGCCATGGCGTTCACGTGTTGGCCGTCCATGCTCTGGTGGGCTGTCGTGGAAGTGCTCTGATGGGCTGCGAAGGTGTGGACCGCTACGGAGCCGACAGCCTCGCGCCCCGAGGGACCCTGGCCCCGTGCAACCGCTCCTGGCCGACCACTTCCGGGAGTAAATGTCGACTCATTCACAAGTCGTCTTACCTCCTTGGATGTGACCAGGAAACTTATCGATAGGTCAGCGTGGCACCATGCCGACGGTTGGCGACTCTATGGCGTGTCGGGCGTCCGCAGCAACACAATCCGCCGGACCCGGCCCGATGTGTCGGTAACGGAACCCCCCGATGTCAAGAGTGCACAGCGCACAAGACGGATGTTTCGGGGGTGCGCGAATCGGTTAAACGGTTACGTTCACGGCGAGTTGAGAGACGGCCGAGGAGAGCCTCCTCGGGGGCGCGTCGCACATGCGACCGGCCGGGCCCTGTCGAGGAGGCCCGGCCGGTTGTGCGGTGCTTGACGCGTGCGGTTGACGCCTCAGCCGAGGAGGGTGCGCAGCTCCACGTACTCCAGGCCGTGGGCCTGGGCGACCTCGGGGTAGACGACCTTGCCGTCGTGGGTGTTCAGGCCCTTGGCCAGCGCGGGGTCACGGCGCAGCGCCTCGACCCAGCCGCGGTTCGCCAGCTCCACGATGTAGGGCAGGGTGGCGTTGGTGAGGGCGTAGGTGGAGGTGTTCGGCACCGCGCCCGGCATGTTGGCGACGCAGTAGAAGACCGAGTTGTGGACCGGGAAGGTCGGCTCGGCGTGCGTGGTCGGCTTCGAGTCCTCGAAGCAGCCGCCCTGGTCGATGGCGATGTCGACAAGGACACTGCCCGGCTTCATCTTGGCGACGAGCTCGTTGGTGACCAGCTTGGGGGCCTTGGCACCGGGGATCAGGACCGCACCGACGACGAGGTCGGCCTCGACGACGGCCTTCTCCAGCTCGTAGGCGTTGGAGACGATCGTCTGCACCTTGGTGCCGAAGATCTTGTCGGCCTCGCGGAGCTTGTTGATGTCCTTGTCGAGCAGGGTGACGTGGAAGCCGAGGCCCACGGCGATCTGCACCGCGTTCCAACCGGAGACGCCACCGCCGATGACGACGGCCTTGCCGGCCTGGACGCCGGGAACGCCGCCGGGCAGCACGCCGCGGCCGCCGGCCTGGCGCATCAGGTGGTAGGCGCCGACCTGCGGGGCGATCCGGCCCGCGACCTCGGACATCGGGGCCAGCAGCGGCAGCGCGCGGTTGGCGGTCTCGACGGTCTCGTAGGCGATCGCGGTGGTGCCGGACTCCAGCAGCGCGTCCGTGCACTCCTTGGACGCGGCCAGGTGCAGGTAGGTGAAGAGGGTCTGGTCCTTGCGGAGGCGGTGGTACTCCTCCGCGATCGGCTCCTTGACCTTCAGCAGCAGGTCGGCGGTGGTCCACACCTCGTCGGCGGTGCCGAGGATCGTGGCACCGGCGGAGACGTACTCCTCGTTCGGGATGGACGAGCCGAGGCCGGCGTCCTTCTCGATGAACACCTGGTGGCCGTTGCGGACCAGCTCGTGGACTCCGGCGGGCGTGATAGCCACCCGGAACTCGTTGTTCTTGACTTCGCGGGGGATGCCGACCTTCACGTCGATCACGGTCCTTGAATGAGAGCTTGCAGAAGGAATTATCCCTCATGCGATGCATGACGGAACTGACCGCGCCGGACGCGGCTCAACCAGTCTATTGAAGGACCTCGCGTTGTCTAGCCTTGCAAAGGACCCATTTTTCGGAAGAGCACTACCGATTTCGTAGGTCAGTCGCGCGGCTCCCGCTGTCGTCGCTCCCCCGCCGCCCGGTGGAGCCGTGCCGCTGCTGGGTCGCCGAGCCGGTCGAGGATCTCCGCAATCCGTAGCTGGAGGCGGATCTCCAGGGGTGTGTCGCTCGCCGCACGGGCGAAATCGAGCGCCTCCAGGCGGCTGCGCAGCGCCGCGTCCAGCTCCCCGGCGTACTCGTGGACCCCGGCCGTTGCCTCCGCCGCACGCGCCTGACCTGCGGAATCACCGAGCCTGCGGAAGGCCCGGGCGGCGGCCCGGCAGTCCTTGAGGGCCTGCTCGTAACGGCCGGCGGCGCCGTGCGCGGCACCGATCCGGGCGTGCAGCCGCGCCGCGTCGGCCCGCTCGCCCCGGCCCAGCCGCAGTTCCAGCGCCCGCCCGTACCAGTCGGCGGCGCGGACCCAGTCGCCGAGCGCGCCGTAGGTGTCGCCCAGTGACTCCAGCGCCCGCCCGGTGGCCACCGGGTCCTTCACCGAACGTGCCGCCTCCAGCGCTCCCCGGTACCGGGTGAGCGCCTGCTCCCTGCGGTCGGCACCGGCGTCCAGGTCGCCGAGGTTGAGCAGCGCGGCGGCCCGCTCGCGCGGCAACGGCCGCCGTTCGGCGACCCGCAGGACCAGCGCGTGCAGGGTGTAGAGGTCGGGCGCGGCCCGCTCGGGGCCGTGGTGGGCGAGCAGCGCGCGGGTCAGCGCGGAGATCAACCTCCGGTCCAGCGTGTCGAGTTGACCGTCCTCGACGGCCATCCGGGCGGCGTCCAACAGGGCGCCTCGGCGGGTGCGCAGCCAGTACGCGGCGGCGGCCCGGTTGCCGAAGCGCAGCGAGCGGGGCAGTTCGCCGGCCTTGCGCCGGGACGGCGAGCCCTCCGGCTCCGCGGCGGCCCGGCAGGACTGGAGCAGCCGTACGGTCCGCTCCAACATCCGGGCGCGGGCGAGTTGGACGTCGGCCGGTCGCTCCTGCTCCCGGAGCAGGTCCCGGGAGAGCGGGACCAGGCAACCGGGGAGCCGGTACCGGGGGCCGATCGCCGCGTCCGCGGGCGGGGCGGTCGGCCCGTCGTCCTCGGGCAGCGGCCGCAGCAGGCCGAGGGCGACGAAGTCGTGCAGGACCGCGGCGGCGGCCGGGACGGTGCAGCCGCCCAGTGCGGCGGCGGTGTGCGGGTCCACCAGGCCGTCCGGGGCGAGGGTGGCCAGTCGCAGTATCCGGGCGGCGGCCTGCGGCAGCGCGTCGTAGGTGAGGCGGAAGGCGCGGTGCAGGGGGTGGGCGCCGGCCGGCAGGTCCGGCGGCAGGGGGGCGGCGAGCAGCGCCTGGCGCAGGTCGGCGACGGAGAGCTTGGGGCGGGCGGCGAGCCAGGCACCCGCCAGTATCAGCGCCGCCGGCTGACCGCCCGACTCCTGCGCGACGGCCTCCGCGGTCCGCGGGTCGACGGTGACCCGGGTCGCCCCCGCGTAGTGGCACAGCACCTCGACGGCGGCCGCGGTGTCGAGGCCGCCCAGGGCGCAGGGGCGGACGTCCGAGATGCCGGTCAGCGGGCCCTGCGAGACCACCACGACCAGGCAGTCCGGGGCGTCCGGGATCAGCGGTTCGACGTCCTCGGCACCCGGCGCGTCGTCCAGCAGGAGCACCGTCCGCCGGTCGGCCAGTGCCGTGCGGACCGCCTCGGCGAGCTCGTCCTCGTCGGCGCCCGGCGGGGCGTCGGTGCCCAGCGCGGCGAGCAGGTCGCGGGCGGTCCGGTCGAGGCCGACGGGGGCGCCGTCCCGGCCGGTCAGGACGGCGCGCAGCACCCCGTCGGGGTACTCGTCCGCGATCTCGCGCAGCAGGGCCTCGGCCAGGGTGGTGCGGCCGGAGCCGGGGCGGCCGGCGATCAGCAGGACCCGGCTGCGGGCGCCCCGACGGCCGGTGAGGGTGTCCAGGCCGGCCCGTCGGATGTCGGTGCGCAGCGCCTTGAGTTCGTGCCGGCGGCCGGCGAATCCGGGGAGTGCGGAACGGGTGGCGGCGCCGTCCTGGCGGGGCAGGGTCCCCCGCCGGTCCCCCGTGCCGGACCCGCGCGCCGCCTCCGGCGCGCGGTGTCCCCCGCCCACCACCTGGTCCGTCACCGGTCACGCTCCCGTCCGCCCGCGCTGACACGCTCCCGTCGCGGACGCGTACGGGAACCCTGTCGAGCGTAGTTCACGACCCGTCACGTCCCCTGCGGAGCAGGACTGTTGGGTCACTCGATCGGATCGGCGGACCATCCGACCGGGAGCGGAACGGGGGCAGGCGGCGGCGCCCGGTGCCGGCGTCAGGCCCCGAAGGGGCGGGCCGGCCAGGGCGCTTCGGCCGGCCGGAGGGCGTCCAGGCCGCCGCCGGCCCGTGCCGCGGTGAGCGCCAGCACGCCGACGACCAGGCAGTTGTTGTGCAGTTCGCCGGCGAGGACGCCGCGGACCAACTCGTCGAGGGGAACCCGCGCCAGCTCCATGTCGGCCTCCTCCTCGGAGACCTCGAAACGCTCGCCGTCGACCTCGGAGAGCCCCCGGGCGAAGAAGATCCGCACCGCCTCGTCGCTGCCGCCGGGGGTGGTGTAGACGTCGGTCAGCACCCGCCAGTCCTCGGCCTTGACGTGCGCCTCCTCGTACAGCTCGCGCTGTGCGGCGTGCAGCGGGTTCTCGCCGGGGACGTCGAGCAGCCCGGCGGGGATCTCCCACAGCTTCTGCCGCACCGGGTGGCGGTACTGGTGCAGCACCAGCACCCGGTCGGCGTCGTCGAGGGCGAGGACCGCCACCGAGCCCGGGTGCACCTGGTAGTCGCGGCTGACGGTGGAACCGTCCGGCATGACGACACGGTCGGTGCGCACGCTCGTCTTGGCCCCGGTGAACGGCGTGGTGGTCCCGGTGACCGTCCACTCCACCGCGGTGTCCTTGATCGCCATGCGCGTCCTCCTGTGGATAGCTGTGCCAACGCGGAAACCGGGGTACCGCCTCCCGTGGGGGAGGCCGTACCCCGGCAACCGTAACCGGCGGGCCGGCGCCTACTTCTTGGCGCCCGCCTCCCGCGCTGCCTCCTGGCGCTCGACGGCGGCCTTCACCAGACCGGCGAAGAGCGGGTGCGGGCGGGTCGGGCGGGACCGCAGCTCCGGGTGCGCCTGGGTGGCGACCAGGTAGGGGTGGACGTCGCGCGGGTACTCGACGTACTCGACCAGCTTGTTGTCCGGGGAGGTGCCGGAGAACAGCAGGCCGGCCTTCTTCTCCAGCTCGCCGCGGTAGGCGTTGTTGACCTCGTAGCGGTGGCGGTGGCGCTCCTCGACGTAGGGCTCGCCGGCGTAGACCTCGCGGACGATGGAGCCCTCGGCGAGCTTGGCCGGGTACATGCCCAGTCGCATGGTGCCGCCCATGTCGCCCTCGCCGGCGACGATGTCCATCTGCTCGGCCATGGTGGAGATCACCGGGTCGGTGGCGGCCGGGTCGAACTCGGTGGAGTTGGCGCCCTCGATGCCGGCGAGGTTGCGGGCCGCCTCGATCACCACGCACTGCAGGCCCAGGCAGAGGCCGAGCAGCGGGATCTTGTTCTCCCGGGCGTAGGTGATGGCGCCGACCTTGCCGTCCACGCCGCGGTCGCCGAAGCCGCCGGGGACGCAGATCGCGTCGCAGTCGGCGAGCTGCGCGCGAGCGCCGGCCGGGGTCTTGCAGTCGTCGGAGGTGACCCACTTGATCTTGACGCGGGCCTTGTTGGCGAAGCCGCCGGCGCGCAGCGCCTCGGTCACCGAGAGGTAGGCGTCGGGCAGGTCGATGTACTTGCCGACCAGCGCGACCTTGACCTCGTGCGAGGGGTTGTGGACCCGGTCGAGCAGGTCCGCCCACTGGGTCCAGTCCACGTCCCGGAACGGCAGGTCCAGCTTGCGGACGACGTAGGCGTCCAGGCCCTCGGCGTGCACGACCTTGGGGATGTCGTAGATCGACGGGGCGTCCGGGCAGGCGATGACCGCGGCCTCGTCGACGTCGCACATCAGCGAGATCTTGCGCTTGATGGCGGTGGGCACCTCGCGGTCGGCGCGCAGCACGATCGCGTCGGGCTGGATGCCGATGTTGCGCAGGGCCGCGACCGAGTGCTGGGTCGGCTTGGTCTTCAGCTCACCGGACGGGCCGATGTAGGGGAGCAGCGAGATGTGCACGACGAAGACGTTGTCCCGGCCCACCTCGTGGCGGACCTGGCGGACGGTCTCCAGGAACGGCAGCGACTCGATGTCGCCGACCGTGCCGCCGACCTCGGTGATGACCACGTCGACGTCGTCGGTGGCCAGTCGCCGGATGCGGTGCTTGATCTCGTTGGTGATGTGCGGGATGACCTGGACGGTGTCACCGAGGTACTCGCCGCGCCGCTCCTTGGCGATCACGGTGTTGTAGACCTGGCCGGTGGTGACGTTCGCCGAGCCGTCGAGGTCGACGTCGAGGAACCGCTCGTAGTGGCCGATGTCCAGGTCGGTCTCGGCACCGTCGTTGGTGACGAAGACCTCACCGTGCTGGAACGGGTTCATCGTCCCGGGGTCGACGTTCAGGTAGGGGTCGAGCTTCTGCATCGTGACCCGCAGGCCGCGCGCCTTCAGGAGAGCACCCAGGCTGGAGGCCGTGAGCCCCTTGCCGAGCGAGGAGGCGACGCCCCCAGTGACGAAGAGGTGCTTGGTCGTCGTGGCTGCGTTCTTTCGAGAAGCAGAGGGCGGCATGGCCAAGAGGGGGCTCCCGTGGTCGCGAGGTGGAGAGATGCGAGGGACGCCGGTCCTGAGAGCCAGGGGCGCCGTCGCTGCGGTTCGGGGGTGCCGTACTTCCGTTGGGTCCCACCGGTCCACGGGGTACCAGGCTATCAGCGACCGGACATGGTCGCGTCCGGCCACGCACCGAAAGGCGTCCGCGCCCAGGCCACCCGTTCGGACCACCCCCACTCGACGTGAGCGTCGCGCGGAGCACCCCCCTGCGTCGTATCCTGCTCGGACACTCGCTACGAGCCGTCCGGGAAGGCACCACGCTCCCCCAGTCACCGCTGGGTGGGGCCCCAGTGATAGCTGGGGGAGTGCCCCCAGCCCGTTTCCCGGTCCCGCTGCTCGGCGACGTTTCATGGGCAGGACGGACAGCACACAACGTCCCATGGGGGGCGTGACTCCAGTTCGACGGGAGATGCACGTGGCCGGGCGCATCGAGGACTACGCACTTATCGGTGATATGCAGACCGCCGCTCTCGTGTGCCGGGACGGCACGGTCGACTGGCTGTGCCTGCCCCGTTTCGACTCGCCGGCGGTGTTCGCGGGGCTGCTGGGCACTGAGGAGCACGGCTTCTGGCGGATGGGCCCGATCGGCGCGGAGGGCCCGCGGGCCGCGGACCGGCGGCGCTACCGCGGGGATTCACTCGTCCTGGAGTCCGAGTGGGACACACCGCGCGGTACCGTCCGGGTGATCGACTTCATGCCGCCGCGGGACGGCGTTCCGCAGGTGATCCGGATCGTGGAGGGCGTCAGCGGCCGGGTGCCGATGCGCTCGGAGCTGCGGATGCGGTTCGCGTACGGCTGGGTGGTGCCCTGGGTGCACAAGGTCGACGGGCGCACCGTCGCGGTCGCCGGGCCCGATTCGGTGTGGCTGGACACCTCGGCGGAGACCTACGGCAAGGACCTGACGACGTACTCCGACTTCACGGTGTCGCCGGGCGAGCGGATCGCGTTCACGATCAGTTGGCAGCCCTCGCACCACGAGCCGCCGGCCCTGGCGGACCCGGAGGCGTCGCTGGAGGCGACCGAGGAGTTCTGGCGGGAGTGGGTCGAGCACTGCACGTACCACGGGCCCTACCGGGACGCGGTGGTGCGCTCGCTGATCACGCTGAAGGCGCTGACGTACGCGCCGACCGGCGGGATCGTGGCGGCGCCGACGACGTCGCTGCCGGAGTGCGTCGGCGGGATCCGCAACTGGGACTACCGCTTCACCTGGCTGCGGGACGCGGCGATCACCCTGTCCTCGCTGCTGCGCACCGGCTACCGCGAGGAGGCCCGGGCCTGGCGCGAGTGGCTGCTGCGGGCGGTGGCCGGCGACCCGGAGAACCTCCAGATCATGTACGGCATCGCCGGTGAGCGGGAGCTGGGCGAGACCGAACTCAAATGGCTGCCCGGGTACGAGGATTCGCGGCCGGTGCGGGTCGGCAACGGCGCCGCCGGCCAGCTCCAGCTGGACGTCTACGGCGAGGTCACCGAGGCGCTGCACCTGGCGCACATGACGGGGCTGGCCCGCAACGACTACGCCTCGCTGCTCCAGATCAAGTTGATCGAGTGGGTGGAGAAGCACTGGGACGAGCCGGACGAGGGCATCTGGGAGGTGCGCGGGCCGCGCCGGCACTTCGTGCATTCCAAGGTCATGACCTGGGTCGCGGTGGACCGGACGGTGAAGCTGATCGAGTCCGGGGACGTGGACGGCCCGCTGGACCGGTGGAAGGACCTGCGGGAGACCATCCACCGGGACGTCTGCGAGAAGGGTTACGACAAGGAGCGGAACACCTTCACCCAGTCCTACGGCTCGCAGGAGCTGGACGCGTCGCTGCTGCTGATCCCGCAGGTCGGGTTCCTGCCGCCGGACGACAAGCGGGTCATCGGCACCATCGAGGCGATCCAGCGGGAGCTGTCGACCGAGGACGGGTTCGTGCTGCGCTACCCGACGTCCGGCGAGGGGCTCGGCGTGGACGGCCTCGAAGGCGACGAGGGGGCGTTCCTGGCCTGTTCGTTCTGGCTGGCCGACGACCTGGCGATGATCGGCCGGGTGGAGGAGGCCCGCAAGCTGTTCGAGAAGCTGCTCTCGCTCCGCAACGACCTGGGGCTGCTCGCCGAGGAGTGGGACTCCCGGCTCCAGCGGCAGGTGGGCAACTTCCCGCAGGCGTTCAGCCACGTCCCGCTGATCGACACGGCGCTGCGGCTGACCGCGAGCGGGGCCTACGGGGGGTGACGCCCCTTCGGGGCACCACGCCCCCGGAGGTCCTTCGCTGCGGTCCGCGGCCGGCCGGCGTCCCTAGAAGGGCGTCAGGGTGAGGGTGAGCTCCTTGGGGGCGTGGTCCTCGACATAGGAGGCGAAGCCGGCGACGTCGTCGAAGGCGAAGCCGTACGCCTTGCCGTCCTTGGTGGCGCCGTGCATGACGCGGGCGTAGTGGTTGGTGACCTGCTGCTGGTAGAAGGCGGCCGGGTCGGTGCCCGGCTGGGCGGGGTGGGTCGCCAGGGTGGAGCGGTTGAGGGCGGCCCCGAGGACGGCGGCCAGCGGGCCCCGGACGCCGTCGTTGGGGGCGGCCAGGATGCCGTCGCAGAAGAGCACGTCGCGGGTGGACGGTTTGCCGAAGGCGATCGGGCCGGCGGGGGCCGCCGAGCGGGTCCCGCGGCCTTGGGGGCCGGTGAAGGCGAGTTGGTCGCCGCTGACCCGGCCGGTGAAGGTGCCGGCGTTGGTGGTGACGGTCAGGTCCTTGCCGGCGTAGGCGGACCAGGCGGCGTCGACGGCGGGGGCGAAGTAGTCGGCGGCGAACAGGCCGCTGTCCAGGCCGTGGCCGGGCGCTATCACCCGCCGGTCGTCGACGACCAGGCGGTCGAAGCCGGCGGCGGCCTTGACCTCGGAGAAGATCCGGGCCCGGGCGCCGTCCTTGAGGGTGCCGGTGGTCTGGTCGCCGCTGCCGGTGAGCCGGAGGGCGAGCGGGACGCTGAACATGTCGACCATGGTGGTGTTGCAGAACATCCCGGCGGAGTTGTAGGTGAACTCGGCGCAGTCGTGCAGCACGTCGTAGTTGGGGTCGGAGGCGACCCAGCCCGCGGGGTAGGCCAGGGCGGGCTTGCCGTTGCCGTCGGCGACCGCCTTGATCTTGAGCTTGGCGCCCAGGCTGGTGTAGATCCGGCCGGACATCGGGGGCAGCTGAAGGGTGGTGGTGCCGGTGGCGGCGAGCGGGATGGCGTAGTCGGTGAAGCCGTCCGGGCCGTTGTCGGCGACCGCGACGGGGGCGAGCTTCCCGTCCGGGGTGACCCTGACCTGCTGGGTGCCGTCGTTGCCCAGGATGTAGACCCAGACCGAGCCGTTGGCGTAGGCGCCCGACGTGTTGACGAGGTGCAGCGGGAGGGTGCCGGCCGCCCGGGGGGTGGGGGCGCCGAGGGCCCGGCCGGCGACGGCGGCGGTGGCGGCACCGGCGGCGAGTCCGCCGAGCAGGGTGCGACGGGAGATCATGAGGCGGCTCCTTGTGGGGGGTGGGGTGAGCGCTCTCGTTGGTATGGTCCAAGCACCCTGCCCAGGCCCCCTTGCCAACGTCAAGTGTGCTTCCAGGAAAAGGAGTTGAGCGGCGGGCGTGAGGGTGTGCGCGAGCCGTCCCGGGCGACCGGCGGAGGCGATCCGGATCGCGTTCCTCCGGATAGCCGTACGCGCGGTAGCGTTCCCGGCATGGGGCCGCACGGGAAGATCGAAGCCGACGTCACGGTACGCAGGGCGCTGGAGCTGCCGGCGCTGCGGCGCGGCCTGCCGGAGGTGCTGGCCGGCGAGGACCGGTTGGGGCGCTCGGTGCGCTGGGTGCACGCCGGCGAGGTCCCGCACATCGCCTCACTGCTCAAGGGCGGCGAGCTGCTGCTGACCACCGGGCTGGGAGTGGGCACCCGGCCGTCCGAACAGCGCGCCTTCATCCGCAAGCTCGCCGACCGGGACGTCGCCGCGCTGGTCGTGGAGCTGGGCTCGCGGTTCGACACCCTGCCCGTGGCGCTGGTCGACGCCGCGCGGGACTGCGGGCTGCCGCTGATCCAACTGCACCGCGAGGTCCCGTACGTCACGGTCACCGAAGAGATCCACACCGAGATCATCAACAGCCACTACACCCTGCTGCGGCGCGCCGACGAACTGCTGCGGCGCTGCACCGACGTGCTGTTGCGGGGCGGCGGCGCCCCGGAGGTGCTGCGGCTGCTCGCCGTCTTCACCGGCAACCCGCTGTGCCTGGAGGCCCCCGACGGCAGTCCGCTGTACGCCGCCGGGCCCGAGGGCGACGACGGCGCGGCGGACGCCGATCCGCTGCTGGCCTGGGAGGGGCTGCGGGACTCCGGCCTGCGCATCGAGGTGCCCGGCGGCGGGCCCGGGCCGGACGCGGTGCGCGCCCGGCTGGTGCTGCTCCCGGTGAACGGGCCGCTGGAGCCGGTGCACCGGCTCGCCGCGGAACGCGCCGCCGACCTGCTGGCCGTGGTCATGCTCCAGTCCCGGCAGGAGGAGGTGCTGGCCGCCCGCGGTCGCGGGGACTTCCTGGCCGAGCTGGCGGAGGGCCGGATCTCCGCGTCCGAGGCGC
The DNA here is from genome assembly GCF_045799175.1 of Streptomyces sp. VTCC 41912. Taxonomy (NCBI): domain Bacteria; kingdom Bacillati; phylum Actinomycetota; class Actinomycetes; order Kitasatosporales; family Streptomycetaceae; genus Streptomyces; species Streptomyces sp. VTCC 41912. Next base: position 97,160 of record NZ_JBJMAB010000024.1, read on the forward strand.
CGGCGCAGGCCCGGCTGCTGGGCTTCCGGACGGGTGCCGAGGCGGTGTTGCCGGTGGTGATGCGGCTGCCGGCCGCGCTGCCCTCCCCCGGCAGTTGGGCGCTGCTGGCCCAGGCGCTGCGCGAGGAACTGGCCGCCCTCGGGGTGCCGGTGCTGCTCGGCGTGCGGCCGGTGGAGGGCCGGGTGCCGCTGCTGGTGGCGCTGCGGGCGGGCCCGGACCGGGCGGCGCTGGCCGACCGGGTCGCCGAGGCGCTGCGCGCGGGCGTGGTCCGGGCCGGGCTGGACCGGCCGTCGGCGCACCGCCCGGTGGTGGTGGTCGGCACCGCGGGTGACTGGGCGGCGGCCGGCCCGGGCCTGCGGCACGCGGCGGAGGCGGCGGCCGCGGCCCAGGGACTGCCGGAAGCGCCCTGGTACGACGCCCGCCGCCTGGACATCGAGCTGCTGCTGTGGCGGATGCGGGAACACGGCGAGCAGGGGGTGCTCACCGATTTCGTGGAGCGCGCCATCGGCCCGCTGCTGGCCCACGACCGGGGCGCCCGCCAGCCGTTGCTGCCGACCCTGGAGGCCTATCTGGCCAGCGCCGGCCGCAAGGCGGAGACCGCCCGCGACCTGAACGTCAACCGGCAGACGCTCTACGACCGGCTGGCGCGGATCGCGCAGCTGCTGGGGACCGACCTGGAGGACCCGCAGACGGTGCTGGGGCTGCGGCTGGCGCTGCGGGCGCGACGGCACACCGACCGGTAGGACGGGCGCCGGGTCAGACCTGCGAGGCCGGCTGCGGCGGCTGGGTCAGCTCGTCGTAGACGCTGAGGACCTGGGCGACCGTGTCGTTCTCGCTGGGCCAGCCGGCGGCCTGGACGCGGCCGGCGGTGGCGAGCGCGGCGCGGCGCACCGGGTCGGCGAGCAGGTCCAGGACCGTGCGGGCCAGTGCGGTGGCGTCGCCGTAGCGGACCAACGCGGCGCCCTGGCCGACCAGTTCGCGGGTGCCGCCGGTGTCGGTGGCCACCAGGGGGACGCCGGCGCGCAGGGCCTCCTGGGCGATCAGGGAACGCGCCTCCCATCTGCTGGGCAGCACCACCAGGTCGGCGGCGGCGAGGAGTTCGGGCACGTCGTCGCGGCGGCCGAGGAGCTGGACGGGCAACCGCTCGCTGTCGATGCGGCGCTGGAGCGCGGCCCGCTGCTCGCCCTCGCCGGCGATGGCGAGCAGCGGTTGGGGGTCCAGCGCGCACCAGGCGTGCGCCGCGTCCAGCAGCAGGTCATGGCCCTGTGACGGGTCGAGCCGGCCGACCGCGAGCAGCAACGGGCGGTCCACCGCGCCCAGTTCGGCGCGCTCCTTGTCGCGGCTGCGGTCGGGGTCCGCGGCGTGCCCCGTGCGGCCGGAGCGGGCCCGCGGCACGGCGACCGGGGCGAGGCGGGCGTCCCGGGCGCCCCGCTCGCGCGCCCGGTCCACGAGGTCGGAGCAGGCGCCGAGGACGACCGCCGCGGCCCGGGCCACCCGCCGCTCCATCAGGTGCACCATTCCGGCGCGGGCGCCCTCGGTGTGCGCCTTGGTGTGCCAGGTCATGACGAGCGGGACCTGGCCCCAACCACCGGCGCCCAGGCCGCAGGCGCGGGGGCCGCGCAGGCCGCGCAGCGCCACCGAGGCGCGCAGGCCGGCCCGCAGGCCGTGCGCGTGGACCAGGTCGGCGTCCCAGCAGGCGCCGCGCAGCACGGTCAGGCCCGCCGGGTCCATCCGCGGGGCGAGCGGCACGAACCGGGCGCCGGCCGCGGTGAAGTCGTACGCCTCCTCGGCCTCCGGCGGGGCGCACACGGTCACCCGGACCCCGCGGGCGACCAGCCCTTCGGACAGCGAACGGACGTGCGCCGCGCTGCCGGCACCGCCGCGCCCGAGCACCTGGACCGTGCGCAGCGGCGACTGCCCGTGCGGCGGGGTCAGGGGGCTGGTCACGAGGTCGGGCTCCTGGGTCGGGGGCGGTACGTACCGTACCGGCGGGGCGGTTTGGCACTGCGAGGTGCTGCGATGTTCCGGGCCGTGGCGTCGGCCCCGTCCTGCGGGCAGGTCGGGGCGGGCGCGCCCCGGCACTGCGCACCGCGCCCAGGATGCCAGTCCGGCGGCGTCAATTCGGCACCGTGCGGACGCCGTTCCGGTGGGAAGTCTCACCCCCGGATCCACGGATTCACCCACATGGGCGACTTGGCGGGCGTGTGGATTGCCGCCCGAACGGAGTGGACGCACCTTCGCGGTGCGCCACCGCGCTGTCCGGAACCCGTCCTTCACTGTCCGGATCGGGTCGCTCCGGTTCTTTCCCGCCGCGCCCGCCGCGCGCCGCCGGCGGCGGCGTCAGCGCGCCCCGGCCAGGCGGCTGACGCGGTCCCCGGCGGCCGCCGCGGCGACCAGCGCGGCAGCGTGCACGGCCAGCACCGCCCGGCTTCCGCCGCGCCCCGCGCCGTGCGCGCCGCGGGACCCGGCTCCGGCGACGGCGGCCAGTCCGAGGGCGGCGCCGAGGGCGTGCGCGCCGGCGTCCCCGAGCATCGTGCGCTCCCCGAAGTCCTCGGGCGCCAGCGCGGCGGCGGCGCCCAGGGGGACGGCGGACAGCGCCCCGGCCGGTCCGCTGCGCAGCAGGCCCGGTGCCGCCAGCGCGACGGCGGCCACCGCGGCCCGGCCCGGGCGGACGTCCAGGAGGTTGACCAGGTGGGCGGAGCCGGCGATCACCACGCCCGCCAACAGCCGATCGGCCGGCCGATCCTGGAGCAGGGCGCCGGCGGCGAGTCCGGCGGCGCCGATCCCGAAGAGCTTGACGGCGCCACTGGTGACCTCGCCGTGCCGCAGCGCGGACAGGTGCGCCCGGAAGCCGCGGCGCGGGTCCCCGGCGCCGACGAGGTCGTCGTAGGCCCCGCAGCCGCCGGCGGCCAGGACGGCCAGCGCCGCCGCCGCGCGGGTCCGGGCCGGCAGACCCGGTGCGCCGGCCGCGGCGAGCGCGGTGCCGAGGGCGACCGCAGGACCCGCGTGCAGGGTGACCGGCCGGCCCGCGTGGTTCGTCCGCTGCCAGCGCGCGGCGCCGCCCGGTGGTCGGCGCCGCAGCGCCGCGTAGCCGGCGCTGCTCGCGCCCGCCGCCGCGAGCAGCGCCGCACTGCGGACCGGCGGGCCGCCGTCCGTGGTCGTTCGCCTCATCCCGCTCCCCCTCGCCGGCCCGGTGGCCGGCCTCGCCTCTAGGTGCCCGTGCGGGCGGTCTCCAGGAGTTCCTCGGCGTGCGCGCGGGCCGTTTCGGAGTCCTCCTGGCCGGCCAGCATCCGCGACAGCTCGCGGATCCGGTCCTCGCCCTCCAGGACGGTGACGCCGCTGCGGGTCACCGAGCCGTCGTTGGTCTTCTCCACCAGCAACTGCCGGTCGGCGAACGCGGCGACCTGCGGGAGGTGGGTGACCACCACGACCTGTGCCGACTTGGCGAGCCGGGCCAGGCGCCGGCCGACCTCGACGGCCGCCTTGCCGCCGACGCCCGCGTCGACCTCGTCGAAGAGGTAGGTCGGGACCGGGTCCGACCCGGCGAAGACGACCTCCACGGCGAGCATCACCCGGGACAGCTCACCGCCGGAGGCCCCCTTGGCGATCGGCCGGGGCGGGGCGCCCGGGTGCGGGGCCATCAGGATCTCGACCTCGTCGGCGCCGGCCGGGCCGTACGCGACGCTGCGGCCGTTCACCTCGATGCCGTCGGCGTCGTCGGCGTCCTCGGGGAGCTCGGTCTGGCGGATGGCGACGCTCACCCGGGCGTGCGGCATGGCGAGTTCGCCGAGTTCGGTGGTGACGGCGGCGGCGAAGTGCTCCGCGGACGCGGTCCGGGCGTCCGTCAACTGCTGTGCCAGTTCGCCCAGTTCGGCGCGGAGGCCGTCGCGTTCGGCGGCCAGCTCGGTGATCCGGTCGTCGTCGCCGTCGAGTTCGGCGAGGCGTGCGGCGCTCTGCTCGGACCACGCCAGCACCGCCGTGGTGTCCTTGCCGTACTCGCCGTACTTGCGGGTGAGGTGGTTGAGGGTGGCGCGGCGCTCCTCGACGGCGGCCAACCGCAGCGGATCGGCGTCCAGGCCGTCCGCGTAACCGGCGAGTTCGGTGGCGACGTCGGCCATCAGGATGCCGAGTTCACCGAGCCGGTCGGCCAGCGCGGCCAGTTCCTGGTCGTGGCCGCGGACCGCCTCCAGACCGCGGTGGGCGCCGGCGACGAGGGTGGTGGCGTCGATGCCTTCGGGGTCCTCGGGGTTGCCGGCCAGCGCGGCGTGCGCGACGGTCGCGGCGGAGGCCAGCGCCTCGGCGTGGCCGAGCCGTTCGGCCTCGGCGGAGAGTTCGACGTCCTCACCGGGCAGCGGCTCGGCGGCGGCGATCTCGTCCAGGCCGAAGCGGAGCAGATCGGCCTCCTGGGCACGCTCCCGGGCCCGGGTGGTCAGCTCGTCGAGTTCGGCGGCGACGGTGCGCAGCCGGCGGTGCGCGGCGGTGTACTTGGCAAGCGGGCCGGCGACCGCGTCCCCGGCGTAGCGGTCTAGGGCCTGGCGCTGGCGGGCCGGCCGCAGCAGGCCCTGCTGGTCGGTCTGGCCGTGCACCGCGACCAGGTCGTCGGCGAGTTCGCCGAGGAGCCCGACCGGTACCGAGCGGCCGCCCACATGGGCCCGCGAACGGCCCTCGGCCGAGACCGTGCGACTGATCAGCAACGCACCGTCGTCCAACTCCGCGCCGGCTTCCTCGGCCCGCACGGCAGCGGGCGACGAGGACGCGAGGGCGATCCTGCCCTCCACCACCGCCGCCTTGGCGCCGATCCGCACCAAGGCGGGGTCCGCGCGCCCGCCGAGCAGCAGGCCGAGGCTGGTGACGACCATGGTCTTGCCCGCGCCGGTCTCGCCGGTCACCGCCGTGAAGCCCGGGGACAGCTCGACGACAGCGTCGTCGATGACGCCCAGGGACCGGATCCGCATCTCCTCCAACACGGGTACGACCTTACGAGGTCCCGGGGCCGCCCCGCGACGGCCTCCCCCACACCACCGCCCCGCCCCGGCCGCCAAAACGCCCGCCCCGGACCCGCCACACGGCCCGGACCTGCGGAAAACCCCACCGGGAAGGCGGGTGGTCACCGGATGGCGCCCGGTCGGGCCCGATCGGCACGCTGGCAGCACACCGCACCGGTCGCCCTTCCGGACCGGTCCCCGGTCCCCCGCGCGCACCACGCTGCCGTCCCGACCCCACGAGGTACCCCCATGAGTGATCCGGCCACGCCCCGCCCGGCCACGCCCCGCCCGGCCACGCCCCGCCCGACCGGGCGTCGCCCGGCCCGCCGTCCGCGCCCCGCCCTCCTGCTGGCCGCCGTCCTGGCCGCGGCGACCGCGCTCCCGGCCTGCGCCGCCCCGACCGCCGCCGCCCACGCGGCCGGGGCGCGGGCGGCGGCGCCGGCCCTGGACGGCGTCTGGCGGACGGACGGCTACGGCACGCTCGTCCGGATCGCGGGCGGCGCCCTCACCACGTACGAGACCACCGCCGTCAGTTGCCTGCCCGGCGCGGTGACGGGCAGCCGGGCGGGCGCCCCCGGCGCGGACGGCACGCTCCGTTTCACCGTGCCGGACGGGGCGCCGCTCACCGTCGCGCCCGCGGGCCCGGACCGGGCCCGGCTGTCCGCCGCCGACGACGTCGGCCACCGGACCCTGCACCGCACCGGTGGGCTGCCGCGACGGTGCGGTGCCCGGCCGGCCCGGGACCCGCGGGCGGTCTTCGACGTCTTCTGGCAGACGTACGCCGAGAACTACCCCTTCTTCCGCGCCAAGGGGATCGACTGGCGCGCGGTCCGGGACCGCTACCGCCCGCGGATCACCGCCACCACCACCGACGCCGAACTCTTCGCGGTGCTGCGCGCGATGATCGAGCCGCTGCACGACGCGCACACCCGGGTCGTCGCCGGCGAGGACCGGTGGTTCGCCGGCAAGCGCCCCGGCACCGTGCTGCCCACCCCCGCCTCCACCGCCCGGGTCGACGCGGCCCTCGCCGCCGCCCTCGGCCCGCACGTCGTGCAGCGGCAGTGGGCCGGTGGCAAGCTGCGCTACGCCGATCTGCCCGGCCGGATCGGCTACTTCCGGATCACCCAGTTCGCCGGGTACACCGAAAAGGGTGACCACGCGGGCGACGTCGCCGCGCTCGACCGGGCACTGGACGCGGTGTTCACCGCGGCCCGCACCCGGGGCCCGGACGCGCTGCGCGGGCTCGTCCTGGACCTGCGGATCAACGGCGGCGGCTCGGACGCGCTCGGCCTGCGGATCGCCTCCCGGCTCACCGACCGGCCCTACCTCGCCTACCGCAAGCGGGCCCGGAACGACCCGCGGCAGCCGGGCGCGTTCACCGCACCGGAACCGCTCACCGTCCGCCCGCACCGGGGACCGGTCTACACCGGGCCGGTGGCGGTCCTCACCGGCCCGTTGACGATCAGTGCGGGCGAGACCTTCACCCAGTCCCTGATGGGCCGCTCCCCCGCGCCCACCCGGATCGGCCAGCCCACCCAGGGCGTCTTCTCCGACGTGCTGGAACGGGCGCTGCCCAACGGCTGGAGCTTCGGGCTGCCCAACGAGGAGTTCCTGACGGCCGACGGCCGCACCTTCGACGGGCCCGGGATCCCGCCCGCCGTCCGCACCCCGGTCTTCACCGAGGCGGAGCTGTCCGCCCGGCGCGACAGCGCGCTGGCCCGGGCCCGGCAGCTGCTGCACGGCGGGGCGTAGCCGGGCGCCGGGCCCGACCGCCGCGCTAGTGCGGCGCGCCCCGCCAACCCGCCACCGGGAGCGCGAACTTGGCGACCAGGCGGTCGGTGAAGGAGGCGTGGTGGAGCCGGGCCAGGCGCACCGGGACGGCGCCGCGGCGGACCTCCACGCGGGCGCCGGCGGGGAGTTCGACGGTGCGCCGGCCGTCGCACCACAGCACCCCGTGCGGGGTCTTGGGCTGGACCTCCACGGCCAGCACCGACTGCGGCGAGGTGACCAGCGGCTTGGCGAACAGCGCGTGGGCGCTGATCGGGACCATCAGCAGCGCCTCGACCTCCGGCCAGACGACCGGACCGCCGGCCGAGAAGGCGTACGCGGTGGAGCCGGTCGGGGTCGCGCAGACCACCCCGTCGCCGCCGAAGCGGGAGACCGGCCGGCCGTCGACCTCGGTGACCACTTCCAGCATCCGCTCGCGGGCGGCCTTCTCCACGGACGCCTCGTTGAGCGCCCAGTCGGTGTGCACCACGGCGCCGTTGTTGCGGACCAGGACGTCGAGGGTCATCCGCTCCTCGACCTCGTAGGAGCGGGTGACGACCCGGTCGACGACCTTGTCGAGGTCGTCCCGCTCGGCCTCGGCCAGGAAGCCCACCCGGCCGAGGTTGACGCCCAGCATCGGCACCCCGGAGGTGCGGGCGAAGTCCGCGCCGCGCAGCAGCGTGCCGTCCCCGCCGAGGACGACGAGGAGTTCGCAGCCCTCGGCCGCGCACGGCTCGGTCGCGACGCGTTCGACGGAGTCGGGCAGCGGCAGGTCCGCGGCCTCCTCGTCCAGCACCCGGACCCCGATCCCGCTGCGCAGCAGCCCCTGGACCACGAGTTCGGCACTGCGGATGGCCGCCGGGCGGCCGGTGTGCGCGAGCAGGAACACGGTGCGCCCGGCGCGGCCGGTCTCCTGTGCTGCGCTGCCTTCAACTGCCTGGGTAGTGGTCAACTGGGCCCCTCCGCCACTGCACGGTCGACGTCCGCCGGGTCGAGTGCAGGCGCCCCGGCGCGCAGCCAAAGAAAGTACTCGACGTTGCCCGAGGGTCCGGGCAACGGGCTCGCGGTCACGCCCAGGACGCCCAGCCCCAGCGCGGCGGCGCGGTCCGCGACGCCGCGCACCGCCTCGGCCCGCAGTGCGGCGCTGCGCACCACGCCGCCGCTGCCCAGCCGCTCCTTGCCCACCTCGAACTGCGGCTTGACCATCAGCACCAGGTCGGCGTCGGGCGCCGCGCAGCGGACGAGTGCGGGCAGCACCAGGCCCAGCGGGATGAAGGAGAGGTCGCCGACGACGAGGTCGACGGGGACGTCGTCGATCTGGTCCAGGGTCAGCTCGCGGACGTTGGTCCGGTCCTTGACGGTGACCCGGTCGTCGCTCTGCAGCTGCCAGGCGAGCTGGCCGTAGCCGACGTCGACGGCGACCACGTGGCCGGTGCCGGCGCGCAGCAGGACGTCGGTGAAGCCACCGGTGGAGGCGCCGGCGTCCAGCGCCCGCCGGCCCTCGACGCGCAGGCCGCGCGGGACGAAGGCGGCGAGCGCGCCGGCGAGCTTGTGGCCGCCGCGCGAGACGTAGTCGGGGTCGCTCTCGTCCTCCCGGACGACCACCGCCGCGCTGGTCTCCACCTGGGTGGCCGGCTTGGTCGCGGTCGCCCCGCCGACGGTCACCCGGCCCGCGGCGATCAGCTGGCTCGCGTGCTCCCGCGAGCGGGCCAGCTTGCGGCGCACCAGCTCCGCGTCGAGACGGCGTCGTGCCACTCCTGCCACCTGTGGTTCAGCTCCTACTGGTCGTGCCGGTCGGGTCGGCCGGGTCGATCGGGTGTCGGGGACGGTGCGGGCGGCCCGGAGTGCTGGTCGAGGGAGGCCAGCACGTCGCGCAGCCCACGGTGGACATCCTCGTACATGCCGAGGTGGCCGCCGACCGGGAGGTGGTCGGCTTCGGCCAGGCGCGCCAGGCCCGCGTCGACGGCGGGCTGGCCGGTGGGGGCCACCGCCACCCCGAGGGGCCGGGGGCCGGATGGCCCGGCGGGCTCTGCGGGCCCTGCGGGCTCCGCGCCTGTCGGGGTTGCTGCCGCACCGGGGGCCTGGGGAGCCGTCGGGGCCCGGGGGGTCGGCGGCTCCGGATCGGAGGAGCCGGGGCCGGTCGCCGCGGCGGCGACCGGGGGGCCGGATGCCGCCGGCTCCGGGCCGTTCATCGGGTCTGCCATGCCCCCGACGCTACCTCGCTCGCGCGCCCCCGGCCGTCCGTGACCTGGCGTATCGTCGGGCGCGATGGCAACTCTCGACCAGTGCCGTGCCGCGCTCGACCGGCTGGCCCACAACCTGTCCTCGGCGGACGGTGAGGTGCGCGGCGCCACGGCGCTCGACCGCTCCGTCAGCTGCCGCATCACCGACCTCGACACCACTTTCGTCGGCCGGCTGGCCGACGGCAGTCTCCAGGACGTGTCCTGCGTGGCCGGGCCGCCGCCGGAGAAGGCCGAGATCCGGTTGACCATGACCGGTGACGACCTGGTGGCCCTGGTGGACGGCCGGCTGAACTTCGCCCGGGCGTGGAGCAGCGGCCGGGTGAAGCTGGAGGCCGGGCTGCGCGACCTGCTGCGGCTCAGGAGCCTGCTGTAGCCGACGCGGTGCCGACCGCCGCGGCGGTCTCCCGGGGCCGGCGGGCGGCCGGGACGACCAGCGGGGTGCCGGTCTCGGGGTCGTCGATGATCCGGCAGCCGATGCCGAAGACCCGGCCCACGAGGTCGGCGGTGACGATCTCGGACGGTGCGCCCTCGGCGATCACCCGGCCGTCCTTCATGGCGATCAGGTGGGTGGCGTAGCGGGCCGCCTGGTTGAGGTCGTGCAACACCGCGACCAGGGTGCGGCCCTGTTCCTCGTGGAGGGTGGCGCACAGGTCCAGTACCTCTATCTGGTGCTGGATGTCGAGGAAGGTGGTCGGCTCGTCGAGCAGGAACAGCGGGGTCTGCTGGGCCAGTGCCATGGCGATCCAGACCCGTTGCCGCTGTCCGCCGGAGAGTTCGTCGACGTAGCGGTCGGCCAGTTCGGCCACGCCCGTCGAGGTCATCGACTCCGCGACGATCCGCTCGTCCTCGGCCGACCACTGGCGCAGCAGTCCCTGGTGCGGGTAGCGGCCGCGCGCGACGAGGTCGGCGACGGTGATGCCGTCCGGGGCGACCGAGGACTGCGGCAGCAGGCCCAGCGTCCGGGCGACCTGCTTGGCCGGCAGCGCGGAGATCTTCTGGCCGTCGAGCAGTACCGCGCCGGTGGTCGGCTTGAGCATCCGCGACAGGGCGCGCAGCAGCGTGGACTTGCCGCAGGCGTTGGGGCCGACGATGACCGTGAAGGAGTGGTCGGGGATGTCGACCGAGAGGTTCTCGGCGATGGTCCGCTGGTCGTAGGCGAGGGTGACGTGCTCGGCCGCGAGACGGCTCACTGCGGGGCTCCTGGGGTGGTGGGGGTGGTCGGTTCGCCGGGATCGCCGGTGGGTGCGGGGGGTCGTGGGGCGTGCGCCGGTGGTGGCGGTCTCCGCCCGCTCATCCCCGTCCCGCCTTCCGTTCGGTGGCCAGCAGCCACAGCAGGTAGCCGCCGCCGAGGATGCCGGTCAGCACGCCGACCGGCAGTTGGTCGGCGCCGAACAGCAGTTGGGCGGCCCAGTCGGCGCCGACCAGCAGGGCGGCGCCCATCAGGGCCGCGGGCAGCAGGTTGGGGCCGGGCGAGCCGGTGAGCCGGCGGGCGAGTTGGGGCGCGGTGAGGGCGACGAAGGAGATCGGGCCGGCCGCGGCGGTGCCGGCGGAGACGAGGACGACGGCGGCCAACAGGGCGGTGATCCGGACCCGTTCGGTGCGGACGCCCAGCGCGGCGGCCGCGTCGTCGCCCATCTCCAGCATCCGCAGCGGCCGCGCGCAGCGCAGCACGACCGGGACCAGCACCGCGCAGACCGCGGCCATCGGCCAGACCTGGCTCCAGTCGCGGCCGCTGAGCGAACCGGTCATCCAGGTGGTGGCCCGGGCCGCGTCGTAGATGGTGGCCTTCGTCAGCAGGTACAGCACGACGGCGTAGAGCATGGCGGCGACGCCCACGCCGACGAGGACGAAGCGGTAGCCGTGGATGCCGCGTCGCCAGGCGAGCGCGAAGATGACGAGGCCGGTGAGCAGCCCGCCGACGACGGCGCCGCCGGCCACCGCGAACGTCCCGCCGTGGCACCACACCAGGACGATCAGCGCGCCGACCGACGACCCCTGGGACAGGCCGAGGACGTCGGGACTGCCCAGCGGGTTGCGGGAGACGGTCTGGAAGACCGCGCCGGCGAGACCGAAGGCCGCGCCGACCAGCAGTCCCACCAGCACCCGCGGCAGCCGCAGGTCGTGCACGACGAACTGCTGGCCGGTGGTGCCGCCCCCGGTCAGGGTGGTCAGCACCTGCGACGGCGTCATCGGGTAGTCGCCGGAGCCGATCAGGGCGACGGCCGCGGCCAGTGCGGCGGCCAGCAGCAGCGTGCCGGCCAGGACGGCGCGCAGGTCCAGGCGGATCGAGAGGCCGCCGGCGGTCCGTAGCGTGCGGGCCCGGCGCCGGCCGGGCGGCGGCTGGCCCCGCGGGCCCGCCCCGTCCGTCGGGCCGGGCTTGACCGTGGCGTTCACTGCTGCTCCTCCTCGTTCGTTCGCGTCCACGGGCCGGTTGCGGTGCTCCGTGCTCCCTTCCTGCGTCCCGTCACGGTTGGGCCATCCGCCGGCGTCGGACGAGGTAGATGAAGACCGGGCCGCCGACCACGGCGGTGACGATGCCGACCTGGAGTTCGCCGGGCCGGGCCACCACGCGGCCGAGCACGTCCGCGCCGACCAGCAGGACCGGCGAGAGCACCGCCGAGTACGGCAGGATCCACCGCAGGTCGGGTCCGGTCAGGGCGCGGACCGCGTGCGGCACCATCAGCCCGACGTAGACGATCGGGCCGCAGACCGCGGTCGCGCCGCCGCACAGCAGGGTCACCGCGACCATCGCGAGCACCCGGGTGCGGGTCAGGCGGGCGCCCAGGGCGCGCGCCTGGTCGTCGCCGAGCGCGACGGCGTTCAACGGGCGGGCGAGCAGCAGTGCGAGCGCCGCGCCGACCAGCAGGAACGGCGCGATCCGGGTGACCGTGGGCAGGGTCGCGGTGGCCAGCGAACCCACCGTCCAAAAGCGCATCCGGTCCAACGCCGCGGAGTCCATGAGGTTGACGGCGTTGAGGTAGCCGGTGAGGACGGCGGTCAGCGCGGTGCCGGCCAGCGCGAGCCGGACCGGGGTGGCGCTGCGGGTACCGCCCAGGACGTAGACCGCGACGGAGACCACCGCGGCACCGGCGAAGGCGAACCACACGTAGCCCGCGAGCGAGGTGACGCCGAGGAAGCTGATGGCGGAGACCACCGCGGCCGAGGCGCCGGCGTTGATGCCGAGCACGCCGGGGTCGGCGAGCGGGTTGCGGGTGAGCGCCTGCATGACGGTGCCGGCGAGGCCGAGGGCGGCGCCGGCCAGCACCCCGAGGAGGGTGCGCGGGAGCCGGACGTCGCGGATGACGACGTCGGTGTCCGAACCGGTGTGGTGGAAGAGGCCGTGCCACACCTGGTCGAGGGGGATCTGCTTGGCGCCGACGGCGATGCCGAGGACGGCGACGGCGGCGAGGAGGACGAGGGACGCGCCCAACCCCGCGGCGCGGACACCGGGCCGCCGCCCGGGTGCGGTGGGGGCCGTCGCCGCGTCGGGGGAACTGTCAACGGGGGGACTGTCTACCAACACGCCAGTTAGGTTAGCCTACCCTCACAAGCGGTCGATCTACCGGCTCTTCCGGTGCGGCCCGTCCACCATGCCCGTTGGGGGCACCCCGCCTCCAGAGAGAAGCACCACCATCATGCGAACCCCCCGAAGCGTATCCCTGTCCCGACGCGGCGTCCTGGCCGCGGGGGGCGCCGTCGGCATCGGTGCCCTGCTCGCCGCCTGCGGGGGGAACGGAGCGTCAGGCGGCTCGACCGGCGGGGGCGGGGGCGGGCCCTGGTCGTTCACCGACGACCGCGGGCAGAAGGTCGCGCTGCCCGACCGGCCGCACCGGATCGTCGCGTTCACCGGCACCGCCGCGGCGCTGCACGACTTCGGCGTCGACGACCAGATCGTCGGCGTCTTCGGCCCGACCACGTTGGCGAACGGCAAGCCCGACCCGCAGGCCGGCGACCTCGACGTCAAGAAGGTCACCGTCATCGGCAACGGCTACAACCAGTTCAACGTCGAGAAGTACGCGGGCCTCTCCCCCGACCTGCTGGTCACCAACATGTACGAGCCGGGCGCGCTCTGGTACGTCCCGGACGACAGCAAGGACAAGATCACCAAGCTCGCCAAGACCGTGGCGCTCACCGCGTCCCGCAAGCCGCTCGACCAGATCATCGCGCGCTACGGCGAGTTCGCCGCGTCGCTCGGCGCGGACCTGAAGGCCAAGAAGGTCACCGACGCCAAGGCCCGCTTCGAACGGGCCGCCGCGCGCCTGCGCAAGGCCGCCGCCGCCCACCGCGTCAAGGTCCTGGCCTGCTCGGGCAGCGCCGACCTCTTCTACGCCTCCAACCCCGGCATCAGCGCGGACCTCCTCTACTTCAAGTCCCTCGGCGTGGACCTGATCGTCCCCGACCACGTCGACAAGGGCGGCTACTTCGAGAGCCTCAGCTGGGAGAACGCCGACAAGTACCAGGCCGACGTGCTCCTGCTGGACAACCGGACCGCCACCCTCCAGCCCAAGGACCTGGCCGCCAAGCCGTCCTGGAACAAGCTCCCCGCCGTCAAGGCCGGCCAGATCACCCCCTGGTCCAGCGAGCCGCGCTTCTCCCACGCCGGCGCCGCCCCGCTGATGGAGCAGCTCGCCCAGGCCATCGAGCGTGCCAAGAAGGTCACCTGACGCACCACCGGGCCCGCCCCGCCGCGGGCCCGCACCGCCCACCCCAGCCCGCACCGTCCCGGGAGGTTCCCGAATGACCGCGACCGCCGCCCCCACCGCCGCGCCGTTCCGCTTCTTCGACGTCCAGGTCGCCCGCACCCGACGGCTCGGCCCGTCCATGGTCCGGATCACCTTCACCGGGGAACGGCTGGACGAGTTGGTCTCCGGCGGCCGGGACCAGCGCTTCAAGCTGTTCCTCCCGCAGGCCCACCAGGCGGCACCGGTCTTCGCGGACACCGGCGACGGCTGGTACACCGCCTGGCGGGCCCAGGACCCGACCGAGCGCCCGATCATGCGCTCGTACACGATCCGCGAACAGCGCCCCGACCCGAGCGAGTTCGACGTGGACTTCGCGCTGCACGGCGCCGACGACCCGGCCGCCACCAGCGGCGGCCCGGCCAGCCGGTGGGCGGTCGGGGCCCGAGCGGGCGACCGGCTGACCGTCCTCGCGCCGGCCGTCGAGGACAACGGCGGGGTGGACTTCCGACCCCCGCCCGGCACCGACTGGATCCTGCTGACCGGCGACGAGACCGCCCTCCCGGCCATCGCCGGCATCCTGTCCTGGCTCTCCCCGGGCACGGTCGCCAAGGTCTGGATCGAGGTCGGGCACGAGAGCGACCGGCAGGCGCTGCCGACCTTCGCCGACGCCGAGGTCAACTGGCTCGTCCGGGACCCGGCGGCGGCCGGCCAGGGCGCGCCCGTGCTGGACGCGCTGCGCGCCGCCGACCTGCCCGCGGGCACCCCGTACGCCTGGATCGCCGGTGAGGCGGGCGGCGTCAAGGCGGTGCGCCGCCACCTCGTCGGGGAGCGCGGCTTCGACCGTCGCGCGGTGAAGTTCACCGGCTACTGGCGGCGCGGTGCCACCGAGGAGGACCTGATCGCGGAGCTGACCGCGGCGGCGGCCGCCGCCGGCCGGGAGTGAACCGCCCGGCCCGCCGCCCCGGCGCCGCTGCGCGGTCCCGCCGCCCCGCGCAGCGGGACCGCTCCGGCTTACCCCCGACGGCTACGGGCGCCGCGTCACATGCCCAGGCGGTGCAGCGCCTTGGACGCGTCCGCCGCACAACTCCCGGCGCCCGCCGCGGTCCAGGCCGCCGCGCACAGCGCCCGCAGCCCGTCCAGCGGCGTCCCCTCGCCGTCCAGGACCAGTTCGTCCCCGGCCGTCCCGGCCCGCCAGCCGCCGCAGCGGAAGCCGGCGCCGTCGTCGGTCACCGCCGGCTGCGGGCGCAACACCCCGCGCAGGTCCGCGTCCACGTACGTCGGCCGGTGCTCGGGCGGCGCGGCCAGCAGGGCGGCCGCCGTGGTGACGCCGGTGAGCACCAGCAGCGAGTCCACCCCGCCGTTCCACGCGCCCTCGATGTCGGTGTCGAGGCGGTCCCCGATCACCAACGGCCGCCGGGCACCGGTCCGCAGCACCGTCTCGCGGTGCATCGGCGGCTGCGGCTTGCCGGCGACCTGCGGCGCCCCGCCGGCGGCGATCCGCACCACCTCCACCAGCGCACCGTTGCCCGGCGCGATCCCGCGCTCCTTGGGGATGGTCAGGTCGGTGTTGGACGCGAACCACGGCACCCCGCGCTGCACCGCGTACGCGGCCTCGGCCAGCCGCTCCCAGTCCAGCGTCGGGTCGTAGCCCTGCACCACGGCCGCCGGGTCGTCGTCCGCCGACGCCACCGGCACCAGCCCGCGCTCGCGCAGCGCCACCCGCAGCCCCTCGCCCCCGATGGTCAGCACCCGGGAGCCGGCCGGCACCTGCTCGGAGATCAGCCGGGCCACCGCCTGCGCCGACGTGATCACATCCTCGGCGGTCGTCGGAAGGCCGAATCCGGACAGTTGGTCGGCGACCGCCTGCGGGGTGCGGGCCGCGTTGTTCGTCACGTATGCGAGGTGCATGCCGCCCTCGCGGGCCGTGGTCAGGGACGCCACGGCGTGCTCGATGGCCCGCCCGCCGGCGTAGACCACCCCGTCCAGATCCAGCAGCGCCGTGTCGTACGCCTCGCTCAGCGCCCGCCGGCACCCGTCGGGCCGGTGCCGCTCGCGCCCGTCCGTCGCTGCGCGCATCCGCTCGTCCATGCCGTCCTGCTCCTCGTTCCCACGTGCCGTACGCACAGGCCGTCCACGCGCCGGTACGACCCCGCCCGCCCCGTTCCGGGCCGGTCCGTCCGCCGCCGCGCGGCCACCGAAATTTCCGGCCGATTCACGGCCGCTCCCCCGATCATCCCGCACCCGTTCCCGGCATAGCATTCTTCAATGACCAGTACCGACGGCCTCCGCCTCCTCCCGTTCCGCGGCCTGCGCTACGCCCCGGACCGGGTCAGCAGCCTCACCGCGGTCACCTCCCCGCCCTACGACGTCGTCGTGCGGCCGGACGAGGTCCGCGCCCTGGAGACCTCCGATCCGTACAACATCGTGCGGTTGATCCTTCCGCAGGCCGCGGACCCGGCCACCCGGCACCGCCAGGCCGCCGACACCCTGCGCCGCTGGCGCGCGGAGGGCATCCTCACCCCGGACCCGGAGCCGGCGCTGTACGTCTACGAGCAGCGCGGCGGCGGCGTCCTGCAGCGCGGACTGATCGGCGCGCTCCGACTGGACGGCCCGGTGCTGCCGCACGAGGACGTCATCCCGGAGGTGGTCGAGGACCGGGCCGCCCTGATGGGCGCCGCCGCGGCCAACTTCGAGCCGCTGCTGCTGTCGTACCGCGGGCCGGGCACCGCGAACGGCGCGACCGGCGTCATCGAGCGCACCGTCCGGCGCGCACCGCTGCTCGACACCACCACCGAGGACGGCTTCGCGCACCGCCTGTGGGCGGTCACCGACCCCGCGGAGCTGGCCGCGGTCGACGCCGACCTGGCCGTCCGCCAGGCGCTGATCGCCGACGGCCACCACCGCTGGGCGACGTACCAGCGGCTCCACGAGCAGCGGCCGGAGGCCGGCCCCGACTCGCCCTGGGCGTCCGGGCTGGTGCTGCTGGTGGACACCGCCCGCCATCCGCTCCAGGTCCGGGCGATCCACCGGGTGCTGCCGCACCTGCCGCCGGCCAAGGCGCTGGCGGACGTGGCCGGTGCCTTCCGGGCCCGCCGGCTGCCCGGCGAACTCCCCGCCGCCCTGGAGGCCCTGGCCGAGACCCCGGGCAGCGCCTTCGTGCTCTCCGGCGGCCCGGACTCCTTCCACCTCCTGGACCGGCCCGATCCCGACCTGTTGGAGCGGGCGATCCGCACCGACCGGCCCGCGGCGTGGCGCCACTTGGACGCGACGGTGCTGCACTCGGTCCTGCTGGACGAGGTCTGGCGGATCCCCGACCACCCGTCGGACATCGGCTACCTGCACCACACCGAGGCCGCGGTGGCGCAGGCCGCCCGGCACGGCGGCTCGGCCGTCCTGATGCGCGCGACCTCCGAGGAGACGGTCCGTCAACTCGCCGAGCAGGGCGTGACGATGCCCCGCAAGTCCACCTCGTTCGGCCCCAAGCCGGCCACCGGCCTGGTGCTGCGCACGCTCGACGACGAAGGGAGCTGAGCCGCCCCACCGCCCTCGCGGCGCGGGAATCCCCCTGGTCCGGCCGGACCGTGGACCCCGCCCCCACCCATCGGCACGGTTAGGTTAGGCTTACCTCACTGTGTCGCCGGGCGGGTTCCCCTGCCCCTGTGCACACCTCCGCACCCTGCACAGGACGCAGTTGACCCCGCTCCAGGGAGGGCACCTTCATGAGTCTCCTCGCGCACTCCGCCGAGGACCCGGCCGACAGCCGCACCCATCTCCTCAACAACCACACCGCCGACCACTACCGCGCCGCCGTCAGCGAGGGCGTCGCACGGATCAGCGCACGCATCGCCACCACCGACCGCCCCTTCACCGGCGTCTCGGTCGACGAACTGGCGCCCACCGTGGCCGCCGTGGACCTCGACACCCCGCTCCACGACCCGGCCGCCGCCCTGGACGAACTGGAGCAGGTCTACCTGCGGGACGCGATCTACTTCCACCACCCGCGCTACCTCGCCCACCTCAACTGCCCCGTGGTGATCCCCGCACTCGTCGGCGAAGCGGTGCTCTCGGCCGTCAACTCCTCCCTCGACACCTGGGACCAGAGCGCCGGCGGCACCCTCATCGAACGACGCCTGGTCGACTGGACGGCCGAGCGGATCGGCCTCGGCGCGGCCGCCGACGGCATCTTCACCAGCGGCGGCAGCCAGTCCAACCTCCAGGCCATGCTGCTCGCCCGGGACGAGACCTGCCGCCGCGAACTGGCCCGCACCGGCTCCCCCGAGGACACCCGGCTCACCGACCTGCTCCCCCGGCTCCGCATCCTCACCTCCGCCTGCAGCCACTTCAGCATCCGCAAGTCCGCGACCCTGCTCGGCCTGGGCGCGGAGGCCGTGATCGCCGTCCCCGCCGACGACACCAAGCGGATGCGCACCGACGCCCTCGCCGCCGAACTGGAGCGCTGCCGGCGCGACGGCCTGATACCCATGGCGGTCGTCGCCACCGCCGGCACCACCGACTTCGGCTCCATCGACCCGCTCCCCGAGATCGCCGACCTGGCCGCCCGCCACGGCGCCTGGATGCACGTGGACGCCGCCTACGGCTGCGGTCTGCTCGTCTCCCGCCGCCGCGACCTCCTCACCGGCATCGAACGCGCCGACTCGGTGACCGTCGACTACCACAAGTCCTTCTTCCAGCCCGTCAGTTCCAGCGCCGTCCTGGTCCGCGACCGCGCCACGCTGCGGCACGTCACCTACCACGCGGACTACCTCAACCCGCGCCGGATGGTCGAGCAGCGGATCCCCAACCAGGTCGACAAGTCGCTCCAGACCACCCGCCGCTTCGACGCCCTCAAACTCTGGCTGACGCTGCGCACCATGGGCGCCCAGGGCATCGGCGAACTCTTCGACGAGGTCGTCGACCGGGCCGCCGACGCCTGGAAGCTCCTGCACGACGACCCGCGCTTCGAGGTCGTCGTGCAGCCCCAGCTGAGCACCCTGGTCTTCCGCTACCTCCCCGGCGGCACCCAGGACCCCGAGCTCACCGACCGGGTCAATCTGCACGCCCGGGACGCCCTCTTCGCCTCCGGCGACGCGATCGTCGCCGGCACCAAGGTGGACGGCCGGCACTACCTCAAGTTCACCCTGCTCAACCCGGAGACCACGCTCGACGACATCGCGATCGTCCTCGACCTGATCGCCGAGCACGCCGGTCGCTACCTGGCCGAGCAGCCCGCGGCCGACCGCACCGCACCGGCCCTCAGCGCCCGCTGACCTCCCCGCCCGACCATCTCCGGAAGAGAGACCCGTGACCGTCCCCCACGACGCCCCTTACGACTTCCTCGCCATCGGGCTCGGCCCGTTCAACCTCGGCCTGGCGTGCCTGACCGCCCCCATCGACGAGCTCAACGGACTCTTCCTCGACGACCGCCCGGGCTTCGACTGGCACCCCGGCATGATGCTGGAGAGCAGCCACCTCCAGGTGCCGTTCATGGCCGACCTGGTCACCCTCGCCGACCCCACCTCGCCCTTCTCCTTCCTGAACTACCTGAAGGAATCGGGCCGGATGTACTCCTTCTACATCCGTGAGAACTTCTATCCGCTGCGCGCCGAGTTCAACGACTACTGCCGCTGGGCCGTCGGAAAGCTCGACACCGTCCGCTTCTCCCACACGGTCACCACCGTCGAGTACGACGAGCGCGCCGAGCTCTACCTCGTCCACGCCGACCACCAGGGCGAACGGCACACCTTCCGGGCCCGCAAGCTCGTCCTGGGCACCGGCACCCCGCCGCACCTGCCCGACGCCTGCCGCGACCTGGGCGGCGACGCGCTGCACAACGCCGGCTACCTGGACGCCAAGCCCGCCCTCCAGGCCAAGGACAGCATCACCATCGTCGGCAGCGGCCAGAGCGCCGCCGAGATCTACTACGACCTCCTCCAGGACATCGACGCCCACGACTACCACCTGACCTGGGCCACCCGCTCCCCCCGCTTCTTCCCGCTCGAATACACCAAGCTCACCCTGGAGATGACCTCCCCGGAGTACGTGGACTACTTCCACGCCCTCCCCGCGGCCACCCGCGACCGCCTCAACGCCACCCAGAAGCACCTCTACAAGGGCATCGACTCGGAGCTGATCAACGACATCTTCGACCTGCTCTACCAGAAGCGCCTGGCCGGCCCGGTCCGCACCCGCCTGCTGACCAACTCGGCGCTCCAGGAAGCCCGTTACGACGAGGCCACCCGTACCTACACCCTCAGCATGCGCCAGGAGGAGCAGGGCCGGGACTTCAGCCTCACCACCCAGGGCCTCATCCTCGCCACCGGCTACCGCTACCGCGTCCCCGCGTTCCTGGAGCCGGTCCGCGACCGCATCGCCTGGGACGCCGCCGGCCGCTACGACGTCGCCCGCAACTACAGCATCGACACCGCCGGCCACGGCATCTACGTGCAGAACGCCGAACTGCACACCCACGGCTTCGTCACCCCCGACCTCGGCATGGCCGCCTACCGCAACTCCAGCATCATCCGCGAGCTGCTCGGCCGCGAGTACTACCCGGTCGAGAAGGCCATCGCCTTCCAGGAGTTCGCCGCCCCGGCCGGTCCGCACGACCCGATGGAGATATCCGCATGAGCACCCCCGCCTTCACCCGCACCGACCCCGCCCTGGGGGAGTTCGCCCTGCGGCCCGTCGACCCCGCCGCCGACGCCCCCCTCCTGCACTCCTGGGTCACCCACCCCAAGGCAGTCTTCTGGCTGATGCAGGACTGCGACCTGCCCGCCGTCGAGAAGGAGTTCGCCCGGATCGACGCCGACCCGCACCACGACGCCTTCCTCGGCCTCCACAACGGCACCCCGGCCTTCCTCATGGAGCGCTACGACCCCGCCCACCGCGAACTGGTCGGCATCCACGTCGCCCGGCCCGGCGACATCGGCATGCACTTCCTGACCGCCCCGACGGACGCCCCCGTGCACGGCTTCACGCACGCCGTCATCACCACCGTCATGGAGGGCCTCTTCGCCGACCCGGCCGTCCTGCGCGTGGTCGTCGAGCCCGACACCCGCAACACCGCCGTCCACGCCCTGAACAAGGCCGTCGGCTTCGAGGTCGTCCGGACCGTCTCGCTCCCCTCCAAGGACGCCTACCTCAGCACCTGCACCCGCGAACAGTTCCTGGCCACCCGAGGAGACCGCTGATGCCCGCCCCCATCGAGAACCCGGCCGCCCAGGACGCCGTCGCGCACCTCACCCCCGAACTGTGGGCGCGCGCCAACCGCGCCCTGGTCCGCAAGGCCCTCGCCGAGTTCACCCACGAGCGGCTGCTGACGCCCGAGCCACTGGCCGACGCCGACCACTACGCCGTCCACAGCGACGACGCGGCCACCACCTACCGCTTCACCGCCCGCAGACACGCCCTGGACCACTGGCAGATCGCCCCGGAGAGCATCACCCGCCACCGCGGAGACACCGAACTCCCCCTGGACGCACTGGACTTCATCACCGAGTTCCACACCTCGCTCGGACTGTCCCCGACCGTCCTCCCGGTCTACCTGGAGGAGATCAGCTCCACCCTCTCCGGCACCGCCTACAAACTCGCCGGCAAGGCCGGCACCGCCGCGGAACTCGCCACCGCCGGCTTCCAGGCCGTCGAGACCGGCATGACCGAGGGCCACCCCTGCTTCGTCGCCAACAACGGCCGCCTCGGCTTCGGCATCCACGAATACCACGCCTACGCCCCCGAGGCCGCCGCCCCGCTGACGCTGATCTGGCTGGCCGCCCACCGCGACCACAGCACCTTCACCGCCGGCGCCGACCTCGACTACGCCACCCTGATCGAGGCCGAGCTGCCCGCCGCGACCCGGGCCCGCTTCGCCGCCGCCCTCACCGACCTCGGCCTCGACCCGGACGCCTACTACTTCTTCCCCACCCACCCCTGGCAGTGGTGGAACAAGCTGTCCGTCACCTTCGCCGCCGAGGTCGCCCAGCGCCGCCTGGTCTGCCTGGGCCCCGGCGATGACCAGTACCTCGCCCAGCAGTCCATCCGCACCTTCTTCAACACCACCAGCCCCGAGAAGCACTACGTCAAGACCGCCCTCTCGGTGCTCAACATGGGCTTCATGCGCGGCCTCTCCGCGTCCTACATGGAGGCCACACCGGCCATCAACGACTGGCTGGCCCGCCTGATCGACGCCGACGACACCTTCCGGGCCGCCCGCTTCTCGATCATCCGCGAGCGCGCCGCCATCGGCTACCACCACCGCCAGTACGAGGCCGCCACCGAGAAGGGCTCCCCGTACCGCAAGATGCTCGCCGCCCTCTGGCGGGAGAGCCCGGTCCCCACCCTGGCGCCCGGCCAGCGGCTGGCCACCATGGCCTCCCTCCTCCACGTCGACCGCGACGGCAACTCCTTCGCCGCCGCCCTCATCGCGGAGTCCGGCCTGGCCCCCGAGGTCTGGCTGCGCCGCTACCTCGACGGCTACCTCACCCCGGTGCTGCACGCCTTCTACGCCTACGACCTGGTCTTCATGCCGCACGGCGAGAACGCCATCCTGGTCGTCGAGGACGGCGCGGTAGCCCGCGTGATCTTCAAGGACATCGCCGAGGAGATCGCCGTGATGTCCGCCGACGCCGTCCTGCCGCCCGCCGTCGAACGCATCCGCGCCGACGTCCCCGAGGACAAGAAGCTGCTCTCCGTCTTCACCGACGTCTTCGACTGCTTCTTCCGCTTCCTCAGCGCCACCCTCGCCGACCTGGGCGTCCTCGACGAGGACACCTTCTGGCGCACCGTCGCCGCCACCATCGGCGACTACCAGGCGGCCCACCCCCACCTCGCCGACAAGTTCGCCGAGTACGACATCTTCGTCCCCGAGTTCGCCCTCTCCTGCCTCAACCGGCTCCAGCTGCGCAACAACGAGCAGATGGTCGACCTCCAGGACCCGGCCGGCGCCCTCCAGCTCATCGGCACCCTCCGCAACCCCATCGCCCCGTACGCCCCCTGATCCGCACCACCCCGCACAACGACAAGAGGGGCGGGCCCACCGGGCCCGCCCCTCTCACTGCTGTGTCGCGCCGCCGGCTACGCCGGCCGCACCGCTACTCGGCCTTCTCGGCTCCCTTACCGGAGTCCTCGGCACCCGCGGCCTCGTCCGCAGACTCCTCCGCGGCATCCTCCGCGGCCTCGTCCTCGTCCAGGGCGTCGGTGAACTGCACCCCGTCCAGCTCGGCCAGCCGGTCCGAGGCATCGGTGGTACCGGCCTGATCGGCCTCCAGCGCCCGGGCGAACCAGTCCCGCGCGTCGCTCTCGCGCCCGACCTCCAGCAGCGCGTCCGCGTACGCGTACCGCAACCGGGCCGTCCACGGGTGCACGGCGCTCGACGCCAGCTCGGGGCTCTGCAGGGTGACGACCGCGGCATCGGCCTGCCCCATGTCCCGCCGGGCACCGGCCGCGACCAGGCGCATCTCGACCTGACCGGCCCGGTCCAGCTTCCCCACCTCGGGCTCGCCGGCCATCGCCAGCGCCTTCTCCGGCCGCCCGAGCCCGCGCTCGCAGTCCGCCATGACGGGCCACAGTTCAGCACTGCCGGTCATCCGCCGCGCCGCCCGGAACTCCTTCAGCGCCTCGGCGTACTTCGCGGCCGCGTACGCCGCGAAGCCGGCGGCCTCGCGCACCGCCGCGACGCGGGACGCCAGCCGCAGCGCCACCTGCGCGTAGCCGTACGCCTGCTCCGGGTCCTCGTCGAGCAGCCGCGCGACCATCACCAGGTTCTTGGCGACGTCCTCGGCCAGCGTCTTCGGCAGGCTCAGGAGCTCCTGCCGCACCGCCTTGTCGATCTCGTCGCCGGTGACGTCCTCGGGAATCGGCAGCCGCTTGATCGGCTCCCGGTCGCGGTCCCGCCGGTCGTCACGACGGTCGTCCCGCCGGTCGTCCCGACCCCGGCCACCGCCGTACGGCCGACGCGCCCCACGCTCGTCATCCCGCCGGAACCCGCCACGGTCATCCCGCCGCGGCCCCCGGTCGTCCCGCCGGAACCCGCCACGGTCATCATCCCGACGGAAGCCACCGCGGTCGTCGTCCCTACGGAACCCGCCGCGCTCACCGTCCCGACGGAAGCCACCGCGCTCGTCATCCCTGCGCGGACCCCGCGGACGGTCACCACCGCGATCGTCACGCCGGTCGTCACGGCGGAACCCACCACGGTCGCCCCCGCGGTCATCCCGACGGAACCCACCACGGTCATCCCGCTCATCACGCCGGAACCCACCGCGCTCACCGCCACGATCGTCCCGACGGAAGCCACCACGGTCACCACCGCGATCATCCCGACGGTCATCACGCCGGAACCCACCACGGTCACCCCCGCGCTCACCGCCGCGGTCGTCACGGCGGTCGTCCCGACGGAACCCACCGCGGTCGGCGCCACGGTCGTCACGGCGGAACCCACCGCGGTCGCCGCCACGCTCGCCACCACGGTCGTCACGCCGGAAACCGCCACGGTCACCACCGCGATCGTCACGCCGGTCGTCACGGCGGAACCCACCACGGTCGCCCCCGCGGTCATCCCGACGGAACCCACCACGGTCATCCCGCTCATCACGCCGGAACCCACCGCGCTCACCGCCACGATCGTCACGACGGAACCCACCACGGTCACCGCCACGATCATCCCGACGGTCATCACGCCGGAACCCACCACGGTCACCCCCGCGGTCATCCCGACGGAACCCACCACGGTCGCCGCCACGGTCGTCACGACGGAACCCACCACGGTCGCCGCCACGCTCGCCGCCACGGTCGTCACGACGGAAACCGCCACGGTCACCGCCACGATCGTCACGACGGTCATCCCGACGGAAACCGCCACGGTCGCCCCCGCGGTTGTCACGGCTTTCACGGGTGTCGCGGCTGTCACGCCGCGGTCCCCGGTCATCCCGCCGGAAACCACCCCGGTCGCCGCCGTCGCGCCTCGGCTGGCGCTCCGAGCGATCGTCGGAAGAGTTGGTGGACATCGACGTGACTCCTGTCTTCGGTACTGCATTCATTCTCACGCACCGATCCGTTCGGCGCGCTCCGGCAAAGCAAAAGGACCCTTGGTCCCAGCTGAACGCTGGGACCAAGGGTCCTTGAAAGATTGTTCGGCGGCGTCCTACTCTCCCACAGGGTCCCCCCTGCAGTACCATCGGCGCTGAAAGGCTTAGCTTCCGGGTT
>NZ_JBJMAB010000025.1:0-120939 GCF_045799175.1 Streptomyces sp. VTCC 41912
TGGGGTGCCGGGACGTAAAGCGCAGCAGTCCCGGCACCCCACCACCCGCACCCCCGACACCGCACCCAACAGCCCCGCGCAGCGGCCCCGCGCCGCAGGCGCAAAAGCGAAACCCCCACGGCGGGGCGGCCGGAGACGTACGACGACGCCCCGCGCAGCGGCCCCGCGCCGCAGGCGCAAACAGCAACCCCCACGGCGGGAAAGCCGACAACGTGGGAAGACGCCCCGCCTAGCGGCACACGGCGCCCGTCAGTTTCACGGCGTGGGTGATGAGTTGGGCGTTGTGGGTGGCTGGTGTGCCGTCGGGGAGTAGGAGGGTGTCCTCGATGCCTATGCGGGTGGCGAGGCCGAGTGCGTCGGCCAGTTGGAGGACCGGCCAGGTGCCGCCGTCGTGGCCGTGCAGCAGTACCGGGCGGCCGTGTGGTGCGCGGGCCAGTTCGGCCAGGAGGGTCCGGGCCGTGGCGGGGGCGGTGGTGGGGTCGGTGTCGTCGATGACCTCGGCGAGCACCCGCAGCACCCGGGGTGCCAGTGGTGAGGCGGCGAATCGTGCGGCGGCCGTGGTGCCGGCCCAGATGCCGGCCTCGACGCCGACGCCGCGGGCCAGCAGCGCCTCGGCGACCGCCTCGGCGCCGTCCTCGTGCCAGTTGACCGAGGCGTGGTCGGGCAGGACCGTCCAGGACGCGATGCGTTGCGCCCGGCGTTCGGGGTCGGGTTCGGCCCAGGCGCCGGTCGTCACGCCCACCGGCACGTCCACCGCCTCCCGTATCGCTTCCAGGACGGGGCCGACCACCCGCGGCGAGAGGGAGTCCTGGCCGCATGGGGTCTTGGGGTGGACGTGCACGTCCTGGGCGCCGGCCGCGACCGCCTGCCGCGCGGCGTCGGCGAGCGCGGCCGGCGAGAGCGGCACGGCGCCCGAATCGGCCCCGGTACGCGCGCCGTTGAGACACACCTGAAGCATCTGCAGCATGTCGTCGATGATGGCAGGAGGGTCTGACAGGCGTGCGCGAACGGGGTGAACGGTGCGGTGCGCAGGGGGCGTCAGGCCGCGGCGAAGGCGTTCGTGAGGGGCTGTCCGGCCGCGGTGTGCAGCGCCTCGGGGGCCAGTACGGCCGTCGGGGCGAGCACTCCGCAGTCGCGGCAGGCCGGTCCGGTTCCCGGGTCGCCGTCGGGGTCGGGGACCCACGCGAAGCGGGTGCAGCCGCAGACCGGGCAGTCGCGGCGCGGGCGTCCCGCCTCCATCGCCGCGATCATGCGGTGCAGCACCTCGGAGAGGCGGGCCGCCGGGTGCCGCTGCGGGGAGGCGCAGGGCACGATGTCGTAGCCGCCCCAGGTGCGGCGGTGCCATGCGTCGAGGGCGCCGGGCTGCCGGATGCCGTCGTGCTTCTCGCGGCGGCGCCGGGCGGCGAACTCCTCTTCGTAGGCGAGCCAGAGGGCGCGTGCCTCTTCCAGCTCGGCCAGCGCGGCCACCAGCCGCGCCGGATCCGGGTCACGGTCCTGGATGGCGAACCCGGCCCTGGTGCACAGGTGGTGCCAGGTCGCGCGGTGCCCGTATGGGGCGAAGCGCTCCAAGCACTTGCGCAGGGCGGTGCGTCGCCGAACGGTGACGAGCCGCGGGTTGCGGACCTGTTCTGCGAGGGCTCTGAAACCGGCCATGGTGCTTCCACCTCCGAGGAGGATCCCGACTGGACAGGGAATGGACGTACCCGGCCGCCGCCTGGATCCATCGAATTCTTTTGCGGTTTTGGGCGGCGATGTGCCGGGGTGTCCGGCCGTAACGCCTGCCCGCTGTGGGGAATTCGAAAAGGTGACTGTTGTTCATCTTCCGGTGACGAGTAACCGACGGTAACGTCCGGCCCACTCTTCCCCGAGCCCTCACGGGCAGGGGGACCCCTAGAGGAGCAGGAATGCGACGACGTACCGGAAGGCTCAGGGCCGCCGCCACCGCGGCCCTGTTCGCCTTGGGGGCCACGTTCTTGGCACCGCCCCCCACCGCGGCCGCGGCCGCACCGCAGACTTCCGAGGACTACTGCCAGGGCCAGTGCGCGGACATCTTGCCGCCGGGCGCGACGGGCAACGCCACCCTGATGCAGATCCTCGGCAACAAGCTGTTCGGCACCCACCCGCCGCACACCACCGACCAGATCGCCCCCTACAACGCACTGGCCGGCGGCTACCGTTCGCTCACCGACGACACCCTCACCGACTTCTTCAACGACGCCTCCTTCGGCGTCGCGAAGGACCAGGTCGCCTCGGTGAGCAGCCCGCGTCCGGACGTCACCATCACCCGCGACAAGAAGACCGGCGTCCCGCACATCAAGGGCACCACCCGTTACGGCACCGAGTACGGCGCCGGCTTCGCCGCGGGCCAGGACCGGCTCTGGCTGATGGACCTCTTCCGGCACATCGGGCGCGGCGAGCTGACCTCGTTCGCCGGCGGCGCCCCCGCCAACCAGGGCCTGGAGCAGCAGTTCTGGCCCTCGGCCCCGTACACCGAGGCCGACCTCCAGGCGCAGGTCGACGCGATCCGCAACGACAACGGCGAGCGCGGCAAACAGGCCATGGCGGACGCCCAGGCGTACGTGGACGGCATCAACGCCTACCGCGAGCAGTCCAAGAAGGGCCGCTACTTCCCCGGCGAGTACGTCGTCACCGGTCACGTGGACGCGATCACCAACGCCGGTGAGATCCAGCCGTTCAAGCTCACCGACCTGATAGCCCTGGCCTCCGTCGTCGGCGGGCTCTTCGGCAACGGCGGCGGCGGCGAGGTCCCCTCGGCGCTCGCCCTGCTCTCCGCCCAGCAGAAGTACGGCCTGGAGAAGGGCACCAAGGTCTGGGAGTCCTTCCGCGAGCGCAACGACCCCGAGGCGGTCAAGACGCTGCACGACGGCCAGAGCTTCCCCTACGCCGTCAAGCCCGCCAAGGCCAAGGGCACCGCGCTGCCCGACCGCGGTTCGGTCACGCCCGAACCGCTGGTCTTCGACCGCACCGGTGCCGCCGCCTCCAAGAGCGCCACCCCGCCCCGCGATCCGGTCAAGGCCCCCGAGAAGTACCGCAAGCTGGAGGGCCTCTTTAGGGACGGCGTGCTGCCCAAGGGGAGCTTCGACCCGACCCAGCACCGCGGGATGTCCAACGCCCTGCTGGTCTCTGGCAAGCACACCGCCAGCGGCCACCCGGTCGCCGTCTTCGGCCCGCAGACCGGCTACTTCGCACCCCAGTTGCTGATGCTCCAGGAGATCCAGGGGCCCGGCATCAGCGCCCGCGGCGCGTCGTTCGCCGGCGTCGGGATGTACGTCCAGCTCGGCCGCGGGCAGGACTACGCCTGGAGCGCCACCTCCGCCGGTCAGGACATCACCGACACCTACGCCGTCGACCTGTGCAACGCGGACGGTTCGGAGCCCACGAAGGACTCCACCTCCTACCGCTACCACGGCCGGTGCCTGCCGATGGAGAAGCTGGAGCGCACCAACTCCTGGAAGCCCACCATCGCCGACCCCACCGCGGCCGGCTCGTACCGGATGCAGGTCTTCCGCACCCGGTACGGCGTCGTCACGCACCGCGCCACCGTCGGCGGCAAGCCCGTCGCCTACACTGCGCTGCGTTCCACCTACCGCCACGAGGCCGACTCCATCATCGGCTTCCAGATGCTCAACGACCCGTCGTACGTCCGCGACGCCAAGAGCTTCCAGCAGGCCGCCCAGCACATCGGCTACGCCTTCAACTGGTTCTACGCCGACTCCCGCGACATCGCGTACTACAACAGCGGCCTCAACCCGGTCCGCAACCCCGACGTCGACCCGGCGCTGCCCGTCAAGGCCGACCCGGCCTACGAGTGGAAGGGCTTCGACCCCACCACCAACACCTCCGCCTACACCCCGCCCGCCCAGCACCCGCAGTCGATCGACCAGGACTACTACGTCTCCTGGAACAACAAGCAGGCCAAGGACTACGACTCGGCCGGCTTCGGCAACGGCTCGGTGCACCGCGCCAACCTGCTCGACGACCGGGTGCGCGCCCTGACCGCGGACGGCGGGGTCACCCGGGCGTCCCTGACCCGGGCGATGGCCGACGCCGCCCTCACCGACCTGCGTGGCGAGGACGTGCTGCCCGACATGCTGCGGGTCCTGGGCAGCAAGCCGGTCGCCGACCCGGCGCTGCGGACCGCGATCCAACGGCTGGACGCCTGGCGCAAGGACGGCGCCCAGCGCCGCGAGACGTCCCCCGGCTCGCACGCCTACGCCCACTCCGACGCGGTCCGGCTGATGGACGCCTGGTGGCCGCTGATGGTCAAGGAGGTCTTCCGGCCCGGCCTCGGCACCGACCTCTACGACGCCCTGGGTGCCAACCTCGCCATCGACGAGTCGCCCTCGGCCGGCCACGGTCCCACCGGGGCGCACGCCGGATCGGCCTTCCAGTACGGCTGGTGGAGCTACGCCGACAAGGACCTGCGTGCGGTGCTCGGCGACAAGGTCCAGGGCCCGCTCGCCGTCCGCTACTGCGGCGGCGGCGACCTCTCCGCCTGCCGGGACACGCTGTTGACCACCCTCGCGCAGGCCAACGCGCAGACCGCCGCCCAGGTCTACCCGGGCGACGACAACTGCAAGGCCGGCGACCAGTGGTGCGCGGACTCAATCATCCACCGCGCGGTGGGCGGTCTGACCCACGACAAGATGACCTGGCAGAACCGTCCCACCTACCAGCAGGTGGTGGAATTCCCCGCCCACAGGTAACGACCGGGCGGCCACCGCAGAGCGACACGAGCGACACGAGCGACACGGCCTCGGGGTGCACACCCCGGGGCCGTGTCGCATTTCCCTTCCGTTTCCCTCCCGTTTTCCGCCGTCAGCCGGAAAACGCGGCGGTCGGCTGCGGCGCCGGCGCGTTCCGCATGCCGTTCCCCAACTGTTCCGCGTAACGGCCGCTGGGCGGCAGCCAGGCGAGCACCGCCGCCGCCACCGCGGTGGCCGGCCCGGCCATCGCCTTGAGGTCGGCCGTCGTGGTCCCGGCGGGCAGCCCGAGAAGCTGTGGATCCTCCTGGACCGCCTGCTCGACGTTCCGTTCCGCCAGGGGGCGGCCCCCGGCGACGACGGCGAGGGCGCCGGCGAAGGTGCCCGGTGCGGACGCGATCGAGCAGGCCACGGTGGCGTTGAGGGCACCGGGCCGCCGGGGGGCGGCCGGGGAATGGCTCACGAACGTAACTCCCCTTGTGAAGAACGTGGTTGCGCGGTGCGGCATTGACCCGACCATTCCACGGGTACCGCAAACGCATCCAGTATTTTCTGGAAGAAATCCACAGATAATCCCCGGTGATCTCCGGATGGCTTTTCCGGGGCGGCTATGCTGCTCATTCCTGAATTTGGGGGAAGGGAAAGCGAGTAGGGGCGCATGGTCGTGTCAGGTCCGCAGCGGAACCCGGGGCAACGGCAGTACCCGACGGAGCTGCTCGACACCACGATGGACCAGCTGCGCACGCTCATCACGGTGCACGAGGCGGGCACCGCGCTGGCGGCGGCCCGCCGGTTGGGCCGGGAGCAGTCCAGCGTGCAGAAGCAGCTCGACACCATGAACCGCACCTTCGCGGCGCTGTGCGGCGAGGAGTTGGTCCTCAAGCAGGGCCGCGGGCGCGACGCGCTGTTCACCGCCACCGGGGAGGCCCTGGTCGAACTCGCCCGGCGGACCCTCGGCGAGTGGTCAGCGGGCGTCCACGACGCCCGCCGCCGGCTCGGCCGCACGCTCTCCGTCGGCACCACCCGCTACACCCTCGGCTTCCTCCTGGACGCCGTGGAGTACGTCAGCGGGGACTTCGACCGCGAGGGCGTCGACCTGAAGATCACGCACGTGCGCACCGGCGACCTGTTCACCAAGCTGCGCTCCCAGGAACTCGACCTGGTCTGCGGCAGCGTCGTCGTCACCGAGGGCGAGGAGAGCGCCCACCTCGCCCCGTACGAGGTGATGGAGTGGCGGCGCAGCGGGCTGTCGCTGCTGACGAACCTGCCGCCGGAGCGGCTGCCCGGCGGCTCGTTCCGCGCCGCCGACCTGCCGCGGCTGCCGCTGGTGGTCTCCACCGGCGGGCTCATCGACCGCTTCCTGACCGCCTGGTACGGCAGCGACTACCGCCAGAAACTGACCGTCGCGGCCGAAATAGAAGCCGCCCACTACGGTTTCGAGCTGCTCCGCTCGGGCGTGGTCAGCGGCGCGATGCTGGTCACCCGCGGGCTGGGGGAGGCCGCGTCGGACGGCCACCTCCC
This sequence comes from Streptomyces sp. VTCC 41912, assembly GCF_045799175.1. NCBI lineage: Bacteria > Bacillati > Actinomycetota > Actinomycetes > Kitasatosporales > Streptomycetaceae > Streptomyces > Streptomyces sp. VTCC 41912. Next base: position 6,246 of record NZ_JBJMAB010000025.1, read on the forward strand.
GGAGGCCGAGGGCCTGCGCACCCTGGAGGTCACCGGGGACGTCGGCCCCCGCACCGAGGTCCTGGTCGGCGTCTTCACCCGGCGCGGCGAACGGGCCTCCTACGGGCCGGAGCACCCGCTCAACCGCCTCTGGGAGGCGCTCTCGTGGGAGAGCGAGCGGTGGTGGCTCCGGCCCTGAGCGGCCCCTACGGGCCGGCTCAGCCCAGGAGTTCGCGCTCCCGGGTCTCCGGCAGCGCCAGCACGCACGCCAGCGACACCAGCGCCATCGCGGTGACGTACCAGCCCACCGACGCCGAACCGAACGCCGCCTGGAGCCGGGTGGCCACCAGCGGCGCGACCGCCCCGCCCAGCACCCCGCCGAGGTTGTAGGCGAGCGAGGCGCCCGAGTAGCGGACCGTCGTCCCGAACAGCTCCGGCAGGTAGGCGCCCATCGGTCCGTAGACCACGCCCATGCAGAACAGCGCGCCGCCGATGCCCAGGGCGATCAGCACCGGCTGCCGGGTGTCCAGCAGCGGGAAGAGCGCCAGCCCCCACACCGCCGCGAGCCCGGCGCCGCCCAGGACCAGCTTGCGGCGTCCGACGCCGTCGGAGCGGGTGGCGGCCAGCCAGGTGCCCGCCGCCAGGAACAGGCAGGCGACCAGCGAGAGCCCGAGCATGGTGGTGCGGGAGATGCCCAGGGTGCCGGTGGCGTACGAGAGGCAGTAGGTCGTGGCGGTGTAGAAGAGTCCGTAGGCGATGACCATGCCGCCGGCGCCCAGCAGCAACTCCCGCGGGTGGCGCCGGAACACGTCCACGGCCGGCACCTTGCTGGCCTCCTGGGCGTCCCGCACCTTCGCGAAGACCGGCGTCTCGCTGATCTTCAACCGGACGAACAGTCCCACGCCGACCAGCAGGAACGACAACAGGAACGGCACCCGCCAGCCCCACGAGCGGAACGCCGCGTCGCTCATCACGTCCGACAGCAGCCAGAACACCCCGGTGGCCGCGAAGAACCCCACCGACGGACCGAGTTGCGGAAACGCGGCGTACAGGCCCCGCCGCCCGCGCGGCGCGTGCTCGACGGCCAGCAGCGCCGCCCCGCCCCACTCGCCGCCCAGGCCGATCCCCTGGAGGAACCGCAGCAGGATCAGCAGCAGCGGGGCCCAGATCCCCAACGTCCCGTAACCGGGCAGCAGTCCGACGAGCGCCGTGGACAGGCCCATCAGCAACAGCGACGCGACCAGCACCGACTTGCGCCCGGCCCGGTCGCCGAAGTGCCCGAACACCACCGACCCCAACGGCCGGGCGGCGAACGCCACCGCGTAGGTGGAGAACGACGCGAGGGTGGCGTTGACCGGGTCGAGTGTCGGGAAGAACGCCTGGTTGAGCACCAGGGCGGCCGCGGTCCCGTAGATGTAGAAGTCGTAGAACTCGATGGCGGTCCCGATGAACGAGGCCACCGCCACCCGCCGCAGGCTCTCCCCGCCGGCCCCCTCCCCCTCCGGAACCGCCGCCGTCTTCGCTGCTGCTGATCTCGCGTCACTGTGCACGAGCCGCACTCTCATGGTTGGTGTAGGGGGCAGTCAATGGAGGGGGTGGGGGGTCCCGGATGGTGAGACGTGCGGGGTGCCGCGTCCGGTGACGGCCGCGACCGTGGCGTCGTGCGTGCGGCCCGCGCTGTCGCGATTCCGCTCCGATTACGGCTTGAACGCGTACAACCCCGCACCGTAGTGACGCGGATCACGCGCCTCCGTCATCCGAAATGCCGCTTTCGCTATGCGAGGGGAGATTGCCGGGGCTTCCCAGCGGGCCTGGCGCTCCCTTACGTTCCCGCACACAACTTCTTCAGAGAATTTTCATCTTTGTGAGCGGGGGGTGGGGCGATCGTGTCGTCTGTTGGGGTGGGGCGAAGACGTACGTACCGGTGGTTGTCGGTCGGCGCGGCCGGCTGGTTGACGGCCGGCCTGCTCTCCGGGCCGGCGGCCCCCGCCGCGCACGCCGCCCCCACGACCCGTGCCGCGCAGCCCGCCACGCCCGCGGACGCATCCCAGGCACCCACCGAGGACGCCGCGCTCGAACAGGCGAAGCGCACCGGCAAGGAGGTCGAAGTCGCCGCCCTGCGCGGGGAGTCGGTGGACGTCGTCGCCACCCCCGAGGGCAAGCTGCAGGCCCGCCAGTACCTCCGACCCGTGCGCACCCGGATCGAAGGTCGCTGGCAGGACATCGACACGGACCTCGCCCGACAGACCGACGGGACGCTGGCCCCGAAGGCCACCTCCGTCGGGTTGGCCTTCTCGGGCGGCGGCGACGGCCCCCTGGTGCGGATGCGCCGTGCGGGACGCGAACTGGCCCTCTCCTGGCCGGGGAAGCTGCCGACGCCGGTGACGGACGGCGCGACGGCCACCTATCCGGACGTGCTGCCGGACGTGGACCTGCGGATGGGGGCGCAGGCGGACGGCTTCACCCAGCTGCTGGTCGTCAAGTCGGCCCAGGCGGCGTCCAGTCCGCAACTGGCACAGCTCGAACTGAAGCTGGCGACCGAGGGGACGGACGTCAAGAAGACCGCCGCCGGGGGACTGTCCGCGGTCGAGCCCGGCACGGACGCGACGGTCTTCGAGGCGCCCACCCCCGTGATGTGGGACTCCAGCCCGGGAGCCGGTGCCCCCACCCCCGGCCCGGCCAAGTCCGCGCGGACCAGCAGGTCCGCCGCCCCCGCGGCGCCGGACGGGGCGGCGCCCGGCGAACCGTCCGCCGGCGAGTCGGGCAAGCTCGCGCCGGTCGGGGTGGCGGTTCCGGCCGGGAAGGGCCAGGTGGTCCTCACACCCGACGCCGACGTGCTCAAGGGCAAGGACACCGTCTACCCGGTCTTCATCGACCCGCAGTGGTCCACCCCCCGCGCGACGTCCTGGACGATGGCGTCCAAGCACTGGGCCTCGTCCCCGCAGTGGAAGTTCAACGGTGACCCGGACTCCGGGCTCGGCTACTGCAACTGGAACTACTGCAACCCCTACGACGTCAAGCGGCTCTTCTACCAGATCCCGACCTCCGCCTTCGCCGGGAAGTCGATCCTGAAGGCCGAGTTCGTCGTCCGCAACACCTGGTCCGCGTCGTGCAGCGCCCGGTCGGTCGAACTGTGGCGCACCAAGCCCATCGACACCTCGACCACGTGGAACTCGCAGAACGCCGCCGGGTTCTGGCAGAAGCACCTGCGCACCGCCGCCTTCGCCTACGGCTACGACGGCTGTGCGGCCAAGGACGCCGAGTTCGACGTGCAGGCCGCGGTGCAGGAGGCCGCCGACAACGGCTGGCCCACCCTCACCTTCGGCCTGCGCGCCGCGGACGAGACCGACGGCTACGGCTGGAAGCGGTTCTCCGACAAGGGGTTCCTGCGGGTGACCTACAACCGTCCGCCGCCCCAGGCCAAGCCGTCCCAGCTGGTGATGGAGTACGGCGGCACCTGCCACCCCTCGGCCTCACCCGCGCGGATCCGGACCCGCGGCCTGCTCTACGCCAACAACATCACCGACCCGGACGGGGACGACGTCCGGGTGCAGTTCCAGGCCAGCTGGGACGCCGGCGACGGCAAGGGCATGATCGCCCGGTGGCAGCCGGCACTGTCGACAGCGAAGAAGTCCGGATCGGGCTTCTCCCTGGCCCTCCCGACCAGCATCCCGACGAACAAGACCGTCAGCTGGGCGGTCCGCGTCTCCGACGGCGCCCAGTACTCGCCGTGGTCGTTCACCGGAGCGGCGGAAGCCTGCTACTTCGTCTACGACACCTCCGTACCGGCCGCCCCCACCATCACCTCCGGCGCCTATCCGGCCTCCGACCCGGAGAACCCCGACGACCCCTGGTACGACGGCGTCGGCCAGTACGGCAGCTTCGCCCTGAAGTCCGCGTCCACCGACGTCACCCGCTACCGCTACGGCCTCAACAACGACCCCACGGTCCGGGACGAGGTCGCCACCTCCGCCGGAGCCGCGAAGTCCGTGAACGTCCTGCCGGGGAAGGCGGGCGTCAACTTCGTCACCGCGCAGGCCTTCGACGCGGCCGGCAACGGCAGCGAGGTCCGCACGTACCAGTACCGGGTCAAGGCGGGGCAACCCGAGCGCGCCACCTGGCAGTTCGACGACGCCGCCGGTGCCACGGAAGCCCGGCCCACCACGCCGGCGCGGACCGCCGCCCTGCACGGCGGCGCCACACCGGGCACGGAAGGCGCGATGGGGTCGGCCCTGTCCTTCAACGGCACCGACGGCTACGCCGTCACCGACATCCCCGTCGTGGACACCTCCCGCAGCTTCGCGGTCTCCGCCTGGGTCAAGCCCACCGAGGTGCCCACCCATCCGGCGATCGTCGCCACCCAACCGGGCAACAGCCGCCCCGGCTTCGAGCTGTACTACTCCGCCGACCTCCAGCGCTGGGTGTTCAACCAGTACACCGCCGACAGCCCGGACGCCTCCATCGCCCGCGCCATGGCCCCCCAACCCGGCGGCGTCACCGCCGACCAGTGGACCCACCTGGTCGGCATGTACGACGGCGCCGCCAAAGTGCTGCGGCTCTACGTCAACGGCCAGCTCGCCGGCCAAGTGGCCTACGCGACGGCCTGGAACGCCCGCCGCGGCCTCCAACTGGGCGCCGGCTCCTACGACGGCAAACCGGGAGCGTTCTTCCCCGGCGCCGTGGACGAGGTGGAGATCTTCGACCGGGCCCTGAGCGGCCCGGAGGTCACCCAGCTGTACGGCAAGCAGCGCCTGCGCGGACCCGGACGGCCCGCCCGCGCGGTCTTCCCCCTCGACGAGGGCGCCGACGCCCAGCAGATCACGGGCCACGGCGACGTGCTGCCCGCGGCCTTCCACGGCGGCGTCGGCACGGACCAGGGCGGCGTGGCGGGCCGGGCACTGACCCTGGACGGCAAGGACGACTACGCCTCGGCCGACGCCCCGCACCTGCCCACCGACCGTTCCTACGCGGTCACCGCCTGGGCCCGCATCACCGACACCACCCGCAACCAGACCGTCGTCGCCCAGGACGGCGGCTTCCTCAGCGCCTTCTACCTCTCCTACGAGGCCCCGACCGGCCTCTGGAGCGTGCGCCTGGCCACCAGGGACGCCACCGACGGCAGCCTCACCGCGCAGCGCGTCGCCTCCAAACAGAAGGCGGCCGTGGGAGCGTGGACGCACCTGGCGGCCGTCCTCGACACGGTGCAGGGGACCGTCAGCCTGTACGTCAACGGAGCCCTGCAAGGTTCCGCCGCCGCACCCCAGACCTGGTCGGCGGACGGGGCGCTGCAGATCGGACGCGCACTGTACCGGGGGTCCTACGTGGACTACCTCGCCGGGCAGATCGACGACGTACGGCTCTTCGACCGGCCGGTGGCGGAGGGGGAGGTGCACCAGCTCGTCAGCAGGCGGCCGGTTCTCACCAGCCGCTGGCAGTTCGACCAGACCGACGCCCCGGGCGCCAACTCTGTGGCGGGTGGTCCGGCCATGACGTTGGGGACGGGGGCCAAGCTGGTCCCTGGCGGAGGATTCATGGGCCCCGGCGGCCTCGTACTCACCGGAGCTCAGCAGGACTACGCCTCCAGTGCCGTGCCCATCGACACCAGCTCCAGCTTCACTGTGACGGCGTGGGTCCAGGCAGCCGCTGTGCCTGCACGCCCCGCTGCACTGATCAGTGCGGAGGGCACCAACGTCAGCAGCTTCGGTGCGGGCTTCGATCCGTACCCCAACGGCTGGACCGGCGAAGGGCTCTGGGAGGTGGCCGCATTCAGGTCGGACGCGGCCGACAGCGGAATCGACCGTGCCATGAACGCTCAGAACTTCAACAGCGTGACGGAATGGAACCATGTCGCGGTCGTCTACGACGGGTTCGCCAAACAGGCTCGCATCTACGTCAACGGGCAACTCGGCGAGGTCTCGTGCATCGAGACCGGTGGTGAGGGGCAAACCGATGAGGCGGCATGCACGGAAGCGGTTCCGTGGGCCGAGAACGTCATCTCGTTCCGAGCCGTGAAGTCCTTGCAGCTCGGACGTGCCAAGGGCCCCAACTCCTTCGGCGACTACTGGCCCGGCGCCATCGACGACGTCTGGACGTTCCAAGGGGCGCTGAGCGAGGAGCAGGTCGCCAGGATGGCCGGTGCCTGGACCGGGCTGCCGACCGAGGTGCCCGACGTACCGGGCCCCGTCTGACGCACCGCGGTGTGCGGGGCCGGCGCTCCGCACACCGCATCCGATCGGAATTTTCCTTCAACGCCGTCACCCGGGCATCCGCATGCCCGGACGGCGATCAGGGGTGGGAACGGAACATGAACGGAAAGCTCTTCTTCCGACGTAGACGCCTGCGGCGTCGACTCGCCGTGGGACTCGCCGCGGCGCTGACCGGCTCGTTGCTGACGGCACTGTCCCCGGCGGCGCAGCCGGCGACGTCCGGGGCGTCGGCCGGCCGCCCGGATCCGGGCAGGCCCGTCCCGGGGGCCGACGGTCTGCGGGTCAAGCCCCGCAAGCTCTCCGCGGGACCCAGGACCCCGCAGGAGCGGCCCAAGAGCGCGTGGCCCGAGCCCGGCACGGCGACCCTGCCCGTCACGGGGGCCACCACGACAACGCCGTCGAAGAGTTCGGCCGACGGCGCCACGGCCCTTCCGCTGACGCTCACCCCCGCACGGCAACGACCGGCCGCCGTGGCCAAGGGTCGGGCGGCAGCCGATGCCGCGGTACCGGAAACGGTCGACGTCCGCGTGCTGGAACGGTCGAAGGCCCGCCAGGCAGGCGTCGACGGGATGCTGTTCACCCTGCAACCCGCGGGGAGGGCCGCTGCGGCACCTGCCCGCCCCGCCCCGGTGCAGGCGAGGCTCGACTACACCGCCTTCGCCGGAGCCTACGGCGGCGGTTACGCCTCCCGCCTGCGCCTGGTGGAGCTGCCGGCCTGCGCGGTGACCACCCCGGAGAAGCCGGCCTGCCGCACGTCCACCCCGCTGGCGACGCAGAACGACACCGAGCGGCACACCCTCACCGCCTCCGCGGTCCCGATGCGCTCCGGGGCCCCCACCGTCCTCGCCGCCGTCGGCGACGACAAGGGCGTCAAGGGCGACTACAAGGCCACCAGCCTCGCCCCCTCCGCCACCTGGAACACCAGCCTCAACACCGGTGACTTCACCTGGTCCTACGACATGCCGGTCCCCGAGGTCCCCGGCGGCCTGAAGCCCAAGGTCGGGCTGGCGTACTCCTCCGGCGCCATCGACGGCCGTACCGGCGGCACCAACAACCAGGGCTCCTGGGCCGGGGACGGCTTCGAGCTGTGGCCCGGCTTCATCGAGCGCCGCTACAAGCCCTGCTCCGACGACGGTGAGAAGCACGCCGACGGCAACAAGCCCGGCGACCTGTGCTGGGCCTACGACAACGCCTTCCTCTCCTTCAACGGCAAGGCCGGCGAACTGGTCCCCGCAGGCAAGGACCAATGGAAGCTCCAGACCGACGACGGCACCCGCATCAAGCGCCTGACCTCGACCGACCGTGACAACGGGGACAACGACAACGAGTACTGGGAGCTGACCGACACCACCGGCACCCGCTACTACTTCGGCTACCACAAGCTCCCCGGCTGGGCCACCGGCAAGGAGACCACCGACGCCACCTGGACCGCCCCGGTCTTCGGCAACAACAGCGGCGAGCCCTGCAACAAGTCCACCTTCAAGGACTCCTGGTGCCAGCAGGCATGGCGCTGGAACCTCGACTACGTCGTCGACCCGCACGGCAGCGCGATCGCCTACTACTACGACAAGGAGACCAACACCTACGGCCGCGACCTCGACAAGGACAGCGGCACCCCCTACACCCGCGGCGGCTCCCTCAAGCGCATCGAGTACGGCCGTACCGCCAACGACCTCTACACGGGCAAACCGCTCGCCCAGGTCTCCTTCACCAGCTCCGAACGCTGCCTGCCCGAGACCGGCGTCACCTGCGCCGCGGACACCATCGACGCCAAGGGCTTCTACTGGTACGACACCCCCTGGGACCTCAACTGCAAGGCCGGCACCGCCTGCGACCAGGGCCGGTTCTCGCCCACCTTCTGGACCCGCAAGCGCCTGACCGGCGTGAGCACCGAGGTCCTCAAGGACGGCGTCCTCACCCCCGTCGACTCCTGGGCGCTGACCCACCGCTGGGGCAAGGCCGACGTCGACTACCAGCTCGAACTGGACTCCGTCCAGCACACCGGCCGCACCGCCACCACCCCGATCACCCTGCCGAAGACCACCTTCGCCTACACCCAGCTCGCCAACCGCCTCGACAAGACCGGCGACGGCTACGCCCCGTACGTCAAGGACCGCCTCTCCCACGTCGCCGACGAATACGGCGGCCAGATCAACGTCAACTACTCCGAACCCGCCTGTTCCTTCGCCGGCCTGCCCACCCCCGAGTCCAACACCACCCGCTGCTTCCCGCAGTTCATCGGCGGCAGTGCCAGCGACGACATGGAGCAGTCCTGGTTCAACAAGTACGTCGTCACCTCCGTCACCACCACCGACCGCACCGGCGGAGCCCCCGATCAGGTCACCCGCTACGGCTACCTCGGCGACGCCGCCTGGCACTACGACGATGACGACGGCCTGACCAAGGAGAAGTTCAAGACCTGGTCCCAGTGGCGCGGCTACGGTCAGGTCCGTGTCCAGACGGGCGGCCAGGGCACCGCCGCCGACGCCATGAAGACGCAGCAGGACACCTACTTCCTGCGCGGCATGGACGGCGACCGCAAGAGCGCGGGCGGCGGCACCAAGGCCGTCAGCGTCACCCTGCCCGACGACGAGGGCGAGCCCCTGACCGACGACGCCTCCGCGGCCGGGTTCGCGTACAAGACCGTCACCTACTCGGCACCCGGCGGCAAGGTCCTGGCCAAGACCGTCAGCCGGCCCTGGCACCACGAGACGGCCAAGAAGGTCCGTGACTGGGGCACCGTCACCGCCAACTTCACCGGCACCGCGAGCGCCCGCGCCTTCACCTCCCTGGATGACGGGGCGGGTGCCAAGTGGCGTACGACCACCACCGCCTCCACCTACGACACCGTGGCCGGCCGCGTCACCGAGGTGAGTGACCGGGGGGACGACGCCACCACCGACGACGACCGCTGCACCCGCACCACCTACGCCACCAACACCGACAGCAACATCCTCAACCTGCCCGCCCGCGTCGAGACCGTCGCCACCGAATGCGGCACCAGCCCCGACCGCGCCAAGGACGTCCTGGCCGACGTCCGCACCGCCTACGACGCCGGCGCCTACGGAGCGGCCCCCACCAAGGGTGATCCCACCGCCGTCGCCACCCTCAAGAGCCACGACGGCACCACCGCCACCTACCTCGAATCCACCACCGGCTACGACGACTACGGCCGCCCGCAGAAGACCACCGACCTCACGGCCACCGTCACCGCCATCGGCACCAGCGCCCCCACCCGCACCCCCCGCACCGACGGCCGCACCACAACCACCACCTACACCCCGGCCACCGGCTTCCCCACCCAAACCGTCACCACGACACCCCCGGCCAACCCCCAGGACCCCACCACCGCGCAGACCACCACCACCGAACTCAACCCCCTGCGCGGCCTGCCCACCGCCACCGTCGACACCAACGGCAAACGCACCGTGATGGCGTTCGACGCCCTCGGCCGCTCGACCAAGGTGAGCCTGCCCGACCGCAGTTCCACGGCCCTCCCGACCTACCAGTTCGACTACTACGTCGAAGAGGGCAAGCCGGCCGCCGTCGCCACCCGCACCCTCAACACGACCGGCACCAGTCAGCTCGTCTCCTACACCCTGTACGACGGCTACCTGCGCGCCCGCCAGACCCAGGCCCCCGGCCCCGACGGCGGACGACTGATCAGCGACACCTTCTACGACGAACGCGGCCTGGCCACCAAGGCGTTCGCGCCGTACTACAGCACCGGCGCCCCGGCCCGCGACGTCTTCAAGCCCGCCGACGCGCTGGGCGTGGAGTCCCAGACCTGGCAGACCTACGACGGCCTCGGCCGCGAGACCGAGTCCCGGCAGGTCGCCGGCAACGGCGAGGGCGGCAAGGTCCTCGCCGTCACCCGCACCACCTACGGCGGCGACCGCACCACCGTCATCCCGCCCGAGGGCGGCACCGCCACCACGACCGTCATCGACGCCCGCGGCCAGACCACCGGGCTCCTCCAACACCGCACCCGCGACGCCGGTGCCCCGGCCGACACCACCCGCTACACCTACACCCCCGCCGGCAAGCTCGCCCAGGTCACCGACCCGGCCGGCAACAACTGGAGCTACGCCTACGACCAGCGCGGCAACCAGATCCAGGCCGACGACCCCGACAAGGGCGTCCTGAAGAACACCTACGACGACCGCAGCCAACTGACCACCACCGAGGACGCCAACGGCGCCGCCCTGGCCTCCGTCTACGACGGCCTCGGCCGCAAGATCGAACTCCACGACAAGACCGCCGACGGCACCCTCCGCGCCAAGTGGGTCTACGACACCGTCGCCAAGTCCAAGGGCCAACTCGCCGAGTCCACCCGCTACGTCGACGGCAAGCCCTACACCACCAAGACCACCCAGTACGACACCCTCTACCGGCCGCAGCGCGTCTCCGTGGTCATCCCCGACTCAGAGGGCAAGCTCGCCGGCACCTACGAGGCCACCACGGCCTACTACACGAACGGCCTGCCCAAGGCCCGCAGCATGTCCCAGGTGGGCACCCTCCTCGGCAAGGGCTGGAACTACTCCTACGCCAACGACACCCTGCGACTGACGTCCGTCTTCGGCGACGGCATCCGTTCCGACGCCACCTACAACCTCGTCGGACAGCCCCTCACCTACCGGATCGGCACCAGCACCGGCAAGCCCACCCAGGTCACCAACACCTACGAGTGGGGCACCCGGCGCCTGTCCAACTCCCGCGTCGACCGCCAGGACGTCAACGGCGTCGACAAGTCCGCCACCTACACCTACGACCCCGCCGGCAACATCACGTCCCTCTCGGACGTCTCCCGCTCCGGCACCGACACCCAGTGCTTCGCCTACGACCACCTGCGTCGCCTCACCGAAGCCTGGACCCAGTCCGACAAGACCTGCGCCACCGCCCCCGCCGGCAACCTCATCGCCGGCCCCGCCCCGTACTGGCAGTCCTACCGCTACGACCTCGCCGGCAACCGCACCGCCCGCACCGAGCACGACCCCACCGGCGACGCCGCCAAGGACACCAAGAGCACCTACACCTACCCCAAGCCCGGCACTCCCCAGCCCCACACCCTCACCACCGTCGACACCACCGCCCCCACCGGCAGCAGCACCTCCGCCTACACCTACGACCCCACCGGCAACACCGCCACCCGCACCCTGCACGGCGACAAGCAGACCCTCACCTGGGATCCCGAGGGACACCTCACCAAGGTCACCGAACCCGCCGGCGACAAGGGCACCAAAACCACCGCCTACCTCTACGACGCCGACGGCAACCGCCTCATCACCCGCACCGACACCAAGACCACCCTCACCCTCGGCGACCACACCGAAGTCACCCTCGACAAGGGCTCCGACACCCCGAAGGGCACCCGCTACATCCCCCTCGGCGGCGGCAACCAGGCCGTCCTGACCGACGACGGCACCTACACCGTCACCCTCGCCGACCACCAGGGCACCGGCCAACTCGCCGTCAACACCGCCAACCAGGCCCTCACCCAACGCCGCACGCTCCCCTTCGGCAGCCCCCGCGGCACCCAACCCGACACCTGGCCCGGCACCAAGTCCTTCGTCGGCGGCACCAACGACACCACCGACACCGGCCTCACCCACCTCGGCGCCCGCGAATACGACCCGGACACGGGCCGCTTCCTGTCGGTCGACCCGCTCATGGACCTGGCCGACTCGGAGTCCTTCAACGGCTACACCTACGCGGGCAACAGCCCGGTGACGAGTTCTGACCCAAGCGGCCTCGCGAGGGCGATCGACAACGGAAGCATCGGCTGTGACCCCGTCCTCTGCCCGTGGCTTGGCTGGGGGTCGAAGAACGAACGCAAGAACTTCCTTGACTCCCTCGCCGCGGAGAACCCGAAGAAGTGGGGCGGGTACCGGTCTCCGAAGCCCAAGGCCGCAGTCCTTCCCGGACTCAGCGTCGACGCCACGTGGGACCACGCCGACGAGTTCACCAACCGCATCTACAACCGGGTGACGGACCAGCACCTCTTCTACCAGGGCATGTTCAATATCGACCCCGGTGAGCCCTCCGCGCAGCTGACCTTGGCGGGCCTGCGGCTGTCAGTCTGCGGCGAGATGAAACTCCACTGCCCCGAGTCTCGCTTGTCGTTGATAGTGGACGCAGCCACAGCAGGCTTGCTCGTTGGCGGTGGCGAGGGGCCCGGTGCACGCCTGGGCGGACGCGGATCCAGGCGTGGCGGGGCCCCGTGTCACAGCTTCCTGCCGGACGCTGAAGTCGCTCTCGCCAACGGTAAGCGGAAGCGCATCGAGGACATCAAAACCGGCGACAAGGTCATAGCCACCGACCCCGAAACCGGCAAGACCAGCACGCGTCCTGTAGTCGCCACCATCGTCACCAAGGACGACAAGCACTTCACCGACCTGACGGTCAAAACCCCCTCCGGCGACTCCAGCATCATCGCCACCGACACCCACCCCTTCTGGTCCGTCGAAAAGAAGAAGTGGATCAACGCCGGCGACCTTCGCCCGGGCACCGAACTCCGCACCCCCAAGGGTGCGGTGGTCAAGGTCGTCGCGGTTCGTCACTTCCTCAAGCAGCAGCAGACGCACGACCTGACCGTCGAGGGCACGCACACGTACTATGTACTCGCTGGTCAGACGCCGGTCTTGGTTCACAACAGCAACTGCCCCAATGGGAAGCTGTCGGATCCCCTGCCTAGGGGGATGAATAATAAGATCGCTTCAGCCTACGACGACGTGAAGGCAGGACGGATTCCTTCGCACGACACGTACGGGGGACGTGAACACCCGTGGTGGGCAGGTTCCAAGGAGTATCGCGTGCCTGGCAGGCCGGAAACTGACAGAATCCTGGAAAAGGAGCTGCCGAACGGCGTCAAGGTATACGGGTGGACGTCCACGCATTACACGAAGATTCAACGCTTCAGTGCACCCCATTTCCCTGACTCGGGGTGGAATTAGTAGCTCTATTGGTTAACTGGTGCAGCGACTTGATTGCCGCTGCACCAGTTCCGGTTTGGGGATTAGACATGACTGGCGAACTGTCGGTGGCGGGAAAGGTAGATTTTCCGCTGTACGTGGTATCGGATGAAGAGTCCGGAGGGGTGCTTGTTGCGGCTGAAGGGGTAGAGGGTTTTTTTGTCGACCCGGAAGAAGAGTTGCCGGAAGTGGCCTTCCTGAGGGCCCATGAGGTCGAGAAGGGTAGGCGGAGGGTCGAAGATGCAGTGATGGCGGTCATGAATCGTCAACGGGAGAAGATTGGTGAGTACTTCATTGGCCGGGTTGTGCTCAGCGATACGGACGTAGAGGAGCCAGGCGGAAATATTTCGAGAGTCGCTTACCGGTTCTTTGGTAATCGCTGTGAGTATCCCGAAGCTGAGAGAATTTGGCCACGTTGGGCATCAGGGATCGCCCTGGAGAAGGGTGAATGGCTTCGGTGGCCGGCGAACTATCAGGGCGCATGGCTGCATGTCGTTCAGAATTCCTGGTTTGCTACGAACCGTAGGGCTGCTCGCTATGGAGTGGAAGAGGTTGTCCACTTGGATGGTGGACAAATTTCGACGAAGTCGGGGTTCTACTGCGCATTGGGTGAGGCGGTCAATGGCCCGGGCGGGTACTTTGGGTCGAATCTTGACGCTCTCGCGGACTGTATTTCTTCGAGTTTCGGCGAGGGGCCCCCGGAGAGGATTATTTGGCGGAACTTTCAGGCGTCTCAAGAATCTCTTGATCACGCCTTCCTGGATTCGATTGTGGGACTAATGCGCGAATTCCGCGTAGATCTCGCCACTTGCTGACTTTAGGGGCGTGTGCGTGAGTAAATATGACGCCCCGCCAGATGGCATCTGGCGGGGCGTCTGGGTGGGGTGACGGCAGTAGCTGACGGCAACGTCAGCGGACGGTGGCTCCGGCGAGGGGTGGTTCGTCGCTGTCTTCGGGTTTCCCGGTGGTCTCGGTGGGGTTGCGGAGGGCGTGGCCGAGGAGGTCGATGGCGTCGCGTTGGAGGCGGAGCCGGACGTGGGCATAGACGGTGGCGGTGACGCCGATGTGGGCGTGGCCCAACAGCTCCTTGATCACGACGAGTTCCACTTCTTGCTCCAGGAGGAGGGTGGCCGCCGAGTGGCGCAGGTCGTGGAACCGGATGCGACGGAGTCTGGCCTGGCGGAGCAGGGTGTTGAAGTGCCGGGTGAGGGTGGACCCTTCGATCGGGGCGCCGTCGAGGCGGGTGAAGACGTAGCCGCTGTCTTTCCAGCCCGTTCCCGCCGCCTCGCGTTCCTTGCGCTGTCGGTCGCGCGGTGCTGTTCAAGGCGGCCCGCTGACGCGGCCCGCGCGCGCTCCGGCCCGGCGGGGCCGCCGCCCGCTCCTGTCTCCGCCCCGCTGGCGACGGCCCCGCCGGTCCGGGCGCGCAACAGCCAGCACAGCGAACCACCCTGGGGCCCTGCCCCAGACCCCGGCCCTCTCTCTGAGGGGCAGGGGGCCGATTTGCGGGTGCGGCTTCGTCGTGGTGTGGGGTCGGGGGCGCGGGAGGGGGTCCCTCGTCGCCCGGTCACCGGAGGCGTACCAGGAACCCCCGGGGGCCGCCAAGGCCGAGCGCATGCGTCACGGTGTGAGCCTTGGCGGCCCCCGGGGAACCCTGGTCCGGCGAAGCTGCCCGACCGACGAGGGACCCCCTCCCGCTCAGGCCCCGATTCTGCCTGTGTTCCGGCTCGCCACGTGGTGGGCCACTCCTGTGGGTGGGTGTCTGCCGGATCGTCCCCGGCTGATGTGCCGCCCGGGCGTACCGTGGAGTGGGAGGTGGTGAGTTGATGATTACGGAGTTGGCCGACAACGTCCGCAAGTACCGGCGTCGCGCGGGAATGAGCCAGGAGGAACTGGCCCATGCCGCAGGCGTGTCGCCGGGCACGGTACGCAAGGCCGAGCAGGGTGGCACTCTCCGCATGGAAACCCTGCACGCGCTCGCCCGCGCGCTGGGGGTGACCACCGCCGCGTTGATGGCGTCCGATGCCCCGGAGCCCGTCGGGCAGACCGAGGAGCCTAACCGGGTCAACCTGATCCAGCTCCGCGCCGCCCTCACCCCAGCCGTCGGACTCGCGGACCAGGACGCCGAAGCTGTGGCCGAGGAACCGAACTTGCGCACCTTCCGACGGACCCTGCAAGACGCACGGGTGCTGTACTTCTCGGACAGCTACAAGAGCGTCGCGGCTCAACTGCCGGTCCTGTTGCGTGATGCCGCACAAGCCGTCGCCTATTACGACGGCGGGGACGAGCACCGGCAGGCACTGTTGGCCCGCGCCCGAGGCGCTGCGTCTGGCCGGCACCTACCTCACCCAGGTACGGCAGTACGACATCGCGTACGCCGCTGTGCGCGGCGCCATCATGGATGCCCGTCAGGCCGGAGACATGCTTGCGGCGGGCTCCGGTGTCGGCTGCATGTGCTGGCTGTTGGTGCGCCAGGGCCGCTTGGACGAGGCGGAACAGGTCGCCGCCCGGAGCATGGACGCGGTGGAGCCGAAGATCACCGGGGCCAAGCCGGACCACTACGCGGTGTGGGGCGGCCTGGCGATGGAGGCCGCCGCCGCAGCCGCGAGGAACAACCGTCCCGACGAGGCGAAGGCGTACCGTCAGGCCGCCCGGGTCGCGGCGACCGCGGTCGGGACGGCGCATCGCAATGTTTCCCGGCACTGGTCCGTCTTCGGGCCGGTCACCGTCGCGGTCAAGGCACTTGAAGACTCCCTGGTCATCGGCGACGCCCGCGCGGTGGTGCGCAAGGCGGGCGAGCAGGAGGAGCTGTCGCCCAAGGCATGGAAGCGCCTGGGCAGACCCAGCACCAACGACGGGAACCGCTTCACCCTCGACGTGGCGCGCGCCCACACCCGGACCGGCGACCTGTCCGCCGCCATGGACGAGTTGACCCGCGCCCGGGAAGCCGCCCCGCAGTGGCTGCGGCACCAGAACGGGGCCGCCGAGACCATGCAGGAGATCCTGGGCAAGCGCAAGCGCACCCTCACGACAGAGATGCGCGAAATGGCCGACTACCTGGGCGTCGTCGGATAGCTGCCACGCAGCGTGGCAGTTCGTGAACCAAGAGTTGCGAACTGCCATGTCTCCTAGCTGGGGTGACGGCCAGTCAGTACCTACGGTCGGTGTGTCCACCATCAGTGACGCAGGCCGGGGGTGCCCAGTGAGCCAGCCCAGGAGCGACGCCGACCGCATGCGTCGCAGAGACCTGTACGACGCCGCGTCGGGTAGGGGAGGCCCCCGCTTACTGCCGTGGACCAGCCCGGAGGGGAAGCCCTGCTACCTGAGCACCGACGGCCGGGGCTACCTCTCCACCCTCGCCGACAGCATCGAGACGGTACAGCTCAGCATGGGCCAGGAGTTGCTGGAGTACGCCCGCGACGCCACGGCACCCGGCACGAAAACCCTGTCGGCGACCGAATACCGCTGGTTGGCCCGCCGGTTGACAGAAGCCCTGGCGGACGTGCTCAGGGTCGCGGAATCGCGCGGACAGCGCATCCCGGATCAGGAAGAGGCGACCGAGGATGCCTGACTCTCCGAACGCCAGCGCACCAGTACGCGATGCCTCTCGGGGGTGTTACCGCTTCCGCGAGTACCGCGTGACCACCGTCCCCGACCCTCTGGCGCTGCCGACCATGGAGGCGGTCTGCGTCACTGGCGAGGAGCGCAGCTGCGGTGCCACGTCAGGCACGCTGCATACCTCGGACGAGTTGACCCGATGGATCGCCGGACACCGCGCCCAGAGCAGCCACGAACTGTATGAGCAGACCGTCCGAGTCCTTGTCCGTGCCGAGCCTGGCCCATGGCAGTGAAGTCCCCGGAGGCGACACCACGCCAGCGGCAAGGCGGCCCGAGCCCCTGACGGCAGTAGCGACGGCAACACCCACGGATTCGCACGCACAATCACGGACGCCAGCGGAACCCAAAACTGCAGTTGACCTGCGAATACGCAGGTAGAAGGGGGTCGCTTAGCACACGTACTATGTGCTCGCTGGTGCCACTCCAGTCCTTGTTCACAATTCCGGCGGATGCCCGGAGTTCGTGCCGCGCAACGAGAAGGCTGGCGATCTCGGTGGTAAATACACTGAGGGGCAATCGACTCGGGACCCGGCTTCGCAGTGGTATCACGAAGAGCTGAGCAACAAGGATCTTCTGGACGGAATCAACAATGCTGCCGAAGGAGAGGGAATTCTTGTCTCCCGTGGCGGGACGATTCTTGGAGGTCACCACCGCTGGGACGAACTCCAGACCAGAATCAAAGACGGGCGTATCGACCCAGACACGCCAATCCGTATCGACGTCCTCGGCGGGGAGTAGTGCTCTGATGTCTATGATTCATTCGACCGACCCTGACTTCCGTGTGTGTCAGATCAGTTTCGATACTCTGCTTGAGATCCAATTGGAGGCAGAGGATCGTGGCTGGGCAACGCGGTGGACCTCGGTGGACGCAGTCCGTAGTCAGGTCAAAGAGGGGGCTATTGTCCTTCAGTCGCTGATGCGCGAAGAGCGAGGAGGAATTCTGCGGGCGTACCGATGCCTCCTGCTGTTCTCGACCGTAGGTGACGGCGATGCTGGCGGAATTGCCACGATCGACCTTGATCCGGTGAGGTTCGAGTCACTGGAGCGGATAGATCGGGACCCGGACGTTCGGAAGGTGCTTGTTCGGATTTTCTCCCTTGCGGCGGGCGGGATTTCGATGGTCTCAAAAAATTAGCGAGATCCGCCGATGCGCAAGAATTGGCGTGTTTGTGGATTGGGTCGGAAGGCTCCCCTTTTCCTCCAGGTGGAACACCGGTCTCCGAAATGCGGTTAATAGCTCAGTGATATCCTCAGGGACCCCACCCAAATATTTCTCGGGTGAGGTCCCTGACGGCTGTAGCTGACGGCAACGTCAGCGGACGGTGGATCCGACGAGGGGGGTGTCGCCGTCGTTGGTCTTGCCAGTGATCTCGGCGGGGTTGCGGAGGGCATGTCCGAGGAGTTCCTTTTGAGCACGTCAAGTTCGACTCCCCGCGGCGGGAGGAGGGTCGCGGCGCGTCGCCCCTCGATCGCCATCGCCCACCGTCTGACCCACCCCTACTCATACCGCAAATACCTCCCCCGAACCCCCCGGAACCCCCTCAGGCCCTCCTCCCAGGAGTTGGTGATCTCGTCCACGCCCGCCCCCGCGTCGATCATCTTGCGGACGGTGTCCGTGCCTGCCAGGTGGTCGAAGTGGGAGGTGAGCCAGGTGAAGCCGGGGTGGAGGCGGCGGGCGGTGGTCAGGAGGGCGAGGCCGGTGCGGATCGGGTCGAAGGTGGTGCGGTCGTGGACGTGGAGTTGGAGGCCGCCGATGGTCGTGCCCTGGAACTTGGAGAAGGTGGGGGCGAAGTACGCCTCGCGGAAGTGGACGCCGGGCAGGGCGAGTTCGGTGACGGCCTCGGCCCAGTGGCGGTCCAGGCCGTCCGCGCCGAGGAGTTCGAAGGGGCGGGTGGTGCCGCGGCCCTCGGAGAGGTTGGTGCCTTCGAAGAGGCAGGTGCCGGCGTAGGCCAGGGCGGTGTCGGCGGTCGGCATGTTGGGGCTGGGCGGCACCCACGGCAGGCCGGTCGCGTCGAAGAAGTCGGTGCGGTGCCAGCCGGTCATCGTGACGGTGTCCAGCGCCGCCGGCCGCCCGGCCGCCGCGGGGACGAACTCGCCGTTGAAGAGCAGGGCCAGTTCCACCACCGTCATCCCGTGCGCCTGGGCGATCGGTTCGCGGCCGACGAAGGAGGCGTAGCGGCGGTCCAGGACGGGGCCGGCCGCCCGCCGGCCGGTCACCGGGTTGGGGCGGTCCAGCACCACGAACCGCTTGCCGGCCAGGACGGCCGCGACCATGCAGTCGTAGAGCGTCCAGATGTAGGTGTAGAAGCGGGCGCCGACGTCCTGGATGTCGAAGACGACGGTGTCGACGCCGGAGGCGGTGAAGACGTCGGCGAGTTCCCGTCCGCTCTTGTCGTAGGTGTCGTAGACGGGGAGCCCGGTGGCCGGGTCGTCGTAGCGGCCTTCGGAGCCGCCGGCCTGGGCGGTGCCGCGGAAGCCGTGCTCGGGGCCGAAGACGGCGGTGAGGCGGACCCGGGGGTCGGCGTGCATCACGTCCACGACGTGCCGCACGTCGTGGGTGACGCCGGTGGGGTTGGTGACGATGCCGACCCGGTGGCCGTCCAGGAGGCGGTAGCCGTCGGCGGCCAGGCGGTCGAAGCCGGTGCGCACCCGCCGCCGGCCGTCGTGCGGGGCCGCCTGGGCCGAGCCCGGGCCCGCGGTGACCGCCGCCGCGGCCGCCCCGGTCGCCGCCAGGTGCCCCAACAGAACGCGTCTCGACAGAGCCATGCGCACACCTCCGTGAACAGTGGTGGACCCGATGTGTGTCGTGGGCACGCTAATGCTCCGCGGCCCGCTGCGGAACGTGCCCGGCCGTGGCGGGAAACAGAGACTTCCGCTGGGACATACCGACTGGTTAGTCTGCCCCTGCCGGCATCCGGAGAACGGGTGGGCCAGGGCGACGACCGAGGGAGACGCAGCGTGGCAGCCGTACGGGACAAGGCCGTTGTCGTGACCGGAGCGGGCGGGGGGATCGGCGCCGCACTGGCCCGCCGGTTCGCCGCCGAGGGCGCCCGGGTCGTGGTCAACGACCTGGACGAGACCAAGGCCCGCAAGACCGCCGAGGAGATCGGGGCGGTCGCGGTCCCCGGCGACGCCTCCGGCATCGTCGGTCCGGCCCGCGAGGCGCTCGGCTCCACCATCGACGTCTTCTGCGCCAACGCCGGGGTCGGCACCGGCGGCGGACCCGAGGCCCCCGAGGACGACTGGGCACTGGCCTGGGACGTCAACGTGATGGCCCACGTGCGGGCCGCCCGCGAGCTGCTCCCGGAGTGGCTGGCGCGCGGCAGCGGCCGGTTCGTCTCCACGGTGTCCGCCGCCGGCCTGCTCACCATGGTCGCCGCGGCGCCCTACAGCGTCACCAAGCACGGCGCGTACGCCTTCGCCGAGTGGCTGTCGCTGACCTACCGCCACCGCGGCATCGACGTGCACGCCATCTGCCCGCAGGGCGTGCGCACCGACATGCTGGCCGCCACCGGCGTCGCCGGCGACCTCGTCCTGACCCCGACCGCCATCGAACCGGACGCCGTCGCCGACGCGCTCTTCACCGCCATGGACGACCGCCGCTTCCTGGTCCTGCCGCACCCGGAGGTCGCCGACTACGTCACCGCGCGGGCCGCCGACCCGGACCGCTGGCTGTCCGGAATGAACCACCTCCAGCAGAAGTTGGAGGCGCGCGAGGGGGAGACCCGGTGACCACCTACCAGGACAAGCCGTGGCTGGCCCTGCTCACCGCCGCCCAACGCGCCCCCGTCCAGCCGCCGCCCTCCCCGCTGCACGCCTTCCGCACCGCGGTGCGCCGCGCCCCCGACCGCACCGCGCTCGCCTACTTCGACGGCCGGATCTCCTACGCCGACGCCGACGCGCTCTCCGACGGCCTCGCCGGCCACCTGGCGGCCCGCGGCTTCCGGCCCGGCGACCGGGCCGTGGTCATGCTCCAGAACACCCCGCACTTCGTGCTCGGGGTGCTCGCGGTCTGGAAGGCCGGCGGCGTGGTCGTCCCGGTCAACCCCATGTACAAGGCGGCGGAGACCCGGCACATCCTGGAGGACGCCGACGTGACCGCCGTCCTGTGTGCGGACCGCACCTGGGCGGACCACCTGCGCGCCACCACCGCCCGTACGCCCTCGGTCCGCATCGCGCTGACCGCCGACGAACGCGGCCTCCAGGACCGCCACGACGCCCGCGTGCTGCGCGGCGCGCCCGCCGGCCCCCAGGACGGCGCGGACGACCTGCTCACCGCCGCCCGCACCGGCGGACCGGCGCCCGCCGTCCCGGAGCCGGACGCCACCGACACCGCGCTCATCAGCTACACCTCCGGCACCAGCGGCACCCCCAAGGGCGCCATCAACACCCACGGCAACATCAGCTACAACGCCGAACGGCAGCGCACCGGCCTCGGCCTCCCCGAAGGCGCCACCTACTTCGCCCTCGCCCCCCTCTTCCACATCACCGGCATGGTCTGCGAGTTCGCCGCCTGCCTCGCCACCGCCGGCACCCTGGCCCTGGCCTACCGCTTCGAGGCCGGCACCGTCCTCGACGCCTTCCTGGAACACCGGCCGGCCTTCACCGTCGGCCCGTCCACCGCCTACATGGCACTGATGGCCCACCCGGACGTCACCCCAGGCCACTTCGCCTCCTTCCACTGCATGAGCTCCGGCGGCGCACCGCTGCCGCCGGCCCTGGTCGAGAGGTTCCGCGCCGACTTCGGGCCCTACGTGCACAACGGCTACGGCCTGACCGAGTGCACCGCGCCCTGCGCCAGCGTCCCGCCGGGGCGCCGGGCCCCCGTCGACAAGGTCTCCGGCACCCTCGCGGTGGGCGTCCCGGGCCCGGACACCGTCGTGCGGATCGTCGACGACGCCGGCCGCGACCTGCCGTTCGGGGAGCAGGGCGAGATCGCGGTCCGCGGTCCGCAGGTCGTGCCCGGGTACTGGCGCCGGCCGGACGCCACCGCCGAGACCCTCCCGGACGGTGAACTGCGCACCGGCGACATCGGGTTCATGGACCGCGACGGCTGGCTCTACGTCGTCGACCGCAAGAAGGACATGATCAACGCGGCCGGTTTCAAGGTCTGGCCCCGTGAGGTCGAGGACGTCCTCTACACCCATCCCGCGGTGCGCGAGGCCGCCGTCGTCGGGGTGCCCGACCCCTACCGCGGGGAGACCGTCAAGGCGTACGTCAGTCTCCGCCCGGGCGCCTGCCCCGCCCCGGAGGAACTCGCCGCCTACTGCAAGGAACGACTCGCGGCCTACAAATACCCCCGTGTGGTGGAGGTCCTGCCGGAGCTGCCCAAGACCGCGAGTGGCAAGATCCTCCGACGGGAGCTGCGCCAGCGCGCATGACGGACGCACGTAAGGAACAGGTGAGAGCGATGGCCGGCATCAAGGAAGGCGCCAGCAACGGCGGCGGCGCGGCGAAGCCCGTCGCGCAACGACTGCTGGCCACCGCCACCAGGCTCTTCGCGGAGCAGGGCTACGACCGCACCTCGGTCCAGGAGATCGTGGACGCGGCGGGCGTCACCAAGGGCGCCCTCTACCACTACTTCGGTTCCAAGGAGGACCTGCTCCACGAGGTCTACGGGCGGGTGCTGCGGCTCCAGCAGGAGCGGCTGGACCGGTTCGCCGACGCCGACGCGCCGGTGGAGCAGCGGTTGCGGGACGCCGCCGCCGACGTGGTGGTCACCACCATCGAGAACCTCGACGACACGAAGATCTTCTTCCGCTCGATGCACCACCTCAGCCCGGAGAAGGACAAGCAGGTGCGGGCCGAACGGCGGCGCTACCACGAGCGGTTCCGAGCGCTGATCGAAGAGGGCCAGCACACCGGGGTGTTCAGCGCGGACGTCCCCGCCGACCTGGTCGTCGACTACCACTTCGGTTCGGTGCACCACCTGGGCACCTGGTACCGCGAGGACGGGCCGCTGAGCCCCCAGCAGGTCGCCGACCACCTGGCCGGACTCCTCCTGCGGGCCCTGCGACCGTAACGGGCACGCCTCCCGGAATACCCCCGCCCCCACCCGGCGTTGTGGCCCCGCAGGGGGCGCACCCGACCCCTACGGGAACCGTTCGACCACGCCCTACGGGGCCCGACCACGCCCTACGGGGTACGGGGTCCGACCACGCCCTACGGGGTCCGTCCGACCCACCCCACGGGCCGTCCGGGGCGGTCCGGGGCCCCTTGGCCCCATGCCCCGCCAACGCAACGCCCCCGACGGCACGGCCCGCAGCGGCCCGGGCGGGCCGCACGCAGGAGACCCGCCCGTACACCGCCGCCCGCCCTACAGGTACCGCTTCAGTTCGCGCCGGGCCAGTGAGCGCTGGTGCACCTCGTCGGGGCCGTCGGCCAGTCGCAGCGTCCGGGCGGCGGCCCACAGTTCGGCCAGCGGGAAGTCCTGGCTGACGCCGCCCGCGCCGTGCAGCTGCACCGCCTTGTCGAGGATGTCCACCACCGTGCGCGGAGTGGCGATCTTGATGGCCTGGATCTCGGTGTGCGCACCCCTGTTGCCGACGGTGTCCATCAGCCACGCGGTCTTCAGTACCAGCAGCCGCAGTTGCTCCACCGCCACCCGGGCGTCCGCGATCCACTCCTGGACCACGCCCTGCTGGGCCAGCGGCCTGCCGAACGCCGTACGGGCCACCGCCCGCCGGCACATCAGCTCGATCGCCCGCTCGGCCATCCCGATCAGCCGCATGCAGTGGTGGATCCGGCCGGGCCCGAGCCGCGCCTGTGCGATGCCGAAGCCGCCGCCCTCCTCGCCGATGAGGTTGCCCACCGGCACCCGGACGTCCTCGAAGACGACCTCCGCGTGCCCGCCGTGGTAGTGGTCCTCGTAGCCGTAGACCTGCATGGCGCGCTTGACGGTCAGACCGGGGGTGTCCCGCGGCACCAGCACCATCGACTGCTGGCGGCGCGGGTCCGCGCCGTCCGGGTCGGTCTTGCCCATCACGATGAAGACCTGGCACAGCGGGTTCATGGCCCCGGAGATGTACCACTTGCGGCCGTTGATGACGTAGTCGTCGCCGTCCCGCTCGATGCGGGTCTCGATGTTGGTGGCGTCCGACGAGGCGACCTCCGGCTCGGTCATCGCGAACGCCGAGCGGATCTCACCCGCCAACAGTGGCTCCAGCCACCGCTTCTTCTGCTCGTCGTCGCCGAACTGCGCCAGCACCTCCATGTTGCCGGTGTCCGGCGCCGCGCAGTTCAGTGCGGTCGGCGCCAACTGCGGGCTGCGGCCGGTGATCTCGGCCAGCGGTGCGTACTGGAGGTTGGTCAGCCCCGCGCCGTGCTCCGCGTCCGGCAGGAAGAGGTTCCACAGGCCCTGCCGGCGCGCCTCGGCCTTGAGGTCCTCCACCACCGGCGGGGTGTCCCACGGCGAGGCCAGCGCGGCCCGCTGCTCCTCGGCGATCCGCTCCGCCGGATGCACGTGCTCGGTCATGAACGCCTGGAGCCGCGCCCGGAGTTCCTCGGTACGGGCGTCGAATGCGAAGTCCATCGGTGCCTCAGCCTTCCTTGAGGGTGGTCAGTCCGCGGTCGATGAAGACGGGCACCAACTCGCCGATCCGGTCGAAGCCCGCGCCGACGGTCTGGCCGAGCGTGTAGCGGTAGTGGATGCCTTCGAGGATCACCGCGAGCTTGAACCACGCGAACGCGGTGTACCAGGCGATCCGTCCGACGTCCCGGCCGGAGCGCTCGGCGTAGCGGGCGATCAGCTCGTCCGGGTCGGGGTGGCCCGGTGCGCCGCTGGTGGTGCTGACCGGCGAGCCGGGCAGGCCCAGGTCGGTGCAGTACATCGCCAGCAGCCCGAGGTCGGTCAACGGGTCGCCCAGCGTGGACATCTCCCAGTCCAGCACCGCGGTGAGGGTGTCGCCGGCGCCCACCAGGACGTTGTCCAGCCGGTAGTCGCCGTGCACCACGGTCGGCGCGGGGGAGGCGGGCAGTGCCCGGCCCAGGCCCTCGTGGAGCGCGTCGATGCCGGGCAGGTCGCGGTTCTTGGAGGCCGCCAGCTGCTTGCCCCAGCGCCGCAACTGGCGCTCCAGGAAGCCGTCCGGGCGCCCGAAGTCGCCCAGCCCGGCCGCCGCCGGATCCACCGCGTGCAGTTCCACCAGCGTGTCGACCAGCGACAGCACCACCGCCCGGGTCCGCGCCGGCCCGAGCGGGGCCAGCTGTTCCACGGTCCGGTACGGGGTGCCCGCCACCAGCTCCATCACGTAGAACGGCGCGCCGATGACGGACTCGTCCGTGCACAGCAGCAGCGCCTCCGGCACCGGCACCGCGGTGTCGTGCAGGGCGCTGATCACCCGGTGCTCGCGCCGCATGTCGTGCGCGGTGGCCAGCACGTGGCCGAGCGGCGGGCGGCGGACCACCCAGGAGGCGGTGCCGTCGGTGACCCGGTAGGTGAGGTTGGAGCGCCCGCCCTCGATCAGCTGCGCGCCGAGCGGCCCGGAGACCAGGCCCGGCCGCTCCCGGTCCAGGTGCTCCCGCAGGCGCTCCGGATCGAGGCCGGGGGGTGCCTTTCCGGCGGCCGGCGGGGGCGGGGTGCCGTTGCTCATTGTGCTTCCTCCGTACGGAGTGGACGGTCGGACGGTCCAGGGCCGGCGGGCCCGTCCCGCCTGATCATGCCGACTAGTCGGTATGGCGTCCAGTGTCCGTCCGTGGGGCGTCGGTCACCCGATGCGTTTGCGCCACCCCGCGCCCGCCCCGACCGGCTCAGGCGTGGCAGGCCGGCGGCACCCCGCCGTTGAACTCCGCCATCGCCCCGAACCCGGCCACCGCGTCCAGCGGCGCGCCCGGCGCCGCCCCGTCCAGCTCCGCGTACGCCCGCAGGAGGTTGGCCACCAGCCGCTCGTGCTCCTTCAGCTCCGCGAACGCGCCGAGCTCGGCCTCCCGGGCCACCTCCAGCGGCGTCCGCCCGGCCGCCCGCCCCGTACGGGCCAGCTCCGCGACGAACCGCAGGTACCGTTCGACCTCGTCGTAGACCTCCGGTCCGGCCACCGGACCGTGTCCGGGCACGACCGTCTCCGCACCCAGCGACCGCAGTACCTCGATCGCCCGCAGCGACCCGGTCAGCGAGCCCATGAAGAGGAACGGGGTGCCCCCGTTGAAGATCAGGTCGCCGGTGAACACCACCCGCTGCTGCGGCAGCCAGACGATGGTGTCGCCGGGCGTGTGCGCCACCCCCGGGTGGATCAGCTGCACCTCGACGTCGCCTGCGTGCACCGTCAGCCGGTCCTCGAAGGTGACCTCCGGCGGGGTCAGGACGATGTCGCCGTACGGCACCTCGGGCCACACCGCGTGCAGTTGGTGGCCGGCGGCCAGCAACTCCCGGCGGCAGGCCGCGTGTCCGATGACCGTCGCCTCGGGGGTGAACACGCCGTTGCCGTAGGTGTGGTCACCGTGGTGGTGGGTGTTGACGAGGGTCCTCGGGGTGGGGGCGCCGCTCTCCGCGATCCGGCGGCGCAGCAGCCGGGCCCGACGCTCGGTGGCGGCGGTGTCCACGACCAGGGTGGCGGTGCCGTCGGTGACGAAGCCCGCGTTGTTCAGGCACCAGCCGCCGTCCGGCTGGATGAACGCGTGCACGCCTGGGGCGAGTTCGGTGAGGTAGGGCTCGGGGAGGTCGCCGTCGGTGTCGGCGGCGGTCTCCGGAGCGTGCTGGTGGTCCGTCATGTCCCGCTTTCGGGTGGGGGGTGGTTGGGTCCCGTGCGGACGTCGTCGCCGCCGGTCGGGACCGGCGGCGACGCGGTGCCGTGCGGCCCCGCCGTGACGATCCGTCTGCCGCGCGGCACTCGTAACGGTACCTGCGGGCCCGACCTCACCGCCCCGGCGCCAGCAGTGCCGCTCCGCACACCGCCAGTCCGACCGTGCAGCCGGCCACCAGGAGGGCCGGGCGCGGCGACAGGGCGGCCGGGCGGCCGGCCGTCAGCGCCCGCATCCGGCGGTGCGCGACGATCGCGAACGCCCACCACAGCAGCGCCACCAGCACCATGAGCACCGCCTCGACCGGACCCGGCGCGCCACCGCGCAGCACCTGCCGGCCGGCCAGCACCGCCGCCACGGCGGCCGACAGCACCGTCCGCCGCCACGCCAACCTCGTCCGCTCCGGCTGGAGTCCGGGGTCCCGTTCCGCGGCCGGCCGCGGTGCCCCGCCGCTCCGCCCGGCCTCCCCGGGTGCGCCCATCGCCCCGGCCCCCGCTAGTCGGTCCGGCCGAGCAGCGTCAGCGCCACCACCGCCACCGCGAGCCCTGCGACGCACAGCGCCAGCACGGTGGGGAAACGGGAGAGCGGCAGGTCCTCGCCGCGCCGCATCGCGCGCTCGCAGCGCACCCAGTGGTTGACCGCCCGCAGGGCGCACAGTGCCCCGCCGACCAGCAGGACGACGGTGAAGGCGAGCCGCAGGCTGCCGTGCAGCCGGGGCAGGAACTGGTCGACCGCGAAGCCCCCGCCGATCAGTGCCAGTCCGGTGCGCAGCCAGGCGAGGAAGGTGCGTTCGTTGGCGAGCGAGAAGCGGTAGTCGGGTGTGGTGCCCTCCTCGCGCACCCGCTCCGGGAAGAACCACAGCCGGAGCCCGGGGCCCATCGGATCAGACCTCCCCGGCCGCCCGCCGGGCGAGCAGTTCCCGGTACGCGGCCAGCCCGTCCGGGGTCCACGCCCGCGTGTCCAACTGCCGGGCCAGCTCCTCCTCCGGCAGGAAGGCGTGCCAGTCGATCTCCGACTCCTGGGGCGCCACCGGCAGTGTGCAGCGCACCTGGTAGACCGCGGACCACCAGGTGTGCTCGGGCGTCTCGTACAGGAAGCGGAACAGCGGCTCCGGACGGGGCAGTCCGGACACCCCCAGTTCCTCCTCGGCCTCCCGCAGGGCCGCCTCGTCGTACGTCTCCCCGGCGCCCACCACCCCGCCCACGAACATGTCGTAGTGCGAGGGGAACACCAGCTTCTGCGGCGTCCGCCGGTGGACGAACACCCGGTCGTCGGCGTCCCGGACCAGGACGAACGCGCACCGGGTGCGCAGCCGGCGGGCGTACGTCTCCGCCCGTGGGGCCTGCCCCACGACCCGGTCCTGCTCGTCGACGACATCGAGGACTTCGTCCGCGTTGAGCGGCGCCTGCGCGGTGTGCGGCGGGTGATCGGTCATGGGGCCATGGAACCACCCGTGGCGGCCCGCGCACCTGCCGGGGCGCGCCGCCACGGGCCGCCCGGTCACTGCCCCATGACGTACTTCACGGTCGGGCCGGTGGTCCAGCCGCCGTCCACCGCCAGCTCGGCGCCGGTGATGTACGAGGCGGCGTCGGAGAGCAGGAAGACCACCGCACCGGCGATCTCGTGCGCCTCGCCGACCCGGCCCATCGGGGTGTTCGGGTAGTTGCCCTCGCCCACCTGGATGCCGACCTGGGCGGTCATCGGGGTGTAGGTCATGCCGGGGTGCACGGAGTTCACCCGGACCCGGGCGGTGCCCCACTCCACCGCGCCGATCTTGGTCAGGCCGCGGACGCCCCACTTCGACGCGCCGTAGCCGCCGGTCATCGCCAGGCCCATGAGCCCGGCCGCGGAGGAGATGTTCACGATCGACCCGGCGCCGCGCTCCTTCATCGCCGGCTGCACGGTCTTCATGCCGATGAAGACGCCGGTGAGGTTGACGTCGAGGACCTTGCGGAAGAAGTCGACGGAGACCGTCTCCAGGGGCGCCCCGGTCGATATCCCGGCGTTGTTCACCAGTCCGTCGATGCCGCCGAACTCCGCCACCGCGAAGTCCGCGACCCGCTGCCAGTCCTCCTCGGAGGTCACGTCGTGGGCCAGGAAGCGGGCCCGCTCGCCCAGTCGGGCCGCGGTCGCGGCGCCCTCCTCCTGGAGGACGTCGGTGAGGACGACGTTGGCGCCGGCCGCGACGGCCTGCTCGGCGGCCGCGGCGCCCAGCCCGCGCGCCGCGCCGGTGAGGATGACGGTCTTGCCGCTCAGGTCCGCGGCGGGAGCCGCCTGGATGGGCTCACTCATGGGGAACTCCTTCGGTTCTGGGGGCGGCGGCGAGCAGGAACGCGGTCGTCGTCCCGGTGAGGTCGGCGAGGAACAGTTCCTCGCCCGTCAGGGGTGCGGCACCGTCCAGGTAGTGCCGGGCCCGGTCGGCCATGCCCGCGCCGATCAGCGTCAGCGCGAGGTCCAGCCGCTCCAGCCGCACCGCCTCCGGCAGTCCGGCGGCGGCCAGCGCCTCCTCGACCCGGCAGATCAGCCGCCAGTACGCGGTGCCGGCGAGCGTCGGGTGCGGGACCCGGGTGCGGACCCCGCTCTCGTGGCTGAGCTGCGCGGAGATCCGCAGGCAGCGTCGGCCCCGGTCGGTCCGCAGCTCGGTGGCCTCGGCGGTCACCAGCAGCGCGATCAACTCCCGCAGCGCCGGTCGGTCGTCCGCGGCCGCGGCCAGCAGCGGCGCCAGGGCCGCCTCCGTACGGGCCAGTCGGCCGGCCATGACGGCGTCCAGCAGTCCGGCCCGGGAGCCGAAGTGGTACTGCACCGCCGACGGGTTGCTCTGGCCGGCCAGCGTGACGATGTCGCGGATCTGCGCACCGTCCACGCCTTGCGCCGCGAAGACTTCCTCGGCGGCACGGATCAGCTTCTCCCGGGTCTCGGGGCCTGATGTCCTGGGCATGTCCCCGATTCTAATGCCCGACATTAATAAACCGGGAAGGGGGCGTCGGAAGTTTCCCGACGGGCGTGTCGTCGGGCCCTCGGGCGGGCCGGGAGCTCGTGCGGACCGGCACGGCCGTCGGCGCGCCGCGGCGGGCGAGTCGCCGTGCTCAGCGCGGCGGGCACTCCTGCGCGGCGCTGCTGCTGGGCCCGGCCCCCGGCGGCATGGCCGGATGGCTGCCGATCAGGACGATCCCCGTCACCACCGCGGCGATGCCGGCCGCCTGGAAGGCCAGCGCCCCGGTCGTCACCCGCAGCTGGTCACCCAGGAAACCCACCCCGCAGAGGATCCCGGCCAGCGGCTGGGCGGCGGTCAGCGCCGGCAGCGACATCCGCAGCGGCGCCGACTCGAAGGCGCTCTGCACCAGCACCAGCGCCACCACCCCCAGCACCACGATCGCGTACGGCTGCCAACTCGACAGCAGCGCGCGCCAGCCGCCCGCGGTGAACCGCAGCCCGCTGATCCGGGTCAGCGCGTCCTGGAGGCCGTAGAGCAGCCCGGCCGCCACGCCGAGCAGCGCGGCCTCCAGGCTGACGTGCACCCGCTCCCGTTTGGCGACCGCCGCCAGCACCAGGGCGGTGGACGACACCCCGCCCATGATCAGCCACTGGGCCAACTGGCCCACCTCGCTGTTGTGCCCGCCGTGCGGTTGCCCGGCCACGATGAACGCGGTCACCCCGCCCGCCAACAGCAACAGGCCGGCCCAGCCGCTGCGGCCCAGGCGCTGCCGGGAGACCCGCCGGGCCAGCGCCATCGCGAACAGCAGGTTGGTCGCCATCAACGGTTCGACGAGGGTGATGTCCCCCATCCCCAGCGCCACCGCGCCCAGCGCCATCCCCGCCACCATCAGCGCGATCCCGGCCACCCACCGGGGCATCCGGACCAGGTCGAGCAGCAGCCGGAAGGAGAGGTAGTCCTGTGGCGGGGCGTGCTGGGCCGCGAGCTGCTGGAAGACGAACCCGGTGCCCAGACAGCATGCCGCGGCAAGGGCGAGCAGGATCACCGTCACGTCGCACACCTCGTATCGCGCGGGGCGGGGGATGCGCCCGAGGATAGTCAGCCGCGATGGCCGAAACGCGTCGCTCGACCCCGCCATTCTCGCGCGTACCCGTCTGTACCACCGGCGGTCCTCCGCACGGCACCACCGCCCGCGGAGCCGGTGGCCCCGCCCCTGCCCGCGTCCCCGACGCGCGTCGCCCTCCGCCGTCGCCCGGCCAATTGCAGAGAGTTCTTTGCAGAGAAACCTATGCAGAGGACTCTCTGCATCTCTACGCTGACGCCATGACCCGCGACGACGCCCGCCCCGAAGAAGAGCCGTCCCCTGTGTCCCGCCCCACCCGACGCATGGACGCCCGCAGCCTGCGCGGCCTCGCCCACCCGCTGCGGATGCGCATCCTGGAACTGCTCACCCTCGACGGTCCGGACACCGCCACCGGCCTGGCCCGTCGGCTCGGCGAGAACACCGGCACGGTCAGCTGGCACCTCCGCCACCTCGCCGACCACGACTTCATCGAGGAGGAGACCGGCCGCGGCACCAAGCGCGAGCGCTGGTGGCGGGCGGTGCCCGTCTCCCGGCAGCTGAACACCACCGACTTCCGCGACGACCCGGACGCCCGCGGCCCGCTGTCGCTCTACGTCCACGAACTCGTCCAACAGCACTTCCAGCAGGTCACCGGCTACCTCGCCGAGGACTGGGGCCCGGAGTGGAAGGACGCCGGCATGGTCGCGCAGTGGCACGACCTGACCCTGACGCCCGACCAACTCGCCGCCATGAACCGCGAGTTGGAACAGGTCGTGCTCCGGCACCGGGCCGCCGCCGCGCAGGCCGCCCCGGACCGCGAAGCGCCCGCGGCTCCCGGCGCGTCGGCCGCGCGGCCCGTCATCGTCCAACTCCAGTCCTTCCCCCGCAGGCCCGGCCCGGGCCGGGCCGGGGACGACGGGCGGACCGGGTCATGAGCGGCCTGCTCCGTCGCCACCGGGACTTCCGGCTGCTCTGGTGCGGCGAGACCACGGGCAAGTTCGGCGCCGCGGTCACCGGGGTGGCGATGCCGCTGACCGCCGTCGCCGCGCTGGGCGCCGACACCTTCTCGGTCGGCGTGCTGAGTGCCTGCGGCTGGCTTCCCTGGCTGCTGATCGGGCTGCCGGTCGGAGTCTGGGTGGACCGGGTGCGCCGCCGCCCGCTGATGGTGGGCGCCGCCGCGCTCTCGATGGTGGTGTTCGCCGCCGTGCCGGTCATCGCCTGGTGCGGCGGGCTCAGCCTCGCCCTGCTGACCGGCGCGGCCCTGCTGAGCGGCGCCGCCGCCGTCGTCTTCCAGACGGCGTACAGCGCCTACCTCCCCGGCCTCCTCGCCCCCGCCGACCAGGCCGAGGGCAACGCCAAACTGCACGGCAGCGCCTCGGCGGCGCAGCTCGCCGGGCAGGGCGCGGGCGGCTTCCTGGTGCAACTCGCCGGCGCCGCCAACGGGTTGCTGGCCAACGCGGCCACGTTCCTGGTCTCCCTGCTGTGCCTGTCGGGCATCCGGCACCGGGAGCCGCGGCCGACCGGCGCCGGTGGGCGCGCCCGGCGGCCCCTGCGCGCCGAGGTCGCCGAGGGACTGCGGTGGGTGTCCGGGGACGTCTGGCTACGCACCCTGACGCTCTTCGGTGCCGCCTCCAACCTGTCCCTGATGGGGTACCAGTCGATCCTGCCGGTCTTCCTCGTCCGCGAGGTCGGACTGTCGCCCGGCACCGTCGGGACCCTGCTGGCGGTGGCCGGCACCGGCGGCATCGCGGGCGCCTTCGCCGTCCGCCGGGTCGCCGCCCGGATCGGCACCGCCCGGGCCACCCTGGTCTTCGAACTCGGCCTGCCCGTACTGGCGTTGCTGATCCCGCTCGCCACCGCCGGGCCCGGCGCCGCGCTGTTCGTGGTCGGCAGCTTCGGCGTCTCCGCGGGCGTGGTCGGCGGCAACGTCCTGAAGGCGGGATTCCAGCAGGGGTACTGCCCGCCCGCGCTGCTCGGCCGGGTCACCGCCAGCGCCGCCTTCCTCAACTACGGCACGCTGCCCCTCGGCGCCCTGCTCGGCGGCGCGTTGGGCGCGGCGCTCGGCGTCCGTCCGGCCCTGTGGATCACCACCGCCGGCGTTCCGCTGGCCGCCCTGATCCTCGTCGCCTCCCCGGTCCGCACCGCCCGCGACCTGCCGTCCCGCCGCTCGGCACGGGACGCCGACGGTCCCGACGCCGACCTGCTCGCCCGCTCCTGAACGCACCGCGGGCCGCCGGCCCGCACCGGCCCGGCCGCGCCGCCCCGTCGAGCAGCCTCACCCGTACTGCCGCACGTCCCGCGGCGCACCGCCCATCGGAACCGGCTCGCCGACCAGCGCGCCCTCGGGCACCCCCACCACCGCGCCGCCCCCGGGATCGAAGCGGTAGCCGGCGCCCCACACCTCCGTCAGCAGCCGCGCCGCGGCCGGCTCCCGGTCCACCTCCGCACGCAGCCCGGCCACCCGCGCCGCCACCGTCGACAGGTCGCCGAAGTCCCGCCCCCACACCCGGCGGAGCAACTGCTCCCGCGAGAAGACCCGCCCGGGGTGCCGCATCAGGAACGCCAACAGTGCGAACTCGTGGGAGGTGAGGGTGAGTTCCCGGCCGGCGCGGGCGGCCCGCCCGGTTCCGGGGTCCGCGCTCAGCTCACCGACCCGCAGGACCGGCGCCCCGCCGGCCCCGTGCAGCGCCGCCGCCACCCGCGCCACCGACTCCCGCGCCCCCACCGGCCCGGCCCCGGCCCGCTCCGCGGCCTCCGCCGCCGTGCCGGCGGGCTCGGTCAACGGCACCAGGAGGACCGCGGCCCCGACACCGCTGCGCCGCAACCGGCGCCGCAGGCGGAGCGCCTCGATGCCCGGCAACGCCGGATCGAGGACCACGGCGTGCGGATGGAAGTCGGCGGCCAGTTCCAGCGCGGTGAAGCCGTCGGTGGCGTACGCGGTGGTGTGGCCGGCGCCGGCGAGCGCGGCGGTGACCGCCGTGGCGACGGCCGGGTCGTCCACGACGACCAGGACGCGGTGCGGCGGCCCGGGGGAGCCGGCCGGGGGAACGGGCGGCGTCGCGCGGGGCACGGCTCAGCCCGCCGGGCCCGGACGGCGCGTCATCAGGCGAGGGCTCATACCTCCAGCCAACACCCGCCCGCGCGCCGCCGCGCGCCGGGGCCGGCCCCGCCCCGGGGCGCCGGCTACTTCTCCAGCTGTTCCCGCACCCGGCGGGAGACCGTCAGCGCGTACAGGTCCAGGACGCCGGGCGGCTCGGCGAGGCCCGGCCCGCCGGCCCGTATCCATTCGGCGATGTCGGCCAGCGCGTCGTCGTCGTTGACCAGTCCCAGCCACACCGGTCGGCCGCCCGCGGCCCGCCCGGCCGCCGAGGGCTGCACCACGACCACGTTCGCCTGGTCGCAGACGTCCAGGCACTCCGAGGCCCGGACCGGCGCCGCCCCGTCCAGCGCCGCCCGCAACCGGGGTATCTGCCCGGCGTGGTCGACCCCCGGGATCTTCGCCGCGTCCCCGCAGCAGCAGCCGCGGCAGACGGTCACCCGGCACTGTTGCGCGGTGGCCCGCCCCGCCCGTCCGGCCCGCTTTTCGATCATCCGGCCATGCTACGTGCCCGCCCCGCACCACCCGCCGGTCCCCGGCCACCGATCCCGCCACCCCCGGCCGCCGCCCCCGCCCCTTCCGTTCCACACACCACGGCAGTGCACGACATTCCCGGGCCCGTTCCTGGATAGGAATCGGGGCATGTCCCTGACCAATTCACCGACTCCGGCCGACCCCGAAGCGGAGCGGGCCTCCCGGCAGCCCCTCCCGACCGCGATACCCGGCCCCGCGGGCCTCCCCGTGATCGGCTCGCTGCTCGACCTCCGCCGCGACTCCCTGGGCGCCTTCTTGAAGGCCCAGCGCGAACACGGCGACGTGGTCCGGCTGGAGGCCGGCCCGCCCGGACTGCGCAGCGTCTTCTACGCCGTCTTCGCGCCCGAGGGCGTCCAGCAGGTCCTCGGCACCCAGGCCGCCAACTTCCGCAAGGACCACCCGCTCTACGAAGAGGTCCGCCAGTCGTTCGGCAACGGCCTGCTCACCAGCCAGGACGACGACTACCTCCGGCAGCGCCGGCTGGTGCAACCGCTGTTCACCAAGCGCCGCGTCGACGGCTACGCCACGGCCGTGACCACCGAGGCCGACGCGGTCACCGCCCGCTGGCGGTCCGTCGAGGGCGACGTGGTCGACCTCGTCGCCGAGATGAACCGGCTCGCCCTGCGCACCGTCGCCCGGATCCTCTTCGGCCTCGACGTGGAGGCCGCGGTGGAGACCATCCACCGCTGCGCCCCCGTCATCAACGACTACGTGGTCCGGCGCGCCTACACCCCCCTGAAGGTCCCCCGCGACTGGCCCACCCCCAGGAACCTCACCCACCGCAAGGTCACCACCGAACTCAACGCGCTGTGCGACCGGATCATCGCCGAGCGCCGGACGGCCCCCGCCACCGGCACGACCGCGACCCCGGACCACAACGACCTGCTCTCCCTGCTCGTCGCGGCCGGCAACGAGGAGGACGGCACCCTCGACGCCACCGAGGTCCGCGAACAGGTCCTGATCTTCCTCCTGGCCGGCCACGAGACCACCGCCACCTCCATGGCCTTCGCCCTCCACCTGCTCGCCCGGCACCCCGCCGAACAGACCCGGATCCGCGCCGAACTCACCCGCGTCCTCGGCGACCGCACGCCCACCGCCGCCGACCTGGACCGACTCCCGCGGCTGACCCAGGCGTTCAAGGAGGCCATGCGGCTCTACCCGGCGGCCGCCGTCGTGGGCCGCCGCGCCGTCGAGGCCACCGAGGTCGCCGGCCACCGCCTCCCGGCCGGCGCCGACGTCGTCGTCGCCCCGTGGGTCACCCACCGCCACCCGGGCCTGTGGGAGGACCCCGAGCGGTTCGACCCGGACCGCTTCGCCCCCGAACGCGAGGCGGAGCGCCACCGCTACGCCTGGTTCCCGTTCGGC
The DNA here is from genome assembly GCF_045799175.1 of Streptomyces sp. VTCC 41912. Taxonomy (NCBI): domain Bacteria; kingdom Bacillati; phylum Actinomycetota; class Actinomycetes; order Kitasatosporales; family Streptomycetaceae; genus Streptomyces; species Streptomyces sp. VTCC 41912. Next base: position 41,743 of record NZ_JBJMAB010000025.1, read on the forward strand.
GGCGGCCCGCGCGCCTGCATAGGCCAGCACTTCTCGATGCTGGAGTCCGTCCTGGCGCTGGCGACCCTGCTGCGCTCGCACGAGCTGACGGCCGTCGACCAGGACGTGCCGGTCGCCGCCGGCATCACCCTCCAGGCGACCGGCCCGGCCCGGGTCCGCCTGCGCGCCCTCTGACAGGGGCCCGGGCGGGAAGGCAAACGCAACAAAAATAGCGTTTGCCTTCCCGCCCGCCACCCCTTACGGTCGTGTCCGTCCACCCCGCCCGGCATCGCCCGGCGGGGCTCCCTCCCGACAGGAGAAGGCCGTTGCTCGTCTGAGGTCCGGAAGACACCGCGCCCGCGCCCGCCGCATCGCTCCGCGATCCGCACCCCGCGTGGCCCGTCCCCGACCTCGGCGTACGCACGGCGTACCCGAACCCCGGCACTGCCGCGGTGTCTCCCTGCGCACGCACCACCCCACCCCGCGCACACCTCCCAGGAGACCCGCATGTCAAAGCCCGCCACCACCCCCGCCGCGGCCGTCGTCTGCACCCGCACCGACTTCGCCTGGCCCGACGGCACCCCGGTCCTGAACGGCTTCCAGTTCTCCGTCGGCCCCGGCCGCACCGGCCTGGTCGGCCTCAACGGCTCGGGGAAGTCCACCCTGTTGAAGCTGATCGCCGGCGAACTCACCCCCACCGACGGCAGCGTCAAGACCGTCGGCGAGGTCGGCTACCTCCCGCAGCAGGCCGCGCTCGACACCCGCCTCCGGGTCGACGAGGCCCTCGGCATCGCCGCCACCCGCGCCGCCCTGCACGCCATCGAGGCCGGCGACCCGAGCGAAGCGCACTTCACCGCGGTCGGCGACGACTGGGACGTCGAGGAGCGCGCCCGCGCCACCCTCGACCAACTCGGCCTGTCCGCCCTCGCCCTCGACCGCACCATCGGCGAGGTCTCCGGCGGCGAGTGCGTCCTGCTCCGCCTGGCCGCCCTCCTGCTCCGCCGCCCCGACGTACTCCTCCTCGACGAGCCCACCAACAACCTCGACCTGCCCGCCCGCCGCCGCCTCCATGACGCGGTCACCGCCTGGTCCGGCGTCCTCCTCGTGGTCAGCCACGACCGCGAACTCCTCGAACGCGTCGACCGGATCGCCGACCTCCGCGATGGCGAAGTCCACTGGTACGGCGGCAACTTCACCGCCTACGAACAGGCCCTCGCCTTCGAGCAGGAGGCGGCCGAGCGGACGGTCCGCGCCGCCGGGGCCGACGTCGCCCGACAGCAGCGCGAACTCGCCGACGCCCACGTCAAACTGGCCCGCCGGGTCCGCTACGGCAACAAGATGTACGCCCAGAAGCGCGAACCCAAGATCATCATGAACGCCCGCAAGCGGGAGGCCCAGGTCTCCGCCGGCAAACACCGCATCCTGCACGCCGAGCGCCTCCAGGAGGCCAGGGGCCGCCTCGACGAGGCCACCGAAGCCGTCCGCGACGACGACGAGATCCGCATCGACCTCCCGCACACCGCGGTCCCGCCGGGCCGCACCGTCCTCACCCTCACCGGCCTGCGCACCCGCCACGGCACCCGCGCCGACCTGGAGGTGCGCGGACCCGAACGGATCGCCCTCACCGGCCGCAACGGCTCCGGCAAGACCACCCTGCTCCGCACCCTGACCGGCGAACTCCCGCCGGCCGCCGGCACCGCCGCCCTCCACGTCCCGCACCGCTTCCTCCCGCAGCGCCTCGACGAGGTCCTCGACCCCGACCTCACCGTCGTCGAGAACGTCGCCCACTACGCCCCGCAAGCCACCAACAACCGCATCCGCGCCCGCCTCGCCCGCTTCCTCTTCAAGGGCGCCCGCGCCGACCAACGGGCCGGCACCCTCTCCGGCGGCGAACGCTTCCGGGCCGCCCTGGCCGCCCTGATGCTCGCCGAACCCGCCCCCCAACTCCTCCTCCTCGACGAACCGACCAACAACCTCGACATGTCCTCCGTCCGCCGCCTGGTCACCGCCCTCCACTCCTACGAGGGCGCCCTCCTCGTGGTCAGCCACGACCCCCGCTTCCTGCGCGAGCTCGCGCTCACCCGCTGGCTGACCCTCGCCTCCGACACGCTCACCGCCGCCGACCCGCTGTGACCGCACCGGCCGCCGGGCCCACGACCGCCCCGAACGGGGACCGGCCGCGCGCCCGGCGGCGGCCGGCGGACCTGCGGACCGCGCCCTAGAAGTGCCGCACCAACTCCCCGAACTCCGCCAACCGCAGCACCTTCGCATCGTCCGGATCCACCTCCTCGTGCTCCAGCGCCCAGGTGTGGACGTGCGGGATGAACACCGCGTTCAACCCCGCCGAACGGGCCGGCAGGATGTCCGACTTCGGGGAGTTCCCGATCATCCACGTCCGCTCCGGCACCAACCCGTAGGCCCGCGTCAGCTCCTCGTACGTGGCGACGTCCTTCTCCGGCACGATGTGCACCCCGCGGAAGTGCCCGGTCAGCCCCGAAGCGGTCACCTTCCGCTGCTGCTCCGCCTGGTCCCCCTTGGTCAGCAGCAGCAACTCGTGCCGCCCCGCCAACTCCGCCAACGTCTCGGCCACCCCCGGCATCAACTCCACGTGATCGCCCGCGAACGCCGCCTCCCACCGCGCGATCCGGCTCCGCTCCGCCGCGGTGGCCGCCCGCCCCCGCACCCGCTCCACGCACTCCCCGAGGCTCCGCAGGAACACCCTGCTCCCGTACCCCAGCGTCACCGCGTTCGCCGCCTCGATCCCGTCGAGCACCGCCCGCACCGCCGCCCGGTCCAGCCCCGGCCCCGCCAGCCACCCCGTGAACTCGTCGATCACCCGCTCGAAGATCACGTTGTTCTCCCACAACGTGTCGTCCGCATCAAAGATCAACACCACCCGCACCCCTCTCACCGTCCATGAACGGGGGCACCCTACGCACGACCCCGCACCCCCGCACCGGAAATTCCGCACGCCCGGCGGGGCCCCGAGGAGGCGGCGGTGGGAGGCGCCAGAACGACAACAGGCCCCGGATCCGAAGATCCAGGGCCTGTGCCATGTGGTGTCCGAGGGGGGACTTGAACCCCCACGCCCGATAAAGGGCACTAGCACCTCAAGCTAGCGCGTCTGCCATTCCGCCACCCGGACAGGGTGTCTGTCGTTGCGACCTCCGGGCCGTTCCGACGAGGAAAACAATAGCAAACGTTCAGGGGTGGTCGATCACCCCCGGTCCGGGGCCGCCGCGCGCCTGTGACCAGCGCATGTCGGGATCATTGCGGCCTTGGGCGGAGCGGGTGCGGGGTGGAGGATGGCGGTGGACCCCGCCGCGGTGCGCCCTCGGACGCCGCCGCGGCCGTGAACCAACAGGAGGCAGTGTGAGCCAGCTCCGCGAGCGAACGACGGAGAGGTGCGAGGCCCGTGCATGCGGGGCCGGACGAAGCGAGGTTTCGGCATGAGCGAGGCGCAGCCGTCCCGCACGATCACCGGCGAGGACGAGGTGGTCGACCTCTGTCGGGACCTGATCAGGATGGACACCAGCAACTACGGGGACCACTCGGGTCCGGGGGAGCGCGTCGCCGCCGAGTACGTCGCGGAGAAGCTCGCCGAGGTCGGCCTGGAGCCGCAGATCTTCGAGTCGCACAAGGGCCGGGCGTCGACCGTCGCACGGATCGAGGGCGCGGACCGGTCGCGGCCGGCCCTGCTGATCCACGGGCACACCGACGTGGTGCCGGCCAACGCCGACGACTGGACCCACCACCCGTTCTCCGGGGAGATCGCCGACGGGTGCGTGTGGGGCCGCGGCGCGGTCGACATGAAGGACATGGACGCCATGACGCTCGCCGTCGTGCGGGACCGGCTGCGCACGGGGCGCAAGCCGCCGCGGGACATCGTGCTGGCGTTCCTCGCGGACGAGGAGGCCGGCGGCACCTACGGCGCGCGGTACCTCGTCGACCACCACCCCGAGCTGTTCGAGGGGGTGACCGAGGCGATCAGCGAGGTCGGCGGGTTCTCCTTCACCGTCAACGAGAACCTGCGGCTGTACCTGGTGGAGACGGCCCAGAAGGGCATGCACTGGATGAAGCTGACCGTGGCCGGCTCGGCCGGGCACGGTTCGATGATCCACCGGGACAACGCCATCACCGAACTCTCCGAGGCCGTGGGGAGGTTGGGCCGGCACGAGTTCCCGGTGCGGGTGACCAAGACGCTGCGGGCCTTCCTGGACGAGCTCGGGGACGCGCTGGGCACCGAGCTGGACCCGGAGAACATGGACGCCACGCTGGCCAAGCTCGGCGGCATCGCCAAGCTGATCGGCGCGTCGCTGCGGAACACCGCCAACCCCACGCAGCTCGGCGCCGGTTACAAGATCAACGTGATTCCGGGCGAGGCCACCGCCCACGTCGACGGCCGCTTCCTGCCCGGGTACGAGGAGGAGTTCCTGGCGGACCTGGACCGGATCCTCGGGCCGCGGGTCAAGCGCGAGGACATCCACGCGGACAAGGCGCTGGAGACCACGTTCGACGGCGCCCTGGTGGACGCGATGCAGTCGGCGCTCCAGGCCGAGGACCCGATCGCCCGGGCCGTGCCGTACATGCTCTCCGCGGGCACCGACGCCAAGTCCTTCGACGACCTGGGCATCCGCGGGTTCGGGTTCGCCCCCCTGAAGCTGCCGCCGGAGCTGGACTTCGCCGGGATGTTCCACGGGGTGGACGAGCGGGTCCCGGTGGACGGGCTGAAGTTCGGGGTGCGGGTGCTCGACCGGTTCATCGAGCAGAGCTGAGCATCGAGCAGAGCTGAGCGCGGCACACCGCTGCGCCCCGGCCGGAAGGGAAAGCCCGTTCGGCCGGGGGAGAGGTGTGCGAGCGGGCGTGCGGCCGGCGACGACGCCGCCGGTGGGTCGTGTGTCCGCGCGCGGAGCCGTCGGCGGCTTCCCTGCTGGGTCGTGCCTGCCGGAAGGCGACCTGTGCGGTGGCCCACGGCGAGTGTGAAGTCGATGTGAATTCCCTGCCTTTCACATTGACTTCGCCGGAAAGGGTGAACGCCGCGATGTGTTCGTAGCTTCAACGGCACGGCCTTCGTTGATCAGACTGCGGTCCGCGGCTGGGACCGCATTGCCTACTAGGAGGAACCATGATCAAGAAGGTCGTCGCCGCTGCCGCGATCGCCGGTGGTGTCGTCATCGCGGGTGCCGGTCTGGCCGTTGCCGACTCCGGTGCCCAGGGTGCTGCGGTGCACTCCCCGGGTGTGGTCTCCGGCAACGTCGTCCAGGCTCCGGTGCACATCCCCGTCAACGTGTGCGGCAACACGATCTCCGTGATCGGCCTGCTGAACCCGTCCTTCGGCAACACCTGCGTGAACGGCTGACGTTACCGATGACGTCTCCGGCCCGTTGAGGGCCGGCCCGGTCCGGCTCCGGAGTGTCCTTGCGGCATTCCGGAGCCGCTGGGCATTTTCGCGGCCGGGTGCATCCTCCACCTGAGGCGGTCCGCGGAGCGTGACCCACACCTCCGCCGGCCGCCACCCGCCGCATTCCAGTAAGGCACAAGGCAGGGGAAGACTTATGAGGCAGGTCGCACGAAAAGGCCTGATCACCATGGCGGCCGCAGGCGGCATGCTCGCCATGGCCGCCGGATACGCCCAGGCGGACTCCAACGCCGCGGGCGGTACGGCACATTCGCCGGGGGTCGGATCGGGCAACACCATCCAGGCCCCGATCGACGTCCCGGTCAACGTGTGCGGCAACACCGTCGACGTGGTCGGCGTGCTCAACCCGGCGTTCGGCAACCACTGCGCGAACGGCTCCGGCGGCCGGCACGGCGGCGGCCACGGGCGGACGCACGACCAGGGGGGCACGCACCGGCGGACGTCCGGTGGGCACGGCGGGGCGACCGCCGTGGGCGGGGCGAAGGGTTCCCCGGGCGTCGGGTCCGGCAACACCATCCAGGCCCCGGTCGACGTTCCGGTCAACGTGTGCGGCAACAGCGTCGACGTGGTCGGCGTGCTCAACCCGTCCTTCGGGAACGACTGCGCCAACACCGCGCCGTCGGGCCCGGGACGCCCGCACCACCCCGGTAACCCGTCGCACCCCGGGAACCCGTCGCACCCCGGGAACCCGTCCCACCCGGGGCACCCGTCCCACCCGGGGCACCCGGCGCAGCCCGGCCAGCCGCCGGAGCACGGTCACCCCGGTACTCCCGGCCACCCGGGCACCCCGCACCAGCCGGGGACGCCGCACCAGCCCGGCAGCCCGCACGAGCCGCGGTCGTCCACCCCGCAGACGCCGGACGTCCCGGGCGTGCGGACGCAGACCGCCGGTGCACCGCACGCCCGGACGGTGACGCCGGAGCGCGGGGAGCAGCTGGCGCACACCGGCGCCGGGGCCCTCGGGTACGCGATCCCGGCCAGTGCCGGCATGCTGCTCGGCGGGGCGGTCCTCTACCGGCGGGCGCGCACCGCCCGTAGCTGAGCGGCGACCGCGGTGTGACAGCACGACGGAGCGGGCCCCGTACCTCACCGGGGCCCGCTCTGCTGCGATCACGCGCTCCCGGGACTCACCAGGTGGCGCGGAGCTGTCGGATGATCCGGCGGCGCAGCCGCACCCGACGACTGCCGTCGGGATTGAGACGAAGTCGGTCCAACTCCCAGTGTCCGTACTCGGCGTGGTCGGTCAGCAGGCGTGTGGCGGCCTTGCGGGAGACGCCCCGAGGCACATACACATCGCAGAATTCGTATTCCGGCATCGCATCTATTGTGCGGGACCGGCCCCGGTACGGATAGCGTCTGCACTATGTCTGATGCTGCGCAGCCTTCCGCTGCCGAGGTACGTGCCGCCGCTGAGGCGGTCAAAGCCGCGCTGGACCGTCACCTCGACGCGGTCGAGCGCCGCTCGGGGCCGGAGGACCCGGCCGTCTACGCCGCGTTCGACGAAGTCGCCGCGGCCGCTGAGGCCTATGACGAGCTGCTCTACGACGCCTACGACGAGGTCACCCCCTTCGAGATCCCCGGGAACGACGCCCTGCCCGCCTACGCGGGCCCCGAGGAGCCGAGCGCGCTGAGCGTGCTCATCCGGCGCGACTACACCGTCGCGAAGCCGCAGCGCCTGCTGCATCAGGCACAGCGCATCGCGGCGCTGGACCCGGACGCCGCCACTGACGCGACCGGCCGCGCCGCCGACGCCGTCGCGGTGGTCGGCAGCAGCGTCCACGCCGCGCTCGGGGTGCTCTTCGGCGAGTACGAACCGGACGAGATCGCCTCCCGGCACCGGGAGTTCGGCCTGGAGGAGGGGGACTCCACCCTGTGGGTGGCGGCCGTGGACGAGCCGGCGGAGCCGGGGGAGTGGCTCGCCGCGCCGTTCGACCACGCGGATCCGCAGCGGGTGGTGTGCCGCTTCGACGTCAGCTCGGTCTTCGACGAGGAACTCGACGACGACGATGACGAGGACGACCTCCTGGAGCCGGCCGACCGGAGCAGGTGAGACGCGGCGCAGCGGGCCCGCGGGGCGGACGGCCGGTGTGCCGTCGCCCCGCGGGCCCGTCGCCGCGCGGGGTGCGTGCGGTCAGTCCGCCGCCGGATCGGCCGCCTGCTCCTCGGCCTGCAACCGCAGCAGCGTCCGCAGCCGGGTGGTGCGTTCCTTGGCGGGCAGTTCGGCGACCGCCCGGGCGAGCGCCTGGTCCACGCCCTGGACCACCGACAGGTGCCGCTCGCCGCGGCTGAAGGCGGTGTAGACCCAGGCGCGGGTCAGCCCGCCGGCGGCGTCGCCGGGCAGCACCACGACCGCGGCGGGCCAGCGCGACCCGGCCGCCTGGTGGGCGGTGAGTGCCCAGCCGTGCCGGACGGCGCCCGACGCCACCTCCTCGCGGGGGACGACCACGGCGGTGCCCTCGCAGTCGAGGTGCAGGCCCTCGGCGTCGGCGCCGGTGACCGTGCCGGTCAGCGTCCGGCCCGGCGCCGGGGCGTAGGCCACGCGGTCGCCGGAGTCGAAGCCGCCGAACCGGCCGGCTCCGGGGTTGAGGCGTTCCTTGAGCGCGGAGTTCAGCGCGCGGGTGCCGGCGGCGCCGCCGTGGCCGACGGTGATGACCTGCGTCTGGTCGGCGGGGATGCCCAGGGCCCGGGGCACCGAGTCGGCTACCAGCTGGACGGTGCGGTGGACCGCCTCGCCGGCGTCCCGGACCGGAACGGTCACCACCTCCTTGCCGGGCGCCTGGACCGCGTCGAGCTCGCCGACGCCGATGCCCGACACCAGCTCACCGATCGGGCCGAAGTCCGGGGTGCGGGACGCGACCTGGGGGCAGAAGCGGGACTGCAGGACGTCCTGGAAGAGCCGGCCGGGGCCGGCGGACCACAGGACGCCGGGATCGCCGCTGAGCACCAGGCGCGTCCCGTCGGACAGCGACTCGACGAGCACGGCGGCGGTGTCCAGGTCGAGCTGCGGGGCGTCCAGCACCACGAGGAGGTCGAGGGCGAGCGCACCGTCGGCGTCCCGGCCCGGGCCCTCCTGGCCGGACAGCAGGCCGGCGACGGTCACCGCGGCGTCCGCCCCGGCCGGCTCGGCGGCGGCGCCGTCCGCCGCGACCTCGGCGAGGTGGGCGGCCAGCCGCCGGCGGCCGTCCGCGGTGTGGGTCGCGCCGCACGCCCGCAGCCCGAGGGCGCGGGCCGCGGCGATCAGTGCGGCGGGTTCGGCGCGGGCCGCCTCGCCGCCGGTGTGCGTCGTCAGGCCGCTGGACGCGACGGTCTGGATCAGCTCGGCGGCGGAGGACGACGGTGCGGCCGTCGCGACGGCCGCCCAGGCGCCGGCGGAGGGGTGGACGCGGGCGTCCGCCGCGTCGTCCGCCCCGGCGTCCTCCGGGGCGGTGGCTTCGGGGCCGTCCTCGGTCGCGGGGCCCTGGGGCGCCGGGGGCTCGCCGTCGGCCCCGGCGTCGTCGGTGGTGGCGCCCGGCATGGCGGTCGTGGGCTCGTCCGCCGGCCGTTCGAAGGTGTTCAGCAGGCGGGCCAGGCCGTCGGCGACGCTCTCCTCGGCCATCGCGAACCGGTCCAGGCCGAGCAGGACGCGGACCGGCTGCTCCGCGTCGTCGTCCGTGGCGGCCCGGGCGCGGCCCGGGGTCTCCAGCGCGTCCTGGAAGACCAGCACCGCGCCGTCCGCGATGGCGTGCTGGAGGGCCTCGTCCGGGTCAGGGACGGCGCGCTGGGCGAGGGCGGCGCGCAGTGCGGACGCCTCCAGGGCGGAGTGGCCGGCGAGGGCGGCCTGCTCCAGCAGCCAGCCGATCAGTGCCTGGGCGCGCCGCTCGTCGCCCGGCCCGCAGGCGGCGCCGAGCAGGGCCCGGGCGAAGCCGTCGGCCTGCTCGGGGCGGACGCCGGGGACCGCGAGCAGCTGCCAGGGATCCTCGGTCAGCGTCTCGGCGGCCTGCTGGCCGAGCGTCTCCGCGGCCCGCTCCGCGAGCGCCTCGGGGGCGCCGCCGGCCGCGAGCACCCGCCGCACGCCCTCGATGCCGGGTGCCGGGGCGACGGCGGGGCGGGCCGCGGGGACCGCGGGGGCGGGTGCGGTGTCCCGGGCGGCGGGGTCCGGTGCGGTCGGGCGGGTCGGGGCGGGCGCCGGGCCCGCCGGAGCCGACTGCCCGCCCCGGCCCGGGCCTTCGGTCCCGCCGGCCGCGGGGCGGGCGGCGGGTGCGGCGGGCTTGCCGGCCCGCGGGGCCTCGGCGAAGAACGACGCGGCGGAGCGCTCACCGCTCTCCACGGCCCGCACCGCCGCCGCCAGCGCCGCCACCGAGGCGGCGGGGCCGGACTGGGGGGCGCCCTCGGCGCCGGCCGCGCTGCCGGCCGCGCCGACCGCCTCGTCACCGGGCGCGGCAGCCTCCTGCTCGGGCGGGTTGTCGCCGGCGCGGTCGGTACTCACAGCGTGCTCCAGTCGTGGTCGGGATAGTGGTGCACCGGAGCCGACACATCGTCCAGCGCCCGGCGGATCTCGTCAGGAAGACTAAGCGCCTCCACTGACAACGCGGCTCTGAGCTGCTGCGCGGTGCGGGCGCCGAGGAGCGGGGCGGTGACGCCCGGGCGGTCGCGGATCCAGGAGAGCGCGACGTGCAGGGGCGTGACGGCGAGTCCGTCGGCGGCCGTGGCGACCGCGTCGACGACCCGGCTCGCGGTGTCGTCCAGATAGGGCGCGACGAACGGCGCGAGGTGGTCCGAGGCGCCGCGGGAGTCGGCCGGAGTGGCGTGGCGGTACTTGCCGGTGAGCACGCCGCGGCCCAGTGGGGACGAGGGCAGCAGCCCGAGGCCCAGGTCCCGGGCGGCGGGCAGTACTTCGCGCTCGACGCCGCGCTGGACCAGGGAGTACTCCATCTGCGTGCTCGCCAGCCGGTTGCGGACGTCGGGGGCGGCCAGTTGCCAGGTGGCGGCCTTGGCGAGCTGCCAGCCGGAGAAGTTCGCCAGGCCCACGTAGCGCGCCCGGCCGGTCGTGACCGCCAGGTCGAGCGCCTGGAGGGTCTCCTCCAACGGGGTGCGCGGATCGAAGGCGTGCAGCTGCCAGAGGTCCACGTAGTCGGTGCCCAGGCGGGCGAGGGAGGCGTCCAGGGCGGTGAGCAGGTGGCGGCGCGAGCCGTCGACCCGGCGGTCCGCGGCGAGGACGCTGCCGGCCTTGGTGGCGACGACCAGGTCGGGGCGTGGCACCAGCCCCTCCATCAGCCGGCCGAGGAGGTACTCGGCGCCGCCGTCGGCGTAGATGTCGGCGGTGTCGACGAGGGTGCCGCCGGCCTCCCAGAACGTCTTGAGCTGTTCCGCGGCGTCCTGTTCGCCGGTGTCGCGTGCCCAGTTCAGGGTGCCCAGCCCGAGGCGGGACACGCGCAGACCCGTGCGGCCGAGGTGCCTTTGCTCCATGGGCCCAGACCCTACGCGCCGTGCGGCACGATCAGGGGACCTGTGGACAACGGCAGCGCGACGGGTCCCGGGCCGGTCGTCGCCCACCGATGACGGCTCCGGCACCCGCGCGCTAGAGTCCGCGGAACAGCGACGTTACTGATGGGTAAGGGGAGCGGTATGAGGCTTGGCATCAACCTCGGTTACTGGGGCGCCGGCATGGACTCCGACAATCTCGCGGTGGCGCAGGAGGCCGACCGCCTCGGCTACTCGGTCTGCTGGGCCGCCGAGGCGTACGGCTCCGACGCCCCCACGGTGCTGTCCTGGGTGGCCGCGCAGACCGAGCGGATCGACGTCGGCTCGGCGATCTTCCAGATCCCGGCCCGCACGCCCGCGATGACCGCGATGACCGCGGCGACCCTGGACTCCCTCTCCGGTGGTCGCTTCCGGCTCGGCCTGGGCGTCTCCGGCCCGCAGGTCTCCGAGGGCTGGTACGGCGTGAAGTTCGACAAGCCGCTGGCCCGCACCCGTGAGTACGTGGAGATCGTCCGCAAGGCGATGTCCCGCGAGCGGCTGTCCTACGAGGGCCAGCACTGGACGCTCCCGCTGCCGGACGGCCCGGGCAAGCCGCTGAAGCTCACCGTCCACCCGCAGCGCGAGCACATCCCGCTCTACATCGCCGCGATCGGGCCCAAGAACCTCCGGCAGACCGGTGAGATCGCCGACGGCGCGCTGCTGATCTTCCCCTCCGCCGACCACCTGGAGGAGACCGCCCTCTCCCACCTGCGGGCGGGCCGGGAGGCGGCCGGCGCGACCATGGAGGGCTTCGACGTCTGCCCCACCCTCCCGCTGGCGGTCGGCGCGGACGTCAGCGCGCTCGCCGACCAGTTCCGCCCGTACACCGCGCTGTACGTCGGCGGCATGGGCAGCCGGAAGCAGAACTTCTACAACCAGCTGGCGCAGCGGATGGGGTACGAGAAGGAGGCCGCCGAGATCCAGGACAAGTACCTGGCCGGTGACAAGGCCGGCGCCGCCGCGGCGATCCCCGAGCGGCTGATCGACCAGACCACCCTGCTCGGTTCGGTCGACCGGATCGCCGAGCGGATGCAGGCGTACGCGGCGGTCGGCGTGACCACCCTGACGCTGGCCCCGGCCGGCTTCACCCTCGACGAGCGGGTGGCCGCGCTGCGCGCGGGCGTCGAGGCGCTGGAGCGCGCCGGCCTGGCGTAGCCCCCGCGGCGTCCCGGACGCCGGACAGGCCCGGTGCCTGGGCACCGGGCCTGTCGGGGAGCACTGCGGCCGTGGTGGGGGCTCGGGGGTCTTCCCCGCCACGGCCGTCACGGAACTCAACGGCTCAGCCCCGGGCGGGTTACGGGCCCGGCGCCGACCCGGTCAGGCGAACGGGCGCACGGGGCACCGCCCCCGGTTGCCCCCGCCGGAACACGGCATTTGGCTTGCCGTCTACGGGCGTGTCCGTTCGGAGGTGACGCTGATGTTCTCGGTCAGGAGCCTGTTCCAGGAGATCGTCGACAACGACGCCTCCTACCGCCTGTTCTGCTCCATCGCGGCCAGCGGGGAGGCCCAGGGGGGCTGGGAGAACGGCCGGATCGCCGCGCTGCTCCCGACGTCCCAGCGCGCGCTGGCGCCCAAGGTCGCCCGGCACGGCGCCGACGAGGACAAGCACGGCCGGATCTTCCACGCGCTGCTGCGCAAGCGCGGCCTGACGCCCGTCGAGGTCCCGGCGGCCACCGACTACACCGTGCTGCTGGAGCGCCGCGGCATCGGACTGGCCCACGACAAGCTCCACGGCGACGAGCCGCTCACCGAACGGGACGTCATCACCTACCTCGCCCACAGCCGGGTCACCGAGCAGCGCGCGGCCGAGCAGATGCTGCTGCTGCGCCGGTTCTTCGGCGACCACCCCGAGGTCGGCAGGGCGGTCACGATGATCTGCCACGACGAGGAGAACCACCTCGCCTACTGCCACGAGGAACTGCTGCGCCTGGCGCGGGCCGGCCACGGGCGGACCATCCAACGGACCCTCCGGGAGTGCGCGCTCGCCGAGATCGCCGTGCACCGGGACGTCAGCCTGGCCGTGATGGCGCACATGGGCCGCCTGCTGCGCTGGCCGCCGCTGAAGTCCGCACTGCTCACGGCGGGGATCACGGCCTACTACGGCTACGAGCGGCTGCTCGGTTGGCGGCGGATGGTCAGCCTCGCCATGCCCGAGCGGCGCGACGCGCTGGGCGGTCCGGCCACCGCCGCACCGGAGTTGGCCTGACCGGCGCGCCGGGCCGGACGCCTCACAGCCAGCCGCGGCGCTTGAACAACCGGTAGAGCGACACCTCGATGACGGCCATCAGCAGCAGGATCGTCGGATAGCCCAGTGACCAGGACAGCTCCGGCATGTCGTGGAAGTTCATGCCGTAGATGCCGGCGATCAGCGTCGGCACCGCGGCCAGCGCCGCCCACGCCGAGATCTTGCGCATGTCGTCGTTCTGCCGGACCCCCATCTGCGCCAGATGGGCGGCGAGGATGTCCGACAGCAGCCGGTCCAGGCCCTCCACGGACTCGTTGACGCGGGTGAGGTGGTCGTCGACGTCCCGGAAGAACGGCCGGGCGTGGTCGTGGATGAACGGCACGCGGGTGTCCTGCAGCCGGCTCATCGGATCGACCAACGGCACGGTGGCCCGCCGGAATTCGAGGACCTCGCGCTTGAACGCGTAGATCTGCGCGGCGGTGTTCCGGGTCTCCCGGCGGATCGGGGCGAACACCTCCGCCTCCAACTCCTCCATGTCCACCTGGAGTTCGCCGGCGACCTCCAGGTAGTGGTCCACCACCGCGTCGCTGACCGCGTACAGCACCGCACCGGGGCCGTGCCGCAGGATCTCCGGATGCTGCTCCAGCCGCTGCCGGACCGTCGCCAGCGGGCTGGCCGTGCCGTGCCGGACGGTGACCACGAAGGAGTCGCCGACGAAGAGCATCAGCTCCGAAGCGGTCACGGTGTCGGCCGCGACGTCGTAGGTGATCGGCTTCAGCACCATGAACAGCGAGTCGTCGTAGACCTCCAGCTTGGGCCGCTGGTGCGCCTTGAGGGCGTCCTCCACGGCCAGCGGATGCAGGCCGAACTCGCTGCTGACCTGGTCGAACTCGTGTTGGGTCGGCTCGTGCATGCCCAACCACAGGAAGGAGTGGCCCTCCGCCCGGGCCGCGTCCAGCGCGCGGGAGAAGTCCGTCGCGCACTCGCTGCGGCGGCCCTCGCGGTAGATGGCGCAGTCCACGATCACACCAGGCATTCTCGCCCGTCGCCGGGGCCCCTGCCAGGGAAGCGGGCCAGTCGCCGGCGGCCTGCCCTAGGGTTGCGGTCATGCCCACGCTGATCCTGGTGCGGCACGGCCGCTCCACCGCCAACACCTCCGGTGTGCTCGCCGGCCGGACCCCCGGCGTCGCCCTCGACGAACGCGGCGCCGCCCAGGCCGCGGCGCTGCCCGCCCGGCTCGCGGGAGTCCCGCTGGCCGCCGCCGTCTCCAGCCCGCTCCAACGCTGCCTGGAGACCCTGGCGCCGCTGCTGGACGCCCGCCCCGAGCTGCGCCTGGAGACCGACGAACGGATCACCGAGTGCGACTACGGAGACTGGTCGGGCCGCAAGCTCGCCGAGCTGACCGACGAGCCGCTGATGGAGACCGTCCAGCAGCACCCCTCCGCGGCCGCCTTCCCCGGCGGCGAGCCGATGCGGGAGATGCAGGCCCGCGCGGTGAGCGCGGTGCGGGACTGGAACGCCCGCGTCGAGGAGACCGCCGGCGCCGAGGCGACCTATCTGATGTGCTCGCACGGTGACATCATCAAGTCCCTGGTCGCGGACGCACTCGGCATGCACCTGGACCTCTTCCAGCGGATCTCCGTGGAACCGTGCTCGGTGACCGTGATCCGCTACACCCGGCTCCGCCCCTACGTGGTGCGGCTGGGTGACACCGGTGACCTCGCGTCGCTGCTGCCCCGCGCGGACGGCGCGGCGGGCGGCGAGCGGGACGCGGCCGTCGGGGGCGGTGCGGGCGCAGCGTGATCAGCGGGCGCAGTAGGGTGGTGCGACGGCGCTGCGACGCCCGTGTGATCCGCGCAGTAACCCTTTGGGGCACCGCGACCGCAGCGCCCGCACTGACCCAGCAGTCGACACAATCGGAGCAGGACGTTGTCCCGTCAGGTGTTCTTCTACGACCTACCGGACCGTTTCGTGGCCGGTACGGTCGGGCTGCCTGGCCGCCGTAGTTTCTTCCTCCAGGCCACCGCGGGCGGTCGCACCACCAGCGTCGCCCTGGAGAAGACGCAGGTGGCGGCGCTCGCCGAGCGGATCGACGAACTGCTGGACGAGGTGGTGCGGCGCAGCGGCGGCAGCGCCCCGGTGCCCGCCGTCTCGCCGTCCGAGATGACCGACACCGCGCCGCTGGAGTCGCCGGTGGAGGAGGAGTTCCGGGTCGGCACCATGGCGCTGGCCTGGGACGGCGAGGACGAGCGGATGATCGTCGAGGCCCAGGCGCTGGTCGAGCTGGAGGCCGACAGCGACGAGGACCTCGCCGACGCCGAGGAGCGGCTGCTCCAGGACGACGAGAACGGCCCGCCGATGCTGCGGGTGCGGCTGACCGGCACCATGGCCCGGGCGTTCGCCAAGCGGGCGCTGGACGTCGTCAACGCCGGCCGTCCGCCGTGCCCGCTGTGCAGCCTGCCGCTCGATCCGGAGGGACACGTATGCCCGCGCCAGAACGGATACCGGCGGGACGCCTGAGCCCCATGGAGCCCACCGTCGAACCGGCCGGCCCGGACGCCGCCCCCACCACCCCGGCGGAGCCCGTCGGCAGCCTGACGCCGGAGCTGCTCGCCGAGGGCGAGCTGACCGTCCGCGGCCAGATCCAGGACGCCTCCAACGCCGTGCTGTACTGCACCGTCGCGCTCGACGGGCGCAGCGCCGCCTGCGTCTACAAGCCGGTCCGCGGCGAGCGCCCGCTGTGGGACTTCCCGGACGGCACGCTCGCCCAGCGCGAGGTCGCCGCGTACGAGGTCTCCCGGGCCTGCGGCTGGGACCTGATCCCCACCACGGTGCTGCGGGACGGCCCCTACGGGACCGGCATGGTCCAGGAGTGGATAGCCCCGCCCGGGGACGGCGACGAGGCGCCCGAGCTGCTGGCGCTGGTCGCCGAGGACGAGCCGGCGCCGGGGTGGAAGGCGGTCGGGCGGGCGGACATCGGCGCGGGCCGCACCGCGCTGCTGGTCCACGCCGACCATCCGCGGCTGCGCCGGTTGGCGGTGCTGGACGCGGTGATCAACAACGGTGACCGCAAGGGCGGCCACCTGCTTCCCGGCGCCGGCGGCGCGTTCTTCGCGATCGATCACGGTGTGACGTTCAACTCGGCCGACAAGCTGCGCACGCTCCTGTGGGGGTGGGCCGGGGAGCCGCTGACCGACGAGGTGCTGACCGTGCTGCGCGGGGTGCGGACCGAGTTGGCGGACGGTGCGCCGCTCGCCGTCCGGCTGGCCGAACTGATCACGGACGCCGAGCTGACGGCGCTGCGGGCGCGGGTGGACGGGCTGCTGAGCAGCGGGCGGCATCCGGAGCCGAGCGGGGAGTGGCCGGCGATTCCGTGGCCGCCGGTCTGATCCCCGGCGCCGCCGGGCCCCGGTGCGGGCGCCGGCTCCACCGGAGCGGCTGACGCATGTGCCGCCGTTCGCGCCTGGCACATCCGGCGGTGGAACACAAGACCGCCTTTCCGGCCAGAGAGCCCCCTCCGGTTCGTATGCGGAACATCCGTCCGGTTACGCTCAAGGCATGCATGCATGGCCCGCTTCTGAGGTCCCCGCCCTGCCCGGTCAGGGCCGCGACCTGAGGATCCACGACACCGCGACCGGCGGACGAGTAACCCTCGCCCCCGGTCCCGTCGCCCGTATCTACGTCTGCGGCATCACGCCGTACGACGCCACCCACATGGGGCACGCGGCGACCTACAACGCGTTCGACCTCGTTCAGCGCGTGTGGCTCGACACGAAGCGTCAGGTGCACTACGTGCAGAACGTCACCGACGTCGACGACCCCTTGCTGGAGCGGGCGGTGGCGACCGGCGACGACTGGACCGTGCTCGCCGAGCGCGAGACCGCCCTGTTCCGCGAGGACATGACGGCGCTGCGGATGCTGCCGCCGCGCCACTACATAGGCGCCGTCGAGGCGATACCCCGCATCGTGCCGCTGGTGGAGCGGCTGCGCGACGCCGGTGCCGCCTACGAGCTGGACGGCGACGTCTACTTCTCGGTCGCGTCCGACGCGCACTTCGGCGAGGTCTCCGGCCTGGACGCCGCGACCATGCGGCTGCTGTCCGCCGAGCGCGGCGGCGACCCGGACCGCGAGGGCAAGAAGAACCCCCTCGACCCGATGCTGTGGATGGCCGCCCGCGACGGCGAACCGAGCTGGGACGGCGGCTCGCTGGGCCGCGGCCGGCCCGGTTGGCACATCGAGTGCGTCGCCATCGCCCTGGAGCACCTCGGCATGGGCTTCGACGTCCAGGGCGGCGGCTCCGACCTCGCCTTCCCGCACCATGAGATGGGCGCCTCGCACGCCCAGGCGCTGACCGGTGAGCACCCGTTCGCCCAGGCGTACGTGCACGCCGGCATGGTGGCCCTGGACGGCGCGAAGATGTCCAAATCCAAGGGCAACCTGGTCTTCGTCTCCGCGCTGCGGCGCGCCGGCACCGACCCGGCCGCCATCCGCCTGGCGCTGCTGGCCCACCACTACCGCAGCGACTGGGAGTGGACCGACGCGGAGCTCACCGCCGCCGAGGCCCGGTTGGGCCGCTGGCGGTCCGCGGTCTCCCGTCCCGACGGGCCGCCCGCCGAGGGGCTCCTGGAGGAGCTCCGCGCGGCGCTCGCCGACGACCTGGACGCGCCGGCGGCGCTGGCCGCGGTGGACCGCTGGGCCGCCAGCCAGCAGGACGGCGGCGGCACGGACGAGGGCGCGCCCGGCCTCGTCTCCCGCGCGGTGGACGCGCTGTTGGGCGTGGCGCTGTAAGGGCGCCCGCCCGCGCCCGGATCGCGTGAGGGGCGCCCCCGCCGGATGGTGGGGGCGCCCCTTCGTCGTCGCCGTGCCGCCCGCGGCCCGCTCGGGGCGGGCCGGGCGGGCCGGTCAGTCCTCGGTGCCCGCTTCCGGCGGGCCGTCGCCGCCGGTGCGGCCGTCGTCCCGTCCTTCGCCCGGCGTGCCGGTGTCCTCGCCGGGCTCCGGGGCGCCGGGCGCCTTCGGGGGCGCGGCGTCGTCCGACGGCCGGGGTTCGCGCGGTTCCTTGGGCGTGGCCCGCGGGGGCCGGGTGCGGCCGCTGCCGGTGTCGCGGAGGTACGAGGCGTCCCGGCCGTCGGCGAGGCCGCCCTCGGTCGCCACCCCCGGGCCGGCCTGCGGGTCGCGGCGGCGCAGGTAGCGCTCGAACTCGCGGGCGATGGCCTCGCCGGACGCCTCCGGGAGTTCCGCGGTGTCCCGGGCCTCCTCCAACGACTGGACGTACTCGGCGACCTCGCTGTCCTCCGCGGCGAGTTGGTCCACGCCCAGCTGCCAGGCGCGGGCGTCCTCGGTCAGTTCGCCGAGCGGGATCCGCAGGTCGAGCAGGTCCTCCAGGCGGTTGAGGAGGGCGAGGGTGGCCTTGGGGTTCGGCGGCTGGGAGACGTAGTGCGGCACCGAGGCCCACAGGCTGACGGCCGGTACGCCGGCGTGGGTGCACGCCTCCTGGAGGATGCCGACGATGCCCGTGGGGCCCTCGTAGCGGGACTCCTCCAGGTCCAGCCGGCGGGCCACGTCGGCGTCGGAGGTGACGCCGCTGACCGGTACCGGCCGGGTGTGCGGGGTGTCGCCCAGCAGGGAACCCAGCACCACCATCATCTCGACGCCCAACTCGTGGGCGAAGCCGAGGAGTTCGTTGCAGAACGAGCGCCAGCGCATGCTCGGCTCGATGCCGCGGACCAGGACCAGGTCGCGGGGGTTGCCCTTGCCGTCCGCGTCCCCGATCCGGACGACCGAGAGCCGCGTCGTGGGCCAGGTGATCTTGCGGACGCCGTTCTCCAGGAAGACCGTCGGGCGGTTCACTTGGAAGTCGTAGTAGTCCTCCGCGTCGAGCGCGGCGAAGACCTCGCCCTTCCACTCCCGGTCCAGGTGGGCGACCGCGGCGGAGGCGGCATCGCCGGCGTCGTTCCAGCCCTCGAACGCGGCCACCATGACCGGGTCGATCAGCTCGGGCACCCCCTCCAGCTCGATCACCCAGCCCCTCCTTCCGACCGGCTCGACCGCCCGGGGCGGCCGCCGGCTTTAGTTCCGTTGCGTGCGCTCCCAAGACTACGGCTTCCGGGGTACCGATCCGCAGCCCCTTTGCGAGCGCGTGTACGGATAGGTCCGAGGTGTTGCGTGACGGAGTGCGGGGCGATCGGTCAACCACCCTGGCGGTCCTGGCGGATTCGGGTACGGGGTATGGACGCGGTCTTCGGGGCGGGGCTATACATCGGAGGACCGGGAAAGGTCCGATGTTCTCCCGCGACCTGCGCGTGACACGACATCCCCAGGGGGCGTGCCCATGGCCGGAACCGACACCGTCACCGGGCTGGAGGTCCACGACGTCCGCTTCCCCACCTCCGACCGGCTCCAGGGTTCGGACGCGATGCACCCCGACCCCGACTACTCCGCGGCCTACGTCGTGCTGCGCACCGCCGACGGCCCGGACGGCCACGGCCTCTGCTTCACCCTCGGACGCGGCAACGACGTCGTGGCCGCCGCGGTCCGGGCCCTGGCCCCGTACGTCGTCGGCCACCCCGCCCCGGTCACCGTCGGCCGGCTCGGGGCGCTGCACCGCGCGCTGACCCACGACTCCCAGCTGCGCTGGCTCGGCCCCGAGAAGGGGGTGGCGCAGATGGCCGCCGGGGCGGTGGTCAACGCGGCCTGGGACCTCGCCGCGCGTCGCGCCGGCCGCCCGGTCTGGGCGTTCCTGGCCGGCCTGACGCCCGAAGAGCTGGTCGGACTGGTCGACTTCCGCTACCTCTCGGACGTGCTGACGCCCGCCGAGGCGCTGGCCCTGCTGCGGGCCGCCGAGCCCGGCCGGGCCGCGCGCACGGCCCGCCTCAAGGCCGAGGGCTACCCCGCCTACACCACCTCCCCCGGCTGGCTCGGCCACGACGACGCCACCCTGGTCCGGCTCGCCGAGGAAGCGGTGGCCGACGGCTTCGCGCAGATCAAGCTGAAGGTGGGCGCCGACCTCGACGACGACCTGCGGCGGCTGCGGCTGGTCCGCGCCGCGGTCGGGCCCGGCGTGCGGATCGCGGTCGACGCCAACCAGCGCTGGGAGGTGGCCGAGGCGGTCCGGTGGATGACCGCGCTGGCGCCCTACGCCCCGCACTGGATCGAGGAGCCGACCAGCCCGGACGACGTCCTGGGACACGCCGCGGTGCGCGCCGGGCAGCCGGTGAAGGTCGCCACCGGCGAGCACGTCGCCAACCGGGTCGGGTTCAAGCAGCTGTTGCAGGCCGGCGCGGTGGACTTCGTGCAGATCGACGCGGCCCGGGTGGCCGGCGTCAACGACAACCTGGCGGTCCTGCTGATGGCCGCGAAGTACGGGGTGCCGGTGTGCCCGCACGCCGGCGGCGTGGGGCTGTGCGAGCTGGTCCAGCACCTGGCGATGTTCGACTACGTGGCGGTGTCCGGGAGTTGGGAGGACCGGGTGATCGAGTACGTCGACCACCTGCACGAGCACTTCACCGATCCGGTGGTCGTCGCCCGCGGCCGCTACCACGCGCCGACCGCCCCCGGGTTCTCCGCCCGGATGGCGTCGGCGTCGCTCGCCGCGTACCGCTACCCCGAGGGGCCGGTGTGGCGGGAGCGCGGTGCGCGCCGGGACGCGGGGGTGCCGGCATGAGCGGGCCCGCCGCGCAGGACTTCACGGGGCTGGCGGCCCTGGTCACCGGTGGCGGCTCGGGCATCGGGGCGGCCACCGCGGCCCTGCTGCTGGCCCGCGGCGCCCGGGTCGCCGTCGTGGACCGCGATCCGTCGGGGGCGCCGGCCGGGGCGTTGCGGATCGCCGCGGACGTCACCGACGACGCCGGCGTGCGGGCCGCGGTCGCGGCGGCGGTGGCGGAGCTGGGCGCCCTGCACGCGCTCGTCGGCAACGCGGGGACCGGCGCCGTCGGCACCGTCGCGGACAACGACGACGAGGAGTGGCGGCACGTCCTGGACGTCAACGTGCTGGGGCTGGTGCGCACCGCCCGGGCCGCGCTGCCGCACCTGCGGCGGGCCGCGGCCGAGGCGCCCGGGGCGGTCTCCATCACGCACACCTGCTCCATCGCCGCCACCGCCGGACTGCCCCAGCGGGCCCTGTACGGCGCGAGCAAGGGGGCGGTGCTGGCGCTGACCCTGGCGATGGCCGCGGACCACCTGCGGGAGGGCATCCGGGTCAACTGCGTCAACCCCGGCACCGCGGACACCCCCTGGGTCGCCCGGCTGCTCGACCGGGCCGCCGACCCGGTGGCCGAACGGGCCGCGCTGAACGCCCGTCAACCCATGGGGCGGATGGTGACCGCGGCGGAAGTCGCCGCGGCCATCGTCCACTTGGCGTCCCCGGCCGCCTCCGGCATCACCGGCACCGCGCTGGCCGTGGACGGCGGGATGCAGGGGCTGCGGCCCCGGCCGGCCGGTTGAGCCGTGCGCGCCGGACGTCCGCCGCGCACCGCCCGCTGCGCACCGACCCCCACGACCGAGGGGCCACCGACCCGACGGGAGGGACCACCCATGAGACCGCGCACCCGCACCACCGGCACGGCGGTCGGCGCCGCGGCGCTCGCGCTGGCTGTGCTGGCCGTGCTGGCTGTGCTGGCCGGCTGCAACCGCGGCAGCGACGCCGCCGGCCGGATCGGCATCGACGTGCCCCGCACCGACACCGACTTCTGGAACTCCTACCAGCGGTACCTGGAGGCGGACCTGGCCCGCGGCGGCCCCGCCGCGCTCCCGTTGGCCAACTCCCAGAACGACGTGGGCAAGGTCGTCTCCGACGTCCAGGCGCTGACCGCCCAGGGCGCCCGGGCGATCGTGATGGCCCCGCAGGACACCGGCGCCATCACCGCCGAACTCCGGCGCCTGGCCGCCAAGAAGATCCCGGTCGTCAGCGTCGACACCCGCCCCGACGACGGCCCGGTCTACATGGTCGTCCGGGCCGACAACCGGGCCTACGGGGAACGGTCCTGCGCCTACCTCGGCGCGCGGCTCGGCGGCCACGGCCGGGTCGCCGAACTCCAGGGCGACCTCAGCTCGATCAACGGCCGGGACCGTTCGGAGGCGTTCGCGTCCTGCATGAAGCGGAAGTTCCCCGGGATCACCGTCCACGAACTGGCCACGGACTGGAAGGGCGAGGTCGCCTCCGCCAAGCTCCAGAGCCTGCTGGCCCAGCACCCGGACCTCGACGGCGTCTACCTCCAGGCCGGCGGGGCCTTCCTCCAGCCGGTGCTGGCCCTGTTGCGCCAGCGCGGACTGCTCAAACCCGTCGGGACGCCGGGCCACCTCACCCTCGTCTCCAACGACGGCATCCCCGAGGAGCTGGCCGCCATCCGGGCCGGCACCCTGGACGCCACCCTCTCCCAACCCGCCGACCGCTACGCCGAGTACGCCCTGTACTACGCCCGCGCGGCGCTCGCCGGGAAGACCTTCCGGCCCGGGCCGACCGACCACGGTTCGACCATCGTGCGGATCGGGAACGGCCTGGAGGACCAGCTCCCCGCGCCGCTGGTCACCAAGGACAACGTCGACGACCCGCACCTGTGGGCCAACCGGACGGAGCAGGGGAGGTGACGGCCGCCGCCCCCGGTGGCCCGCCGCCCGAGCGGTCGGTGCCCGCCGAGCCGGGGCCCGAAGCGCCCCCGGCCGTGCACGCCGAGGGCCTCGTCAAGCGCTACGGGCCCACCGTCGCCCTGGACGGCGTGCGGCTGACCGTGCGGGCCGGCGAGGCGCACGCCCTGGTCGGTCGCAACGGCGCCGGCAAGTCGACCCTGGTGTCGGTGCTGACCGGGCTGGTCCGGCCGGACGCCGGGCGGGTCGGCTTCGGCGGGGTCGCGGCGCCCGGCTGGGGCGACCCCGCCGCCTGGCAGCGGCAGGTCGCCTGCGTCCACCAGCGGTCGATGACGGTGCCCGGGCTGACGGTCGCGGAGAACCTCTTCCTCAACCACTTCCCCGGCGGCCCGATCCTGCGGTGGCGGGCGGTGCGCGCCCGGGCCCGGGAACTGCTCGCCGGCTACGGCGTGGATGTCGACCCGGGCGCCCGACTCGGTGAACTGGGCGTCGAGCAGCGGCAGTTCGTGGAGATCGCCCGCGCTCTGTCGCGCGGCGCCCGGCTGATCGTCCTGGACGAGCCCACCGCCCGGCTGGACGCGGCCGGCACCGCCCGGCTCTTCGGCAAGGTGCGGGAACTGCGCTCCCAGGGGGTGGCGTTCCTGTTCATCTCGCACCATCTCCAGGAGGTCCATGCGCTCTGTGACACCGTTACAGTCCTCCGGGACGCGCGGTGGGTGCTGACCGCGCCGGTCGCCGCGCTCGGCGAGGCGGCGCTGGTGGCGGCGATGGCGGGGGAGGAGACCGGGCGCCCGAGCCCCGGCCGGAGCGTGCCGTCGCCGGCCCGGGCCGCCACGACCACCACCTCCGCCACCACCTCCGCCACCACCTCCGGCACCACCTCCGGCACCGGGGAGCCGCTGCTGCGGGCCGAAGGGCTGGCGCTGCGTGGGCACTTCGGGCCGATCGACCTGACCGTCCGGGCCGGCGAGGTGGTGGGCCTGGCCGGCGCCGCGACCGCCGGCACCACCGCGGTCGCCGAGGCGCTGGCCGGACTGCGCACCCCCGAGGCCGGGCGGATCACCGTCCGCGGTCGGCCGGTCCGCCCCGGGAGCGTGCCGCACGCCCTGGACGCCGGCATCGGCTACGTCCCCGAGGACCGGCACCGCGAGGGACTGGTCCCCGGCCGCAGCGTCGCCGAGAACGCCACCTTGACCGTCACCGCGCACCTGGGCCCGTGGGGAACCGTCCTGCCGGCCCGGACCCGCGCCTTCGCCCGGCGGATGATCGCGGCGCTGGACATCAAGACCACCGGGCCGGACCAGCCCGTCGCCGGGCTCTCCGGCGGCAACCAGCAGAAGGTGGTGGTCGCCCGCGCACTGGCCCGCGACCCCGCCGTCCTGGTCGCCGTCCGCCCCACCAACGGCGTGGACGTCCGCTCCAAGGAGGCCCTGCTCGGCGTCGTGCAACGGGTCGCCGACGACGGCCGCGGCGCGCTGGTCGTCTCCGACGAGCCGGCCGACCTGCGGATCTGCGACCGGGTGGTGACGGTCGTCCGCGGCCGGACCCGCACCGAGTTCCGACGCGGCTGGCGCGAGGCGGACCTGCTGGCCGCCCTGGCGGGAGCCGCCCCCGCCATCCCCGACGCCTCCGCCATCCCCGGCCCGCCCGCCGTATCGGACGCCGGGCCGGACGCCCCCGGGCCGGACGCCCCCGCGCCGGAGGGGACCGCGCCCGAGGGGACCGCGACCGAAGGGACCGCGCCATGACCGACACCACGGCACCACCGACCGCCGAGGCGCCGCCGGCCCGCCGGGTGCGCCGCCCCCGGCTCGCGGCCGGCCGCTGGCGGGACCTCTCGCTCGTCCCGGTGATCCTCCTCCTCGGCGTCGTCGGCTTCATCGTCTCGCCCGCCTTCCTCACCGAGGACAACCTCATCGGCGTCGTCCAACAGTCCACCGAACTCGGCCTGTTGGTGCTCGGCGAGGCGCTGGTGCTGATCAGCGGGCGGATGGACCTGTCGCTGGAGTCGACCATCGGCCTGGCGCCGGTGGTCGCCCTGTGGCTGGTGCTGCCCGCGCACGGCACCCGGTTCGCCGGCCTGGGGCTGCTGCCCTCCTGGAGCGCGGTCCCGCTGTGCCTGGCCGTGGGCGCGGTCATCGGCGCCGCCAACGGCTTCCTCATCCTCCGGCTGCGGGTCAACGGCTTCATCGCCACCCTCGGCATGCTCACCATGCTGCGCGGCCTCCAGGTCGGCCTCTCCGAGGGCCGCTCCCTCAGCGACGTCCCGGACTCCTTCGGCTACCTGGGCCGGACCGCCTGGCTGGGCGTCCCCGCCGCCGTCTGGATCTGCCTGGCCCTGTTCGCCCTCGGCGGTGCGGCGCTCGGCTACCTCCGGCACGGCCGCGCCCTCTACGCGATCGGCGGCAACCCGGAGGCGGCCCGGGCGGCCGGCATCCGCACCGACCGGATCACCTGGACCGTCCTGGTCCTCGCCGGCGGCCTCGCGGCCTTCGCCGGCATCCTCTACACCGGCCACTACGGCGCGGTCTCCGCCAGTCAGGGCAGCGGCTGGATCTTCCAGGTGTTCGCCGCCGCGGTGATCGGCGGCATCAGTCTCAAGGGCGGCCGCGGCACCCTCTTCGGGGCGCTCACCGGCGTCCTCACCCTCCAACTCGTCATCAACGTGATGACCCTCGGCGGGGTGCCGCCGCTGTGGACGCAGTTCCTCAACGGCGCGATCATCCTCCTCGCGCTGATCGTCTCCCGCTTCACCAGCGGCGAGAAGCAGGACTGACGGGCCGCCACCATGAGCCGACCGCCCCACGGGCCACGCCACCTCGGCCGCAGCGGCGTCACCGTCCCCCCGCTGGGCCTGGGCTGCGCACCCCTGGGCAACCTCTACCGCCCCGTCCCCGAGGCCCGCGCCCGAGCCGTCGTCCGCACCGCCCTGGCCACCGGCGCCCACTACTTCGACACCGCCCCGCACTACGGCGTCGGCCTGTCCGAGGAGCGCCTCGGCCGGGCGCTGCGCGGCCTCGACCGGTCCGGCTACGTGCTGTCCACCAAGGTCGGCCGCCGGCTGCGCCCGCTCGCCCCCGGCGAACGGCCCACCGGCGAGGGCTTCGTGGCCACCCCCGCCCGGGCCAGGGTGCGCGACCTCACCCGGGCCGGCATCCGGGCCACCCTGGAGGCGTCCCTGACCCGTCTCGGCGTGGCCGCGGTGGACGTCGTCTACCTCCACGACGTCGAACACCACCTGCGCGAGGTCTACGAGACCGGCTACCCGGCCCTGGCCGAACTCCGCGCCGAGGGCACCGTCCGCGCCATCGGCTTCGGCATGAACCACAGCGGCGTCCTGGCCCGCCTGGTCGCCGACCTCGACGTGGACGTGGTGCTCTGCGCCGGCCGCTGGACGCTGCTGGAGCAGACCGCCGCCACCGACCTGCTGCCGGTGTGCGCCCGGCGCGGCACCTCGGTCGTCGTCGGCGGGGTCTACAACTCCGGCCTGCTCGCCGACCCGACCCCCGGCGCGCCCTACGACTACGCCCCGGCGCCGCCCGCGGTCCTCGCCCGTGCGCGCCGACTCGCCGCGGTCTGCGCCGCGTTCGACGTCCCGCTCAAGGCCGCCGCGCTGCGCTTCCCGTTCGGGCATCCGGCCGTCGCCGCGGCCGTGGTCGGCGCCGCCTCGCCCGACGAGGCCGCCGAGAACGCGGCCCTGTTCCGCCACCCCGTCCCGGCCGGCCTCTGGCACGCCCTCGTCGCCCGCGGGCTGCTCGACCCCGACCTGCCGCTGCCGGCGGACGTCTGACGCCCCGCCCGCCGACCCGACCACCGGGAGCCGCCCGATGCGCATCGACGCCCACCACCACCTGTGGGACCTCGCCCGCCGCGGCCAGCCCTGGATGGACGGGCCCTGGGCCGACCCGATCCGCCGCAGCTACGCCCCGGCCGACCTCGCCCCGCACGTCGCGGCGCACCGCATCGCCGGCACCGTCCTGGTCCAGTCCTCGGCCTCCGCCCGGGAGACCGTCGAACTCCTCGCCCTGGCCGCCGAGGACGGGCCGGTGCGCGGCGTCGTCGGCTGGGCCGACCTCACCGCCGCCGGCCTGCCGGACGCGCTCGCCGCCCTGCCCGCCGGGCTCGTCGGCCTGCGCCACCAGGTCCAGGACGAACCCGATCCGCACTGGCTGGCCCGCCCCGACGTCCGGCGCGGCCTGCGCACCCTCGCCGCCCACCGACTCGTCTACGACCTGCTGGTCACCCCGCGCCAACTGCCCGCCGCCCACGCCGTCGTGCGGGCCCTGCCGGAGCTGTCCTTCGTCCTGGACCACGCCGGCAAACCGGCGATCGCCCGCGGCGCGTGGCAGCCCTGGGCGGCCGCGCTCACCGCTCTCGCCCGCCTCCCGAACGTCACCTGCAAGCTCTCCGGCCTGGTCACCGAGGCCGACTGGCACGCCTGGCGGCCGTCGCACCTGCTGCCGTACGCCCGGCACGTCCTGGACGCGTTCGGCCCGGAGCGGGTGATGTTCGGCTCCGACTGGCCGGTCTGCACCCTGGCCGCCGGCTACGGGGACGTCGTGGCGCTCGCCGAGGCCGCCACCGACCACCTCAGCGGCCCGGAACGCGCCGCCGTCTTCGGCGGCACCGCGACCCGCGTCTACGGCCTGGACGCCCGGCCCCCGTCCGGCGTGGACTAGCCGTCCGGATTCCGCCAGCACCGCCCTCCGCGCTGCCGGAGGATCGAGCCGTACCGCGGCGGAAGCGCGCGAAGCGCCACGAACCATGGCTTTTCCACTGCTGCCGCATCAACCCGGTACGCACGGCTCGAAGAGGAACGTGAGACGAAGGTGATGACGATGACGACGACCACGGCGTCCGCAACCCCGGTGCCCGGCACCCGCCCGCTGTCCGGCAAGGCGGCCCTGGTGACCGGCGGCAGCCGGGGCATCGGCGCGGCGATCGCGGCCCGGCTGGCGGCCGACGGGGCGGCGGTGGCGCTGACCTACCAGCACCGGGACGACCTGGCCGCCGAGGTCGTCCGGCAGATCGAGCGGGCCGGCGGGCGGGCCTGGGCGGTCCGGGCCGACGGTGCGGACCCGGAGGCGGTGCGGGCCTCGGTGGCCGCCGCTGCCGACCGGTTCGGACGGTTGGACGTCCTCGTCAACAACGCCGGCGCCGGCATCATGGGCCCCTTCGAGGGGATCGCGCTCGACGACGTGGACCGGGTGCTGGCGGTCAACGTCCGAGCCCCCTTCCTCGCCGCCCAGGCCGCCGCCGCCCACCTGACCGAGGGCGGCCGGATCATCTCGATCGGCAGCTGCGTCGCCGAGCGGGCGGCCTTCCCCGGCGGCTCCCTCTACGCCACCAGCAAGGCCGCGCTCGGCGGCCTGACCAAGGCGCTGGCCAGGGAGTTGGGGCCGCGCGGCATCACCGTCAACCTCGTCCTGCCGGGACCCGTCGACACCGACATGAACCCCGCGGACGGCGAGGCCGCCGCCCTCCAGGCCCAGTTGACGTCGCTCGGCAGCTACGGGCAGCCGGCGGACGTGGCGGCGATGGTGGCCCACCTGGCGGGCGACGGCGGCCGGTACGTCACCGGCGCCGCGCTCGCCGTCGACGGCGGCTTCGCGGCCTGAGCGGTGGCCGCGGGCGTCCTCACAGGGACGCCCGCAGCCACTGCTCCACGCTGGCGACGTGCACCGTCGCCCACGCCCGCGCCGCCTCGGCGTCCCCGTCGCGCAGCGCACCGAGGATCGCCCGGTGCTCGGCGAGGGTGCGGGCGACCGCGTCCTTCTGGGTCAGCCCGCGCCAGATCCTGGCGCGGGTGGTCGGCCCGGACAGGCCGTCCAGCAGCGAGCAGAGCACCGAGTTGCCGGCCGCGGCGACGATCCGACGGTGGAACTCCAGGTCGCCGGCGATCAGGTCCTCCAGCGCCGGCTCGGGTCCCAGTGCGTCCAACGCGTCCTGGAGGGCGTCCAGTTCGGCCGCCGGGAGCCGGCCGGCCGCCATGCCGGTGGCGGCCGGCTCCAGGATCCGGCGCACGGCGAGGAACTCCAGGACCGTGTCGTCGCGGTGGAAGTCCACCACGAAGCTCATCGCCTCCAGCAGGAGTTGCGGGTCCAGGCTGGTGACGTAGGTGCCGTCGCCCTGGCGGACGTCCAGGATGCGGATCAGCGACAGCGCGCGCACCGCCTCCCGCAGGGAGTTGCGCGACAGCCCCAGTTCCGCGGCGAGTTCGCTCTCCCTGGGCAGCCGGTCGCCCGGCCGCAGCGCACCGGAGACGATCATCCCCTTGATCTTCTCGATGGCCTCGTCGGTGACCGCCATGGCCGCCCTCCCCGTCCGGACCCGCCCGGAAGCCGCGGGGCGCGGCCCCAGACCTCCGATGTCTGGGGCATTATGACCCGCGGCGCCCGGTCAGCGCCCGTCCCCGTCCACCCCGCTCCCGCCCTCCGGGTCCTCCCACAGCGTGCTGGGCGCCTCGCGCCGGACCACCGGGGCGACCTCCTCGGCGAACCGCTGCAACGTCTCCAACTGCTCGCCGTGCTCCAGGCCGAAGCCGTCGACGGTGATCGACTGGAGGTCGTGCCCGTACACCCCGTGGTAGCCGAGGATCTTGTCGATGACCTGCTGCGGCGAGCCGATCAGTTGCGGCCCGTTCGCGATGGCGTCCTCGATGGTGCGGAACGGGGTGTTGTACCCGGCCTTGCCGGCCAGGTGCGGTCGGAAGGTCTGGGCGACCTTCGCCTCGTAGAGGTCCTTGTAGCGGGCGATCGCCGCCCGCTCGCTGTCGGCGAGCAGCAGCCCGCCGGAGCCGGCGGCCACCCGGGCCCGCGCCGGATCGTGGCCGTACGCGGCGAACCGCTCGCGGTAGTACGCGATCAACTCGGCGTACGCGGCCCGCGGTTGGATGGCGTTGGCGGTGAACAGCGGATCGCCGTGCTTCGCCGCGAGCTCGGGGGAGTTGCGGCTGGTGGCCGAGCCGTGCCAGATCCGCGGCGGACCGCCGTACGGGCGCGGCACGGTCGTCACGTCCTTCAGCGGCGGCCGGAACTCGCCCGACCAGTCGACGTGCTCCTCGCTCCACAGCCGGCGCAGCAGCTCGTACTTCTCGGCCTGGAGGTCCCACTGCCGCGCCTCGTCGAGCCCGAAGAGGTCGAAGTGGCCGGCCTCCGCGCCCTTGCCGACGACGAGTTCGAGACGGCCGCGGGCGAGGTGGGTGAGGGTGGCGTAGTCCTCCGCGACCCGCACCGGGTCGAGGACCGCCACGACGGTCACCCCGGTCAGCAGCCGGATCCGGGAGGTCCGGGCGGCCAGCGCCCCCAGCACCACCGACGGGCTGGAGGACAGGAACGGCCCGGCGTGCCGTTCACCGACGGCGTACGCGTCGAAGCCGAGCCGTTCGGCCGCCACGGCGGTCTCGACGACCTCGGCGAACCGGTCGGCGGGGGAGGGCAGGTGACCGGTCAGCGGGTGCGGTGCGTGGCCGATCAGCGAGAGCACGGAGAATCGCATGGTGTCCTTCCGGCGTGGGTTCCGGCCGGGCGGCCGGGCGCACTGCCGGCCCGCCGGCGGGTCCTCCCACTGTGCGCGCCGGACGTTGCCGCGGTGTGTCGGCACCGTGGCACCCGTGCGGCGAATGCACCGCGGCGCGCGCCCCGTCCGGGACGCGCGCCGCGGTGCTGTGCGCAGGGCGGTGGGGCGGCCCCTCGGCCGTCCCACCGCCGTTCACCGATCGCTCGGTCGAGGGTCCGTCAGTCCTCCAGCATGCCCTTGACGCGGGCCCGCACGTCCTCGGTGTCCAGCCCGCGGATGGTCAGCGTGGTCCGGCGGCGCAGCACGTCGTCGACGGTCTCGGCCCACTCGTGGTCCCGGGCGTAGGCGACCTGCGCCCAGATCTCCGGGGCGTCCGGGTGGATCCGCTCGGCCAGCGCCGGGTCCTCGTTCGCCAGCCGGGCGATGTCGAACGACAGCGAACCGTAGTGCGTGGCGAGGTGCCGCGCGGTGTCGGCGGCCATCCGGGGGCCGGGCGTGCCGCCGTCGACCAGCAGTCGGTGGGCGACCGCGTTGGGGTTGGCGATGCCGGGCAGCGGGAGCTTCTTCGGCAGCTGCGAGATCGGCTCCATGTCCTCGGCCAGCGGGTGGCCGGGCAGCGCGGCGAGCTTGTTCATCACCGTGCGGCCGATGTGCCGGAAGGTCGTCCACTTGCCGCCGGCCACCGACAGCATCCCGCCGGAGCCCTCGGTGACCACCGTCTCGCGCTTGGCCTTGGAGGTGTCGCCGGGGCCGCCGGGCAGCACCCGCAGACCGGCGAACGAGTAGGTGATCAGGTCGCGGGAGAGCTGCTGGTCACGGACGGAGAAGGCGGCCTCGTCCAGGATCTGGGCGGTGTCCTTCTCGGTGACCGAGACGTCCGCCGGGTCGCCCTCGTACTCCTCGTCGGTGGTGCCGAGCAGCAGCATGTCCTCCCAGGGGAGGGCGAAGGTGATGCGGTACTTGTCGATCGGGGTGGCCAGTGCGGCCTTCCAGGGGGAGGTGCGCTTGAGGACCAGGTGCGCGCCCTTGGACAGGCGGATGGAGGGGGCCGCGTTGGGGTCCTCCATCTTGCGCAGGTGGTCGACCCAGGGGCCGGTGGCGTTGAGCACCAGGCGGGCGTTGACGCCGAACTCGCTGCCGTCCAGGCGGTCCTTGAGCTCGGCGCCGGTGACCCGGCCCTGGGTGAAGCGCAGGCCGGTGACCTCGGAGTGGTTCAGGACCGTGGCGCCGGCCTCGACCGCCGCGCGGACGGTCATCAGCGCCATCCGGGAGTCGTTCATCTGGTCGTCGCCGTACACGGCCACGGCCTTGAGGTTCTCCGTGCGCAGCTCCGGCACGTCCCGCTGGGCCTTGGCCGGGCTTATGACGTGGCCGACGCCGTCGCCGAACGCGGACAGCGCGGAGTAGGCGAAGACGCCCGCGCCGAGCTTGGCCGCGCCGTGCGGGCCGCCCTTGTAGACCGGCAGGTAGAAGGTGAGCGGGTTGGCCAGGTGCGGGGCCACCTGGCGGGAGACCGCGCGCCGCTCGAAGTGGTTCTCCGCGACCAGCTTGACCGCGCCGGTCTGCAGGTAGCGCAGACCGCCGTGCAGCAGCTTGGAGGACGCGGAGGAGGTGGCGCCGGCGAAGTCGCCGGCGTCCACCAGGGCAACCCGCAGTCCGGCCTGCGCGGCATGCCAGGCGGTGGAGATGCCCAGGATGCCGCCGCCGATCACCAGGAGGTCGTACGTCGCCTTGGACAGCTGCTCCCGGGTTTCGGCGCGGCTCGGCAGGGAACCGGCGGCCGGGTGCGTCCCGAGGGCCGGGACGCTCTGCAGGGTGCTCATGATGTGCTCCTCGTCAGCTCTCGTCGTCGAGCCAGCCCATGGTCCGCTCAACGGCCTTGAGCCAGTTCTTGTACTCGCGGTCACGGATGGCCGCGTCCATGCGGGGGGTCCACTCGGCGGCCCGACGCCAGTTGGCGCGCAGTTCGTCGGTGCTGGACCAGAAGCCGACGGCCAGACCGGCCGCGTAGGCAGCGCCGAGGCAGGTGGTCTCGGCGACCATCGGGCGCACCACGGGGGCGTCCAGGAAGTCCGAGATCGTCTGCATCAGCAGGTTGTTGGAGGTCATTCCGCCGTCGACCTTGAGCGCGGTCAGGTCGACGCCGGAGTCCTTGGTCATGGCGTCGGTGATCTCGCGGGTCTGCCAGGCGGTGGCCTCAAGGACGGCACGGGCGATGTGCGCCTTGGTGACGTACCGGGTCAGGCCGGCGATGACGCCGCGGGCGTCCGAGCGCCAGTAGGGGGCGAACAGGCCGGAGAAGGCCGGCACGAAGTAGGCGCCGCCGTTGTCCTCGACGGTGCTGGCCAGCGTCTCGATCTCGGCCGCGCTGTTGATCAGCCCCATCTGGTCGCGCATCCACTGGACGAGCGAGCCGGTGACGGCGATGGAGCCTTCCAGGGCGTAGACCGGCTGCTCGTCGCCGATCCGGTAGCCGACCGTGGTCAGCAGCCCGTTGTAGGAGTTCACCGGCTGGTGTCCGGTGTTCATCAGCATGAAGGTGCCGGTGCCGTACGTGGACTTGGCCTCGCCCTCGGCGAAGCAGGTCTGGCCGAAGAGCGCGGCCTGCTGGTCGCCGAGCGCGGAGGCGACCGGGACGCCTTCGAGCACTCCGGCGGCGGTGGTGCCGTAGACCTCGGCGGAGGAGCGGATCTCCGGCAGCAGGGCCGCCGGGATGTCCATCGACGTGAGGATCTTCTCGTCCCACTGCAGGGTGTGCAGGTTCATCAGGAGGGTGCGCGAGGCGTTGGTCACGTCGGTGACGTGCCGACCGCCGTTGACGCCGC
Source organism: Streptomyces sp. VTCC 41912 (assembly GCF_045799175.1). Classification (NCBI taxonomy): domain Bacteria; kingdom Bacillati; phylum Actinomycetota; class Actinomycetes; order Kitasatosporales; family Streptomycetaceae; genus Streptomyces; species Streptomyces sp. VTCC 41912. Next base: position 74,747 of record NZ_JBJMAB010000025.1, read on the forward strand.
CGGTGAGGTTCCAGATGACCCAGGAGTCCATGGTGCCGAAGAGGATCTCGCCGCGCTCGGCGCGCTCGCGCAGCCCCTCGACGTTGTCCAGCAGCCAGCGGATCTTCGGGCCGGCGAAGTACGAGGCCAGCGGCAGGCCGGTCTCGCGGCGGAAGCGGTCCTGGCCGACGTTGCGGCCCAGCTCCCGGCAGAGCCCGTCGGTGCGGGTGTCCTGCCAGACGATGGCGTTGTGGACCGGCTCACCGGTGTTCTTGTCCCAGAGCAGGGTGGTCTCGCGCTGGTTGGTGATGCCGATCGCCTTGACGTCGGCCGAGGTGAAGCCGGGGTTGCTCTGCGCGGCCTTGTCGATGGCGCCCTCGACGACCTGCTGGACGTTGGCCCAGATCTCGACCGCATCGTGTTCGACCCAGCCCGGCTTGGGGAAGATCTGCTCGTGTTCCTTCTGGTCGACCGAGACGATCCGGCCGTCCCGGTCGAAGACGATGCAGCGGCTGGAGGTGGTGCCCTGGTCGATCGCGGCGATGAACGGACCGTGGCCGTGCGAGGAGGTGCTGGGGGTGTCGCTCATGGTGTGCTCCAAGGTTCGGTGCGGGCGGCGGGGTGGGCGGGGCGGCTCAGGCGAACGCCAACTGGTAGATGCCCCCGGCGAGGGCGCCGCCGATCAGCGGGCCGACCACCGGGATCCAGGCGTAGCCCCAATCGGAACCACCCTTGTTCGGCAGCGGCAGCAGCGCGTGCACGATGCGCGGGCCCAGGTCGCGGACCGGGTTGATGGCGTACCCGGTCGGACCGCCCAGCGACAGGCCGATGCCGGTGACGACCAGGGCGACCAGCAGCGTGCCGATCGCGCCCACGCCCTTGCCGTTGTCGCTCAGCCCGAGGGTGAGGATCGCCAGCACGAGCACGATGGTGGCGATGATCTCGGTGACGAGGTTCTGCACCACGTTCCGGATCTCCGGGCCGGTGGAGAAGATGCCCAGCACCGGGCCGGCCTTCGGAGCGGCGGCCGGGTCGACCATGCCCTCCTCGCCGTTGTGACCGGCCAGCACCTCGGGGTCGGTCAGGTGCGCCCGGAACTGTCCGTAGTAGACCAGCCACACCAGCACCGCACCGATCAGGGCGCCGAGGAGCTCACCGGCGAAGTACACCGGCACCTGACTCCACTCGATGCCGCCCTTGATCGCGAGGCCGATGGTGACTGCCGGGTTGAGGTGTGCGCCGGACTTCGCGGCGATGTAGGCACCCGTCAGCACGGCGAAGCCCCACCCGAAGGCGATGGCGACCCATCCGGCGTTGAACGCCTTGGAACGCTTGAAGGTGACGGCGGCGCAGACACCACCGCCCATCAAGACCAGAACAGCGGTACCGATGGTCTCGCTGATGAAGATGTCGGAGCTGGACACCCGCGACTCCTTTGTCCTTCGTCCAGGGGAAGGCGAACCCCGGGTCCCTCCGGTGGTCCGCACCCTCCGAGAGGGCGTTGGTCGGCCCGCGGCAGTCCACACCCTAACGCTTATTGCCGTTAGGTGTTCGGCAATGCCGACCGACGAACGGCAGTTTTATTTACCTCCCAGACCTCGTCAAGGGTTCTGTGGCGAAAAACTTAGGTGAACATTTGAGACATAGGGGGTCAGAATCGCCCTGCCCCCAGGTCACGAGAGACCGCACGTGCGCAATCCCTCACAGCAGCGACGATTTCCGGCCGCAGTTCGCCGTCGCGGCACACCCGCTCCACGGCCCCCGTGACCCCCACCGCGCCCACCGGCATCCGGCGCCGGTCATGGATCGGTGCGGCGATCGAGGCCACGCCCTCCCAGGTCTCCTCCACGTCCGCGGCCCAGCCGCGCGCCCGCGTGAGGTCCAGCACCGTCTCGAAGTCCGCCAGGCCGGTCGTGGTCCGCGGCGTGAACGCCTCCCGGTCGGTCTCCACGACCTCGCTGTGCGCCACCGGGTCGTACGCCGACAGCACCTTCCCCAGCGCCGTGCTGTGCAGCGGCTGCATCGCGCCGACCTCCAGCACCTGCCGGCTGTCGTCGGGGCGGAAGACGTGGTGCACGATCAGTACGCCCTGCTGGTGCAGGACGCCCAGGTAGACGCTCTCCCCGCTGGAGCGGGCCAGGTCGTCGGTCCACACCAGGGCGCGGGCCCGCAGCTCGTGGACGTCGAGGTAGCTGTTGCCCAGCCGCAGCAGCTCGGCGCCGAGCTGGTAGCGGCCGGAAGCCTGGTCCTGCTCCACGAAGCCCTCCTGCTGGAGCGTGCGCAGGATGCCGTGGGCGGTCCCCTTGGCCAGCCCCAGGGAGGAGGAGATGTCGGAGAGGCCCAGTCGCCGTTCTCCCCCCGCGAGCAGCCGCAGCATCGCGGCTGCTCGCTCCAGCGACTGGATGGTGCGTGCCATCGGGCGACCTCCGAAGTATCTGGTTCGACAATGCTGAACGATATCGGCCCATGCCGACCGTGGGGAGTGGGTTGGGCCTTCGACGATCATGGATAACGGACCGAGCCGCGCTCAGGCGCCGCTGTCCACGCCGTGGAATGGTGAACACCTGTCCCGGCCCGGAAGCTACGCTGGCCGGGTGCGCCCTCTTCAGGAGGGGTGCAAAGCCGACAGCCGTCGCAACCACGGGAGCACCTCCATGGCTTCGAATACGCCCTCGTCCACCAGCTCGTCCCGCGTCACCGCGTTCCGCGAAGCGCTTGCTTCCCGGGTCGTGGTTGCCGACGGTGCGATGGGCACGATGTTGCAGGCGCAGGATCCGTCCATGGAGGACTTCGAGCAGCTGGAGGGCTGCAACGAGATCCTCAACCTCACCCGGCCGGACATCGTGCGTTCGGTGCACGAGGAGTACTTCGCGGTCGGTGTGGACTGTGTGGAGACCAACACCTTCGGTGCGAACTTCGCGGCGCTGGCGGAGTACGACATCGCCGATCGGGTCTTCGAGCTGTCGCAGGCCGGTGCGGCGATCGCGCGGGAGGTCGCGGACGAGTTCACCGCGTCGACCGGGCAGCAGCGGTTCGTGTTGGGTTCGATGGGGCCGGGCACGAAGCTGCCGACGTTGGGGCACGTCGACTACGTGACGTTGCGCGACGCCTTCCAGCAGAACGCCGAGGGCATGATCGTCGGTGGCGCGGACGCGCTGCTGGTGGAGACCACGCAGGATCTGTTGCAGACCAAGGCCGCCGTGCTGGGCGCGCGCCGCGCGCTGGCGGCGACTGGTACGGATCTGCCGGTCATCTGTTCGGTGACGGTGGAGACGACCGGCACGATGCTGCTGGGTTCGGAGATCGGGGCGGCGCTGACGGCGTTGGAGCCGCTGGGCATCGACATGATCGGTCTGAACTGTGCGACCGGTCCGGCCGAGATGAGCGAGCACCTGCGCTACCTGGCCCGCCACTCCCGCATTCCGCTGTCGTGCATGCCCAATGCGGGTCTGCCGGTGTTGGGCAAGGACGGTGCGCACTACCCGCTGTCGCCGGCCGAGCTGGCCGATGCGCAGGAGACGTTCGTGCGGGAGTACGGGCTGTCGTTGGTGGGTGGCTGCTGCGGTACGACGCCGGAGCACCTGCGGCAGGTCGTGGAGCGGGTGCGGGGGGCCGCTCTGAGCGAGCGGGTGGTGCGTCCGGAGCCCGGTGCGGCCTCCCTGTATCAGACGGTGCCGTTCCGCCAGGACACCTCCTACTTGGCGATCGGCGAGCGGACCAACGCCAACGGGTCGAAGAAGTTCCGTGAGGCGATGCTGGACGGTCGCTGGGACGACTGTGTGGAGATGGCCCGGGAGCAGATCCGCGAGGGCGCGCACCTGCTGGACCTGTGCGTGGACTACGTGGGCCGTGACGGTGTGGCGGACATGGCGGAGCTGGCGGGCCGGTTCGCGACCGCTTCGACGTTGCCGATCGTGTTGGACTCCACCGAACTGGAAGTGATCCAGGCGGGTTTGGAGAAGCTCGGCGGCCGCGCGGTGATCAACTCGGTGAACTACGAGGACGGCGACGGGCCGGAGTCGCGGTTTGTGAAGGTGACGCGGCTGGCGGCCGAGCACGGTGCGGCGTTGATCGCGTTGACCATCGACGAGGAGGGTCAGGCGCGCACCGCGGAGAAGAAGGTGGAGATCGCCGAGCGGTTGATCGCCGACCTGACGGGCAACTGGGGCATTCTCGAGTCGGACATCCTCATCGACACCCTGACCTTCACCATCTGCACGGGTCAGGAGGAGTCGCGTAAGGACGGTATCGCCACGATCGAGGCGATCCGGGAGTTGAAGAAGCGGCGTCCGGACGTGCAGACCACGTTGGGACTGTCGAACATCTCCTTCGGTCTGAATCCGGCCGCGCGGATCGTGTTGAACTCCGTCTTTCTGGACGAGTGCGTCAAGGCCGGCCTCGATTCGGCGATCGTGCATGCCTCGAAGATCCTGCCGATCGCCCGCTTCGATGAGGAGCAGGTCACGGTGGCGCGGGATCTGATCTACGACCGGCGGGCCGAGGGCTATGACCCGCTGCAGAAGTTGATGGAACTCTTCGAGGGCGCGACGGCCAAGTCGCTCAAGGCCGGTCAGGCCGAGGAGTTGGCGGCGTTGCCGTTGGACGAGCGGCTCAAGCGGCGGATCATCGACGGGGAGAAGAACGGCCTGGAGGCCGATCTCGAGGCGGCGTTGGCCGAGCGTCCGGCGTTGGACATCGTCAACGAGACGTTGCTGGACGGTATGAAGGTGGTCGGTGAGCTGTTCGGCTCCGGCCAGATGCAGTTGCCGTTCGTGTTGCAGTCGGCCGAGGTGATGAAGGGTGCGGTGGCCTATTTGGAGCCGCACATGGAGAAGTCCGACGATGAGGGCAAGGGCACGATCGTGCTGGCCACGGTGCGTGGTGACGTCCATGACATCGGTAAGAACCTCGTCGACATCATCTTGTCCAACAACGGCTACAACGTCGTCAACCTCGGGATCAAGCAGCCGGTTTCGGCGATCTTGGAGGCGGCCGAGGAGCACAAGGCCGACGTGATCGGCATGTCGGGGTTGCTGGTGAAGTCCACGGTGATCATGAAGGAGAACCTTCAGGAGCTCAACCAGCGCAGGATGGCCGCCGACTACCCCGTCATCCTCGGCGGTGCCGCCCTGACCCGCGCCTACGTCGAACAGGACCTCCACGAGATCTACGAGGGCGAAGTCCGCTACGCCCGGGACGCGTTCGAGGGTCTGCGGTTGATGGACGCGTTGATCGCGGTCAAGCGCGGGGTGCCCGGCGCCACCCTGCCCGAGCTCAAGCAGCGGCGGGTGGCCAAGCGGGACGTGCAGGTCTCGGAGCCGGAGCCGGAGCAGGGCGCGATCCGTTCCGACGTGGCCGTCGACAATGCGGTGCCCACGCCGCCGTTCTGGGGCACCCGGGTCATCAAGGGCATCCAGCTCAAGGAGTACGCCTCCTGGCTGGACGAGGGCGCCCTGTTCAAGGGGCAGTGGGGGCTCAAGCAGGCCCGCACCGGCGAGGGCCCCAGCTACGAGGAGCTGGTGGAGAGCGAGGGGCGGCCGCGGCTGCGCGGCTGGCTGGACAAGCTCCAGACCGAGAACCTGCTGGAGGCGGCCGTCGTCTACGGCTACTTCCCGTGCGTCTCCAAGGGCGACGACCTGATCCTGCTGGGCGAGGACGGCACCGAGCGGACGCGGTTCACCTTCCCGCGGCAGCGGCGCGGTCGGCGCCTGTGTCTGGCCGACTTCTTCCGCCCCGAGGACTCCGGCGAGACCGACGTGGTCGGCCTTCAGGTCGTCACCGTCGGTTCGCGGATCGGCGCGGCCACCGCCGAGCTGTTCGAGGCCAACTCCTACCGCGACTACCTCGAACTGCACGGCCTGTCCGTGCAGTTGGCGGAGGCGCTGGCCGAGTACTGGCACGCCCGGGTCCGCGGCGAACTCGGCTTCGGCGGGGAGGACCCGGCCGACGTCGAGGACATGTTCGCGCTGAAGTACCGCGGCGCCCGGTTCTCCCTCGGCTACGGCGCCTGCCCTGACCTGGAGGACCGCGCCAAGATCGCCGACCTCCTCCAGCCGGAACGGATCGGCGTCCAGCTCTCCGAGGAGTTCCAGCTCCACCCCGAGCAGTCCACCGACGCCCTCGTCATCCACCACCCGGAGGCCAAGTACTTCAACGCGCGGTAGCGCGGTGGCGCGCCCGGGGCCCGGGGTACGTCCCGGCGCCGACGGTGACGCACCGTAGCGGCGGTCCCGGCGGGACGCCCGGGGAAGCGGATCCTCCGCACTCCCCGGGCGTTTCGCCGCACTCGGTCGTACACTTGTCGGTCCGGTAGTGGCCGGTCGTTTTCCCCCACCGGGGGAGGCGGCCGGCCCTTTCGTCCCTCCGGGGGCGCCCTCAGGGAGGTGGATGGATGACCAGCAGCATCCCCGCAGTCGGCACCCGCTCAGCCGAAGCCGCGACCCTCCAGGCCGTCTTCCTCGATCTGGACGGCACGCTCGTCGACACCGAGGGCTTCTGGTGGGAGGCCGAGGCCGAGGTCTTCGCCCGGCTCGGCCACATCCTCGACGACCGCCACCGGGAGGTCGTGGTCGGCGGGCCGATGTCCCGCAGCGCCGGCTACCTGCTCCGCGAGACGGGCGCGGACATCGGCCTGACGGAGCTGAGCACCCTGCTCAACGAGGCGTTCGTGGCCCGCATCGGCCGCGGGGTGCCGCTGATGCCGGGCGCCCGCCGGCTGCTGTCCGAGCTGGCCGCCCACAGTCTGCCCGCCGCGCTGGTCTCCGCCTCGCACCGGACCGTCATCGAGCAGATGCTGCACTCCCTCGGCCCGGAGAACTTCGCGCTGGTCGTCGCCGGGGACGACCTGATGCGGACCAAGCCGCACCCGGACCCGTATCTGACCGCCGCCGCGCGACTGGGCGTCGACCCGGCCCGGTGCGCGGTCATCGAGGACACCCTGACCGGCGTGCGGGCGGGCGAGGCGGCTGGTTGCCGGGTGGTCGCGGTGCCCTCCGTGATGCCCGTTCCCGCAGCTCCGGGGCGTACCGTGGTGCGCTCGCTCGAAGAAGTCGATCTCCCTTTTCTCCAGGCGCTCATCACGGAAAGCCGAGGGGTCGTGCACTGAGCGTATTGCACGCAATGCCCGGGAACTCACGGCAGCGGGCCGCTTATTTTCCGTGACGAATACCCGGGGGAATTCACCTGGCGACCGGACCGCTAGGATGCGTGACGTTTCTCACGCGTCGGGCCGTCGACAGGGGGCTCGGCCGGTGTTCCAAAGGGGTCCTCCGTTGGTTTCTACGGGGGTAAGTGTCCGGATTGATGGGGCAACGTGCGATACGTTCCGCCGTCCGGATATCGATCACCGAGTCCCCGTTATCCGACCGCCATATCGCTGTAACTTCCTTGCGTCGATGACCCGCTGGCGGCGCCTACTAATCTCGACGCGAGCAACACCTCTGCGCTGATAAGGAACCTGCCGACGATGAATCGCAAGACCTTGGTGCTGCCGGCGCTGGCCGGTCTCCTCGCCCCGGCTCTCGCTGCTTGCGGCAACACCGACGGCGCGGGCTCGAGCGGCTCGCCGATCGTCGTCGGCGTCGCCTCCCAGATCGAGGCCACCAAGGCGGCGCCCGCGCCCCTCGACCCGGCACAGGCGTACGACGTCGACGCCTGGAACGTGTTGCGCAGCACCTTCCAGACGCTGATGCGGCTGCCCCGCACCGGCACCGCCGTGGTGCCCGACGCCGCCGAGTCGTGCGGCTTCCGCGACACCCAGAACGAGCAGTACCGGTGCACGTTGCGCAGCGGCCTGAAGTTCTCCAACGGGCACGCGCTGACCGCGCAGGACGTGAAGTTCTCCATCGACCGGCTGCGGACCATCAACTACACCAACGGTCCGGTGTCGCTGCTCGACGACATCGACCGGGTCGAGACGCCCAGCGACAGCGAGGTGGTCTTCCACCTCACCAAGCCGGACGCCACCTTCCCGCAGAAGCTCGCCACCCCCGCCGCCGCCATCGTCGACAGCCAGGTCTACCCGAAGAACAGCCTCTACAAGGGCTGGGAGACCGTCGGCTCGGGCCCCTACGTGCTCACGACCGAGCACGCCGGCAACCGCCTCACCAAGGCCGTCTTCACCAAGAACCCCGAGTACAAGGGCGGGCTGACGGTGAAGAACGACAAGGTCGAGATGCGGTTCTTCGACGACTCCGCGGACATGGAGGCGGCGCTCCGCAAGGGCGACATCGACCTGCTGAGCCGCGGCCTGACGCCCGACCAGGTCAAGAGCCTGCAGAACTCCCGCGACAAGCACCTGATGCTCCAGGAGATGCCGGGCCAGGAGATCCGCTACCTCGCCTTCAACACCAAGGACCCGGCCGTCTCCAACAAGGCCGTCCGGCAGGCGATAGCGCAGGTCGTCAACCGCTCCCAGCTGGTGCGCGACGTCTACGCGTACACCGGCGACCCGCTGTACTCGATGGTCCCCTCCGGCCTCACCGGGCACATCAACTCGTTCTACACGAAGTACGGCGACCCCGACGTCGCCGCGGCCCGCCAGACGCTCCAGCAGGCGAACATCACCACCCCGGTGAAGTTCACCCTGACCTACAGCAAGTACCACTACGGGCCGAACACCGCGAAGGAGTTCGTCGCCCTCCAGCAGCAGCTCAACAGCACCAAGCTGTTCGACGTCAGCATTAAGGGCATCGACCGCTGGCAGACGTTCCGCACCGACGAGTCGACGGGCAAGTACGCGGCCTTCGGCATGGGATGGTTCGCCGACATCCCCGACGCGGACAACTACATCGCGCCGTTCGTCGGCAAGGGGAACTTCCTCAACTCCCCGTACCGCAACGAGAAGATCGAGTCGCAGCTGATCCCGGCGACCCGCCAGCAGGCCGACCGCAACGCCGCCGCGGCCGGCTTCAAGCAGGCCCAGGACATCCTCGCCGACGACGTCCCCTACCTGCCGCTGTGGCAGGGCAAGCAGTACGTCGCCGCCCGCGACAACATCACCGGCGTCGAATGGGCCCTCAACTCCTCCTCGGCGCTCCAGATCTGGGAACTGGGCCGCGGCGTCTCCAGCTGACCGCCCGTCCCGCACCGAACCGTCCCCGCCGCGGCACCCCGCCGCGGCCCGACCGGCACCACCAGAACGTGAGGAACCACCGAGTGAAGCGTGACCAGTGGCTGTCCGCCCCGATCGGAGCGGGGCTGGCGACAGTCCTGCTCGCGGTCGCCGGGTGCGGCACGGACACCTCGGAGTCGTCCGGCCACGGCGAGCCCGTCGTGATGGGCATGACCGACAAGGTCGTGGCCACCGACCCAGCCTCGGGCTATGACCCCGGCTCCTGGCTGCTGTTCAACAACGTCTTCCAGTCACTGCTCAGCTTCCCCAAGGGCGGCACCACCCCGGAACCGGAGGCCGCCGAGAGCTGCGGCTTCACCGGTTCCGACAGCAAGGTCTACCGCTGCACCCTGAAAGAGGGCCTGACGTTCAGCAACGGTGACCAGCTCACCGCCCAGGACGTCAAGTTCTCCTTCGACCGCATCAAGCGCATCAAGGACAAGAACGGCCCCGCCGTGATGTTCGCGGCGCTGGACGACGTCCAGACCCCGGACGACCGCACCGTGGTCTTCCACCTCAAGACGCCCGACGCCACCTTCCCCATGAAGATCGCCTCGGGCGCCGGCTCCATCGTCGACCACACCGCCTACCCCGCGGACCGGCTGCGCACCGACGGCAAGGCCATCGGGTCCGGCGTCTACGCCCTGGACTCCTACAGCCCGCAGCAGGCCAAGTTCTCCGTCAACACCTCCTACAAGGGCCCCGCCAAGGCCAAGAACTCCGGGATGACCCTGAAGTTCTTCACCAACCGCGACCAGCTCAAGAAGGCCGTCCAGAGCGGCAGCATCGACGTCGCCTACCGCGGCCTGGCCATGAAGGACATCGCCGCACTGGACCGGGCGTCCCTGCACCAGCAGCACGGCACCCAGGTCGTCGAGGGCGGCAGCGCCGAGGTCATGCACCTGGTCTTCAACCTCAAGGACCCGGTCGCCGGCAAACTCGGCGTCCGCAAGGCCATCGCCTACCTCCTGGACCGCTCCACCCTCGTCCGGGACGTCTACCAGCGCACCGCCGAACCGCTGTACTCGGTCGTCCCGGCCGGCATCACCGGCCACAACACCGCCTTCTTCAACACCTACGGGGACCGCCCGCAGCCCGACAAGGCCGCCGCCGCCCTGCGCGACGCCGGCCTCCAGGGCAAGGTCCCGCTCACCCTGTGGGCCACCCCCGACCGGTTCGGCCCGGGCACCGTCCCCGCGGTCCAGGAGATCGCCGGCCAGCTCAACGCCAGCGGCCTGTTCGAGGCCAAGGTGCGCAGCGTGCCCACCGACGCGTACGACGAGGGCATGGCCGCCGGCCGGTTCGGCGTCTACATCAAGGGCTGGATCCCCGACTATCCGGATCCGGACAACTTCACCCAGCCGTTCTTCGGCAAGGACAGCGTGCTGGGCAACCACTACAGCTCGCCGGAGATCACCGGCCGGCTGCTGCCCGAGACGGCCGACCAGCCCAACCGCGGCGCCACCAAGACCGCCTTCCGCGAGCTCCAGGACATCGTCGCCAAGGACCTGCCGGTGATACCGATCTGGCAGGGCAAGCAGTACGCGGTGGCCCGCCAGGGCATCGCCGGCCTGGAATGGACCCTGGACTCCTCGACGGTCTTCCGCTTCTGGGAGATCAGCAAGTCCGCCGACGCCTGAGCCGGCCCGGCGCGCACGGACGACGGACGGCGGGGCCGGCCCGGGGACACCCGGACCGGCCCCGCCGCCGTTCGCACCTCGACCGCACGCGCCCCGACTACTGCGCGCCGGGCCGCACCAGTCCGCTCTCGTAGGCGTACACCGCGGCCTGCACCCGGTCGCGCAGCCCCAGCTTCGTCAGCACGTGCCCCACGTGCGTCTTCACGGTCGTCTCGCTGACGAACAGGTCCGCGGCGATCTCCGCGTTCGACAACCCGCGGGCCACCAGCTTCAACACCTCCACCTCCCGCTCGGTGAGCGTGTGGAGGGTGTCCGGCACCGGCTCCTCACCCGACGGCAGGTGCCCGGCGTACTTGTCCAACAGCCGGCGGGTGATGCTCGGCGCGAGCATCGCCTCGCCCCCCGCCACCACCCGGATCGCCTGCACCAGTTCGTTGGCCGGCGCGTCCTTGAGCAGGAACCCGCTGGCCCCGGCCCGCAGTGCCTCGACGACGTACTCGTCCAGGTCGAACGTGGTCAGCACCAGCACCTTCGCCGGACCGTCCTTGGCCGGGCCGGTGATCTGCCGGGTCGCCTCGACGCCGTCCATCCGCGGCATCCGGATGTCCATCAGCACCACGTCGGGCTGCAACGCCCGCACCTGCTCCAGCGCCTGGAGCCCGTCGCCCGCCTCACCGACGACCGCCAGATCCTGCTCGGCCTCCAGAATCATCCGGAAACCCGTACGCAGCAGGGGCTGGTCGTCGACCAGCAGGACGCGGATGGCCACAAGCTCTCCTTCAACGGGCGGCGATCTACTCGATCCGCTCCATTCTGCCCTGCGGCTCGCCCCCGCCCTCCGCCGGGCGCACCGGTGACGACGGCGTCTCCTGGGCGGCGACCCCCGCACCCCCGGCCACCTCACCCGGCCCCCGCACCGTCAACGGATACACCGGGGGAGTGCCGCCGAACTCCGGACAATGCGCCTGGTGGTCGCACCAGCCGCACAACTTCGTCGGCCGCGGCCGCCAGTCACCGGTCTCCGTCGCCTGCCGGATGGCCTCCCACAGCGCCAGCAACTTCCGCTCCACGCCCCGCAGATCGCGCTCGTCCGGGTCGTACGTCAGCACGTCGCCGCTGCCCAGGTACACCAGCTGGAGCCGGCGCGGCACCACGCCCCGCAGCCGCCACACCACCAACGCGTAGAACTTCATCTGGAACAACGCGCCCTCGGCGAACTGCGGACGCGGCGCCTTCCCGGTCTTGTAGTCCACCAGGCGCACCTCGCCGGTCGGCGCCACGTCGACCCGGTCGATGAAGCCCCGCAGCCGCAGCCCGGAGTCCAGCACCGTCTCCACGTACAGCTCGCGGTCGGCCGGCTCCAGCCGCGTCGGATCCTCCAGCGTGAACCAGCGGTCCACCAGCGCCTCGGCCTCCGCCAGCCACTGGCCCAGCCGCGCCCCGTCCGCGTCGTCGGGGAACAGCTCGGCCAGCTCCGGGCGCTTGGCCAGCAACTTCTCCCACTCCGCCGGCACCAGCGCGCGGGCCCCGGCCGCCGTGCGCTGCCCCGCCGGCGCGTCGAAGAGCCGCTCCAGCACCGCGTGCACCACCGTGCCGCGGGTCGCCGCCGGACTCGGCTTCTCCGGCAGCTTGTCGATCACGCGGAAGCGGTAGAGCAGCGGGCACTGCATGAAGTCGCTGGCGCGCGACGGCGACAGCGCCACCGGTGGCTGCGCCCCGCCCTGCGCCGGCACCACGGCCCCCGCCGGCGCCGAACCCCCGGCGGGCCCCGCCGCCGGCTCCGGCCCGCCGCCCGGCACGTCCGCCTCGGTCATCTCCGTGCTCGATCCCATGCCACAGAACCCTACGGCCCGCCACTGACAAGCGCCCTCGCGTCACCGACGGTGAGCCCACCGCCAGGTCCGCCCCCGCAACCGATCACGGCCGGAAGCTCCGCATACCATCGACGTCGGGCACCTTTGCCCTGCATGATCGAGTTGTCAGACAGTGCAGGTGCCGAAGCCGCATTCAACGAGGGGACGTCGTGGACGAGAGCGGGAAGCCGCAGGACCCCCAGGAGTCCGGGCAGGACCGGCCGCCCGAGCGCACACCCGACGGGCCCCAGGCGCCGCCCCCGGGCGCACCGCGGGGCGGCGACCGGGGCGACACCGGCCCGAAGGCCCCCGGCGGCGGCATCCTCATGGGCCGCCCCTTCGGCGTGCCGGTCTACGTCGCACCCAGCTGGTTCCTGGTCGCCGCCCTGATCACCTGGGTCTTCGGCGGCCAACTGGAGCGGGTCCTGCCCGAACTGGGCGCCGCGCGCTACCTGGTCTCGCTCTTCTTCGCGGTCGCCTTCTACGCCTCCGTGCTCGTCCACGAGCTCGCGCACACCGTCGCGGCGCTCCGGTTCAAGCTCCCGGTCCGCCGGATCCAGCTCCAGTTCTTCGGCGGCGTCTCGGAGATAGAGAAGGAGAGCGAGACCCCCGGCCGGGAGTTCGTCCTCGCCTTCGTCGGCCCGCTCCTCTCCCTCGTCCTCGCCGGCGTCTTCTACGCGGGCATGCAGGTGGTCGAACCAGGCACGGTCCCCGGCGTCCTGCTCGCCGGCCTGATGGTCTCCAACCTCATCGTCGCGGTCTTCAACCTGCTGCCCGGCCTCCCGCTGGACGGCGGCCGGATGCTGCGCGCCGTCGTCTGGAAGATCACCGGCAAGCCGATGAGCGGCACCGTCGCCGCCGCCTGGGTCGGTCGCGCGCTCGCCGTCACCGTCCTCATCGGCCTCCCGCTGCTCACCCGCACCGGCGCCCTCGGCCGGGCCCCCGAGGAACTCAGCGGCGCCGACTCGCTCACCGACGCGCTGCTCGCCGCGATCCTCGCCGCCATCATCTGGACCGGCGCCGGCAACAGCCTGCGCATGGCCCGGCTCCGCGAACGCCTCCCGGACCTCACCGCCCGCACGCTCACCCGGCGCGCCATCCCCGTGGAGGCCGACACCCCGCTCTCCGAGGCGCTGCGCCGCGCCAACGACGCCGGCGCCCGTGCCCTGGTCGTCGTCGACCGCCAGGGGTTCCCCACCGCCCTGGTGCGCGAGGCCGCCCTCGTCGGCATTCCCGAACACCGCCGCCCATGGGTGTCCGTCGGCTCCCTCGCCCAGGACCTCAAGGACGGCATGCGGGTCGCCGCCGAACTCTCCGGCGAGGCCCTCCTGGACCACCTCCGGGCCACCCCCGCCACCGAGTACCTCGTCGTCGAACCCACCGGTACGATCTACGGCGTCCTCTCCACCGCCGACGTGGAACGCGCCTTCGTCGCCGCCATGGCCCGCCCGTCCTGACCACCCAGGAACCGCCGCCGATGCCCGTGCCCACCACGGCGCGCGGTTCCCGGCCCCCGCTCCCGGGTAGCCCCCAGCCGGGGGGCCGGCCCCGTTCGACGCACCCGTAGGCGCTCGCCCGCCGGCGCCGCCGAGTGGCGCGCCGCAGGCCCGCCCCGCGGCCGGTGCGAGGGCCGGGACACGTGCCCGTGGTACGGCGGACGCGGAACGGCCGGTAGGCTGGTCACATGTCCGAACCGACCGGTGCCGCCCGCCGTCGCGGGCCCTTCAAGGTCGGGGACCAGGTCCAGCTCACCGACCCCAAGGGACGCCACTACACCTTCACGCTCGAAGAGGGCAAGAGCTTCCACACCCACAAGGGAGCCTTCCCCCACGACGAGCTGATCGGCGCGCCCGAGGGCAGTGTTGTCCGTACCACCGGAAACGTCGCTTACCTCGCGCTGCGTCCCCTGCTCCCCGACTACGTCCTGTCCATGCCCCGCGGTGCCGCCGTGGTCTACCCCAAGGACGCGGGGCAGATCCTGGCGATGGCCGACATCTTCCCCGGTGCCCGCGTCGTCGAGGCGGGGGTGGGCTCCGGCTCGCTCAGCAGCTTCCTGCTGCGCGCCATCGGCGACGACGGCATGCTGCACTCCTACGAGCGCCGCGCCGACTTCGCCGAGATCGCCACCCAGAACGTGGAGCGCTACTTCGGCGGTCCGCACCCCGCCTGGACGCTCACCGTCGGCGACCTCCAGGACAACCTCTCCGACACCGACGTCGACCGGGTCATCCTGGACATGCTCGCCCCCTGGGAGTGCCTGGAGGCCGTCTCCAAGGCCCTGGTGCCCGGCGGCATCCTCTGCGCCTACGTGGCCACGACCACGCAGCTGGCCCGCACGGTGGAGGCGATCCGCGAACACGGCACGTTCAACGAGCCGTCGGCCTGGGAGACCATGGTCCGCACGTGGCACGTGGAGGGCCTCGCGGTCCGCCCCGACCACCGCATGATCGGCCACACCGGCTTCCTGCTGACCGCCCGCCGGCTGGCCGACGGCGTCGAGCCCCCGCTGCGCCGCCGCCGGCCCGCGAAGGGCGCCTACGGCGAGGACTACAGCGGACCCGGGCGGGAGAAGACCGCCGCCGACCAGCCCGACGGGACCGCCGCCGACCTCACCGACGGCTCGCCCGAGCGCGACTGACGCCTCCGGCAGGCCACCGAACCGACCGGCGCCGCCGACGAGTTCCCGTTCTGCGGGAACCGTCGGCGGCGCCGTTTCGTTCTGCCTGCGGACCGGTGCGGAAAACTCGGCAAACTCCGCCCCCGCCGGTTCCTTGCCGCCCCCGGCTGTGGAACGATGCTGGGCACTCCCACCGCCACAGCACCTCACAGGAGTTACCCCTAGTGCAGCCCTTGGCAGGCCAGGACCTGTTGCACACCCAGCCCCACCCCATGCACTGGCTCGCCACTGCCACAGCCGTCTCCGCGGTGATCGCGGTCTCGTCCCTCTTCCAGCCCTCCGCGGCCACCGCCACGGCCGCCGGCGCCGCCTCCGCCCCGGCCGTCGCGGCCCCCGACCCGAGCCGCGTGACGTTCCCGGTCAACTGCGGACCCAACCGCCTCGACGTGGTCCAGAAGGTCTCCGGAGACCTCGACGGCGCCGGCGGCACCCAGACCGTCGCCGTGGTCCGCTGCCACACCGAGGCCGGCAGCCCGCCCAGCGGCGTCTACGTCCTCGCCCAACCGTCCGACCCCAAGGCCGCACCGCGGATCGTGGCGACCCTCCTGGCGCCCGCGCAGCGGCTCTCGGTCCAGGACCTCACCCTCCAGGGCCGGGTCGTCTCCGCGACCCTCCAGGGCTATTCCTCGGCCTCCGTGCCGCGCTACATGCCGGACGTGCACAAGACCGTCAAGTGGCAATGGCAAGGCGGGAAGTTCGTCCAGAGCGAACTCCCCGCCTCCACCGCGACCGAAGGTGCCTGATCCGTCACTCGGTGCGGACGTCTACGGCGATCTGCCGCGTCCTGCCTACGCCGCGTACGCACGGCGTCCACTCCGGGTCAGCGGAGCTCGTCACTCCGCGTCGGGTCCGTAGACCTCGACGTGGTCGGAGACCCGGCGCACGTGGATGCAGTCGCCGGGGCACTCCTTGGCCGAGTCGCGCACGTCGGTGAGCAGCGGCAGCGGGACGGGCGTTGTGGCGCCCTTGTCCTGCAGCAGCTCGTCGTCGGCGCTCTTCACATAGGCCAGCCCGTCGATGTCCAGCTCGAAGACCTCGGGCGCGTACTGCGCGCAGATCCCGTCCCCGGTGCACAGGTCCTGGTCGATCCAGACTTCCAGCTCCGGTGCTTCGTCCTGCGCAGTCATGTCGCCTGCCGTTCCTGCTTACGTGAATCGTTTTTGTCTAAGTGGCGCCAGCCCTGACGGGTGTTGACCGACTCGACGATACAACCGCTCGCTTTCCGATGTTGTTGGGTGGGTATTCCCTTGGCGTGAGGACGTGCGCAAGGGTGAAGATCGGACACACCCCGACAGTCTTTTCGATCTAGGGGTTTCAACCTGCACCGGCCCAGGTAGGGTCTGGAAGCGTCCAGCTCCTTGGAGGAGGTGAGGACCGTGGCAGCCCACGACGACGACATCAACCGCGGCATCCGGCCGGGGCGCGGGTCTGAAGATCCAGCCGGTCAGGTTGCCTATCTTGAGCAGGAGATCGCCGTCCTGCGACGTAAGCTCGCCGACTCTCCGCGGCACACGAGGATTCTCGAAGAGCGGATCGTCGAGCTGCAGACCAACCTGGCCGGCGTGTCCGCCCAGAACGAACGCCTCGCCAATACGCTCCGCGAGGCCCGCGACCAGATCGTGGCCCTCAAGGAAGAGGTCGACCGGCTCGCACAGCCGCCGGCCGGTTTCGGTGTCTTCCTGCAGGCGAACGAGGACGGCACCGTCGACATCTTCACCGGGGGCCGCAAGCTCCGGGTGAACGCCAGCCCCAGCGTCGAGGCCGAGGACCTCCGGCGCGGCCAAGAAGTGATGCTCAACGAAGCGCTCAACGTGGTCGAGGCCATGGAGTTCGAGAGCGCCGGCGACATCGTCACCCTCAAGGAAGTCCTGGAGGACGGCGAGCGCGCGCTGGTCATCGGGCACACCGACGAGGAGCGGGTGGTGCGGCTCGCCGAGCCGCTGCTGGACATCACCATCCGCCCCGGCGACGCCCTGCTGCTCGACTCCCGCTCCGGCTACGTCTACGAGGTCATTCCCAAGAGCGAGGTCGAGGAGCTGGTCCTCGAAGAGGTCCCGGACATCGACTACACCAAGATCGGCGGTCTGAGCGGTCAGATCGAGCTGATCCGCGACGCGGTCGAGCTCCCCTACCTCTACCCGGACCTCTTCAAGGAGCACGAACTCCGCCCGCCCAAGGGCGTCTTGCTCTACGGCCCGCCCGGCTGCGGCAAGACGCTCATCGCCAAGGCGGTCGCCAACTCCCTTGCCAAGAAGGTCGCCGAGGTGACCGGGCAGCCCGCGGGGAAGAGCTTCTTCCTGAACATCAAGGGCCCCGAGCTGCTCAACAAGTACGTCGGCGAAACCGAGCGGCACATCCGCCTGGTCTTCCAACGCGCCAGGGAGAAGGCGAGCGAGGGCACGCCCGTCATCGTCTTCTTCGACGAGATGGACTCCCTCTTCCGCACCCGTGGATCCGGGGTCAGCTCGGACGTGGAGAACACCATCGTCCCGCAGCTGCTCTCCGAGATCGACGGCGTCGAGGGCCTGGAAAACGTGATCGTCATCGGTGCCTCGAACCGCGAGGACATGATCGACCCGGCGATCCTGCGCCCCGGCCGCCTCGACGTGAAGATCAAGATTGAGCGTCCGGACGCGGAGGCAGCCAAGGACATCTTCTCGAAGTACCTCACGGAAAGGCTCCCGCTGCACGCCGACGATCTCGCCGAGCACGGGAATTCCCGTAAGGCTGCGGTCAGCGGAATGATCCAGTCGGTCGTCGAGCAGATGTATGCGGAATCCGAGGAAAACCGTTTCCTGGAGGTCACCTACGCCAATGGTGACAAGGAAGTCCTCTACTTCAAGGACTTCAACTCCGGCGCGATGATCGAAAACATCGTGGGTCGTGCGAAGAAGATGGCCATCAAGGCTTTCCTGGAGCACAACCAGAAGGGTCTGCGGGTCGCGCACCTCCTCCAGGCGTGCGTGGACGAGTTCAAGGAGAACGAGGACCTGCCCAACACCACCAACCCGGACGACTGGGCGCGGATCTCCGGAAAGAAGGGCGAGCGGATCGTCTACATCCGCACCCTCGTCACCGGAAAGCAGGGCGCGGACACCGGTCGCTCCATCGACACGGTGGCGAATACCGGCCAATACCTGTAACACCGCTCTCCGGCTGCGGATGTCCTGGATGGGGCGTCCGCAGCCGGACGCTTTTCCGGGGGCGCGCGGGCCGCTGGGGCGGTCCGGCGACGGACCAGGGAAAACCGGACTGGAGCAATGACTGTAATGATCTCCCCAGCGCCGCAAAGGCGTTCTAGGCTCTTCGGTACCGCTGCGTCTCGCTGTGCGGGTGCGGGGAACGCACGGGAACCGGAAGTGCAGCGGTTTTTGAGCGCCTGCCCCATCCGGGGGCGCCGCCGGGCAAGGAGGGCCGCATGACCGTACGGCGAGTAATGGGTATCGAGACGGAGTACGGGATCTCCGTCCCCGGTCACCCGAACGCCAATGCCATGCTCACCTCGTCCCAGGTCGTCAACGCGTACGCGGCGGCGATGCACCGGGCACGACGTGCTCGCTGGGACTTCGAGGAGGAGAACCCGCTGCGGGACGCGCGAGGCTTCGACCTCGCCCGTGAGGCCGCCGACTCCAGCCAGCTCACGGACGAGGACATCGGCCTGGCCAACGTCATCCTCACCAACGGGGCCAGGCTCTACGTCGACCACGCCCACCCCGAGTACAGCGCGCCCGAGGTCACCAATCCGCGCGACGCGGTCCTGTGGGACAAGGCCGGCGAGCGGATCATGGCGGAGGCCGCCGAGCGCGCGGCGCAGGTCCCGGGCGCCCAGCCCATCCACCTCTACAAGAACAACACCGACAACAAGGGCGCCTCCTACGGGACGCACGAGAACTACCTGATGAAGCGGGAGACCCCGTTCTCGGACATCGTGCGCCACCTGACCCCGTTCTTCGTCTCCCGGCAGGTGGTCACCGGCGCCGGCCGGGTCGGGATCGGCCAGGACGGCCACGAGCACGGCTTCCAGATCAGCCAGCGCGCCGACTACTTCGAGGTGGAGGTGGGCCTGGAGACGACCCTCAAGCGGCCCATCATCAACACCCGGGACGAACCGCACGCGGACGCCGAGAAGTACCGCCGGCTGCACGTGATCATCGGCGACGCCAACCTCTCCGAGATCTCGACGTACCTGAAGCTGGGCACGACGGCGCTGGTGCTGTCCATGATCGAGGACGGTTTCATCGCCGTGGACCTCGCCGTCGACCAGCCGGTCCGCACCCTGCACCAGGTCTCGCACGACCCGTCGCTGCGCCATCTGATCACGCTCCGCAGCGGGCGCACCCTGACCGCGGTGCAGCTCCAGATGGAGTACTTCGAGCTGGCCCGCAAGTACGTCGAGGACCGTTACGGCGCGGACGCCGACGAGCAGACCCGGGACGTGCTGTCCCGGTGGGAGGACGTGCTGGGCCGGTTGGAGAACGACCCGATGAGCCTGGCGGGCGAGCTGGACTGGGTCGCCAAGCGGGAGCTGATGGAGGGCTACCGCCGCCGGGACGGCCTGGACTGGGACGCCGCCCGGCTGCACCTCATCGACCTCCAGTACGCCGACGTGCGCGCCGAGAAGGGCCTGTACAACCGTCTGGTGGCGCGCGGCCGGATGAAGCGGCTGTTGGACGAGCCGGCGGTGGAGCAGGCCGAGCTGAAGCCTCCGGAGGACACCCGGGCCTATTTCCGCGGCCGCTGCCTGGAGCAGTACGCGGACGACGTGGCCGCCGCCTCGTGGGATTCGGTCATCTTCGACCTGCCCGGCCGTGACTCTCTGCAACGGGTGCCCACACTGGAACCCCTGCGCGGGACCCGTAAGCACGTGAAGGAGCTACTGGACCGCTGCCGCACGGCAGAAGAGCTGGTCAGGACGTTGTCCGGGCGCTGACGAGGGGCAGGTTCATGGCAAATACACCATGATCCGCAGTCGATCGACGGCTGAATCGGCCCTGCCGCGGGAATCATTCAGGTGACTCTCGGGCGTTGCAGCAAGTGCAGGGCCGATGTCGGACCCTGCTTGTAGGGTCGGATCTTGAAGGTCACATCGAGCGGGGCAAACCGAGCGGGGTGAGGGATATGGCGACCAAGGACAGCGGCGGCGGACAGCAGCGGGCCACCCGGTCCACCGAAGAGGTCGAGGAGCAGGCCCAGGACGCGGAAGCGTCGGGGGACCTCAAGGAGCGCCAGGAGAAATTGTCCGACGACGTGGATTCCGTCCTGGACGAGATCGACGACGTCCTCGAAGAAAATGCCGAGGACTTCGTGCGGTCATTTGTCCAAAAAGGCGGACAGTAAGCGCAAATCGGGCGCTTATCTCTGATGCTCGCCGGCCGGTGTGCCGTGCGCGGTGCGAAAAGAAATTCCCGCGTACGGCGCCCGGTCGGCGCGCACGGCTTCGGGCGGATTCTGCCCGGCCCGTTCGATACCGGATCCCGACATGTGGATCACGGCTCCGGGACGGGTAGGGTCCCAGGCGTACTCTGCTTCAGCTGCAATGCAGCCGTGGGTCAATTCAAGGATCGGCCGGACGTACTTCGGGGCGGGCGGCCGAGTATCCGGAAGGAAACGTGTGGAAGCCAATACACCGAGCACCGGGCGTCTGCCAGCTGCCTTCCTGACGCCTGGATCCTCGTCATTCATGGACTTCCTCGGGCAACAGGCGCCCGAGCTGTTGCCGGGCAAGCGCTCGCTGCCGCCCGTGCAGGGCGTCATCGAGGCGCCGCACGGCACGACCATCGTGGCGGTGTCGTTCCCCGGCGGTGTGGTGCTCGCCGGTGACCGCCGGGCGACGATGGGCAACGTCATCGCTCAGCGCGACATGGAGAAGGTCTTCCCGACCGACGAGTACTCGGCGGTCGGGATGGCGGGCACGGCCGGCCTCGCGATCGAGATGGTCAAGCTCTTCCAGCTGGAGCTGGAGCACTTCGAGAAGGTCGAGGGCGCCCAACTCTCCCTGGAGGGCAAGGCGAACCGGCTCTCGACGATGATCCGCAGCAACCTCGGGATGGCCATGCAGGGCCTCGCCGTGGTGCCGCTCTTCGCCGGCTACGACCTGGAGCGCGAGACGGGCCGGATCTTCTCCTACGACGTCACCGGCGGGCGTTCGGAGGAGCACGGCTTCGCGGCGACCGGCTCCGGTTCGGTCTTCGCGCGCAGTGCGCTCAAGAAGCTGCTCCGCGAGGACTTCACGGAGCAGCAGGCCGCCACCGCCGTCGTCCAGGCGCTCTACGACGCCGCCGACGACGACTCGGCGACCGGTGGTCCGGACTTGGCGCGGCGGATCTACCCGATCGTCACGGTCATCACCGAAGAGGGATTCAAGAAGTTGACCGAGGCGGAGGTCTCGGAGATCGTCCGCGCCGTGCACGAGAGGCGCCTCGAACAGCCCGACGGCCCGCGCGCCGCGCTGCTCTGACGGGACGGATGGTTTCGTGGTGCGCCCCCAGACAGCGAGAGAGCTTTTGACAGGAAGGGACGGATAGCCGGTGTCGACGCCGTTCTATGTCTCACCCCAGCAGGCCATGGCCGACCGCGCCGAGTACGCCCGCAAGGGCATCGCGCGCGGGCGCAGCGTCGTGGTGTTGCAGTACACCGACGGCGTGCTCTTCGTCGCCGAGAATCCGTCCCGCGCCCTGCACAAGGTCAGCGAGATCTATGACCGGATCGCCTTCGCGGCGGTCGGCAAGTACAACGAGTTCGAGAACCTGCGGATCGGTGGCGTGCGCTACGCCGACCTGCGCGGTTACACCTACCACCGGGAGGACGTGACCGCCCGCGGGCTGGCCAACGTCTACGCCCAGACGCTCGGCACGATCTTCTCCAGCGCCGCCGAGAAGCCCTACGAGGTGGAGCTGATCGTCGCCGAGGTGGGCAACGCCCCCGAGGACGACCAGATCTACCGACTGCCGCACGACGGCTCGATCGTGGACGAGCACGGCTCGGTCGCGGTGGGCGGCAACGCCGACCAGATCAGCACCTACCTCGACCAGCGCCACCGCGACGGAATGTCGCTGGCCGAGGCGCTGCGGCTGGCCGTCGACTCGCTCTCCCGGGACACCAACGGCGGCGAGCGCACGCTGACCGCCGAGCAGCTCGAGGTCGCGGTGCTGGACCGCACCCGTCCGCAGAAGCGGAAGTTCAAGCGGATCCTGGGGCGTCAGCTGTCCCGGCTGCTGGACGAGCACGCCGACGCGGAGCAGGAGAAGGACGAGCCCGCGGCGGACGCGGGGGAGTCCTCGGGTGACGCCCCGTCGGGCAAGGGCGGCAAGAGCACCGGCAAGGACACCGGCGCGGAGTCCGACGCGGACGACTGACCGGAGCAGTTCCTCCGCTTCCGGGCCGCACGGCACGGACCGCGCGCCCCGGTGGGTCATCGCCCGCCGGGGCGCGCGCCGTTGTGTCCGGCGTCCGGCGGCGGGGCCGTGGAGCCGCGCGGCACGAGGGCGACCGGCAGGGTGGCGGCCTCGACCGGGGTGCCGTCCAGAACGGCCATCAGGGCCCGCATCCCGGCCTCCCCGAACTCCTCGGCGGGCAGTCGAACGGTCGTCAGTTCCGGCTCCACGGCGACCGCGAGGGCCAGGTCGTCGAATCCGGTGACCGAGACGTCCTCCGGGATGCGCAGGCCGAGCCGGCGGACCGCCTTGCAGGCGCCGGCGGCGATGATGTCGTCGTCGCACAGCAGCGCGGTGGGGCGCGGGCCGGGGCCGGTCAGCGCGGCGTGCGCGGCCCGTCGGCCGGCGTCCACGCCCAGTGCGGAGGGCTGGCGGCGCAGTACGGCGCCTGGGACGTCGGCCAGCACGTCGGCCAGGGCCCGGGCGCGGACCGCGAAGGTCCAGGACTCCACGTCGGCGGCGAGGTGGGTGATCCGGCGGTGGCCCAGTCCGGTGAGGTGGGTGGCCAACTGCCGTGCGCCGTCGGCGATGTCGAGGTTGACGGCGGCCGCGGCGGTGGGGTCGTCCGGGTCGCTGTCGAGCATCACCAGCGGCAACCCGGCACCGCGCAGCGCGGCGAGCGCGTCGGCCGCCATCGACGAGGCGATGACGCCGTCCAGCGCGGCCGAGGCGGAGTCGAAGGGGCTGGGGGCCACTCCGTTGCCCTCGGGGGAGGGGTAGAGCACCACGCCGAAATCGTGGTCCGCGGCGAGCCGTGCGGCGCCGGTGTAGACCCGCGCGAAGAACTCGGTGGTGAGCGCCGGGACGACGAGCAGCGCGGTGCGGGTGCGCCCGGTGCGCAGGCTGCGGGCGGCGAGGTTGGGGCGGTAGCCCAGCTCGCGGGCGACGCTCCGGACGACCTCTGCCTTGCCGGGGGAGACCCGGCCGCGCCACTTGTCGCCGAGGACCAGGGAGACCGCGGCCTGCGAGACGCCGGCGGCGCGTGCGACGTCGCGGCTGGTGACCCGGGCGGCGGCCCGGGCGGGCGAGCCGTCCGGCAGGTCCTGTGGGTCACCGGGTGCGGCCTCGTCGCTGGTCACCGGGCGCATCACTCCTTGGTCCGACACTGCGGGGTGGACCCGCGGGTTGCCGTCATGGTACTTATGACGCCACACGTTATACGTAACACGCCCTGGCGCGGACCGGGCGGAGAGGGGTGGGCGTGGCCGCCGGATATGCGGATTTGCTCAAGACCCGGTATGCCGCACGGCTGCTGGTCGGAACCCTGGTCGGGCGGCTGCCGAACGCCACCGCCGCGCTGGCGGTGGTCCTGTTCGTGCGCGGCCAGGGCGGCAGCTACGCCCTGGCCGGCGCGCTCTCGGCGATCTACGGCGTCTGCAACGCCCTCGGCCAGCCGCTGCTCGGCCGCGCCGTGGACCTCTACGGCCAGCCCCGGGTGATGCTGCCCGCCTCGGTGCTCTCCGGGCTGGGCATGGCGCTGCTGGCCGCCGTCGGGGTGGAGCCGCGGTGGCCCGCCTACGTCGCGATGGTGATCGCCGGGTTCTTCACCCCGCCGCTGGAGGGCGGACTGCGCGCGCTGTGGCCGGCGGTGCTCCAGCGGACGGACCGGGTGCACGCCGCGTACGCGCTCGACGCGGTGGCGCAGGAGGTCATGTTCGCGGTCGGCCCGTTGCTGGTCACCCTGTGCGTGGCCGCCTGGTCGGCCGCGGCGGCACTGCTGGTGATCAACGGCATCGGGGTGCTCGGCGCGCTCTCCGTCGCGATCTCCGCACCGTCGCGGCAGTGGCGCAGCGCGCCTCGGGAGGCGCACTGGCTCGGTGCCCTGCGCGCGCCCGGACTGCTGGTGCTGATCGGCGCGTTCTTCTTCGTCGGGCTGGCGCTGGGGTCGATCGCGGTGGCGGCGGTGGCCTATGCCGACCTGCACGGCGGCGGCATGGTCTCCAGCTACCTGCTCTCCGCGCTGGGCGTGGGGGCGCTGGCCGGCGGTCTGGTCTACGGCGCCCGCCAGTGGCCCGGGCGCCCCGAGTCGCGGCTGCGGCTGCTCGTGGGGCTGTTGGCGCTGGGCTATCTTCCGCTGTTCCTGGTGCCCGGGGTGGCCGGCATGACGGCGCTGACCGGGCTTGCCGGGGTGTTCCTGGCGCCGGCGCTGGCCTGCGCGTTCGTGGTGGTGGACCGGCACGCGCCCAAGGGGACGGTGACGGAGGCGTTCTCGTGGCTGGTGACCACGTTCGGCGTCGGTTCGGCCGCCGGCGCCTCGGTGGCCGGCCCGGCGCTGGAGAGCGGCGGACCGGCCGCGGGGTTCGCGGTCGCCGGTGTCTCCGGAGTCGCCGGTCTGCTGGTGCTTTTGTCGATGAAGCGATTCCTGGGCGATCCGGTGGCACCCGTCGACGACGCGGTCCGGGCGGAAAATGATCGAAACGGGGCCGTCGAACCCGGTTTCAGAGCAGGCCATCAGGCGTAATGTTCAGTCATGGACCGCCGCATTTTCGGGCTGGAGAACGAGTACGGCGTCACGTGCACGTTCAGGGGACAGCGCCGACTGTCACCTGACGAAGTGGCGCGGTACCTCTTCCGCCGTGTCGTGTCATGGGGCCGCAGCAGCAACGTCTTCCTGCGGAACGGCGCCCGCCTGTACTTGGACGTGGGGTCGCACCCGGAATACGCAACTCCCGAGTGCGACAACGTGACCGAACTGGTCACCCACGACAAGGCCGGCGAACGCATTCTCGAAGGTCTGCTCGTCGACGCCGAACGCCGCCTGCACGAGGAGGGAATCGCGGGCGACGTCTACCTCTTCAAGAACAACACCGATTCGGCGGGAAACTCCTACGGCTGCCACGAGAACTACCTCGTGGCCCGGCACGGGGAGTTCTCCCGGCTCGCGGACATCCTCATTCCGTTCCTCGTCACCCGGCAGTTGCTGTGCGGTGCCGGCAAGGTGCTGCAGACGCCGCGCGGCGCGGTCTACTGCGTCAGCCAGCGTGCCGAGCACATCTGGGAGGGCGTCTCCTCGGCGACGACCCGCTCCCGGCCGATCATCAACACCCGGGACGAACCGCACGCGGACGCCGAGCGCTACCGCCGGCTGCACGTCATCGTCGGCGACTCCAACATGTCCGAGACCACGATGATGCTCAAGGTCGGGGCCACGGACCTGGTGCTGCGGATGATCGAGGCGGGCACCGTCATGCGCGACCTGACGCTGGAGAACCCGATCCGGGCGATCCGCGAGGTCAGTCATGACACCACCGGCCAGCGCAAGGTGCGGCTGGCCAGTGGGCGCGAGGCGTCCGCCCTCGAAGTGCAGCAGGAATACTACGAAAAGGCCGTGGATTTCTGTGACCGTCGCGGAATCCGCACGGGCACCGTCGAACGCGTCCTGGAGTTGTGGGGCCGCACCCTCGAAGCCGTGCGCGATCAGGAACTCGATCGCATCGCGACGGAAATCGACTGGGTGATGAAGCATCAGCTCATCGAGCGGTACCGCGCGAAGAACAACATCAGCATGTCCCATCCGCGCGTGGCGCAGATAGACCTCGCGTATCACGACATCCACCGCCGCCGGGGGCTTTACTACCTCCTGGAGCGGAAGGGACAGGCGGCCCGGATCTGCAACGATCTGAAGATCTTCGAGGGGAAGTCGGTTCCGCCGCAGACCACGCGTGCGCGGCTGCGGGGCGACTTCATTCGCCGGGCTCAGGAGCAGCGCCGTGATTTCACCGTCGACTGGGTGCACCTGAAGCTCAATGACCAGGCGCAGCGCACGGTGCTGTGCAAGGACCCGTTCCGTTCCGTCGACGACCGGGTGGAGAAGCTCATCGCCGGGATGTGACGGCCGGAATCCGCGCGGTGCGCCGGGAGCGTGAATGCTCCCGGCGCATTGTCGTGCGGCGGCGGGCCGTTGTGTTAACCGGAAGCGGCCACAGCGACAGGTCGTAGAGTGGCGGGCATTGCCCATCTTCCCCACGAGCCCGAGTTGGACAGATGCTGAATACTCCCGGGGGGCGCTTCCCCCGTCCGTTCGCCACGCACACCCGCCGCGCCGCCGCTGCCGCGCTGGCGGTGCCCGTTCTGCTCCTCACCGCCGCCTGCGGGAACGACGACGGCAAGACCTCCGACGCCGCGGTGGTCAAGGTGACGGGCAAGCCGGGTGCCAAGCCCACGATCTCCGTGCCGAAGGACGCCAAGCCGGCCGACAAGGCCGTCACCAAGACCCTCATCGAGGGCAAGGGCGCGGTCGTCAACAAGGGCGACCTGGTCCGACTGGACTTCACCGCGCAGACCATGAAGGGCCAGAACCTCGGCAGCAGCTGGACCCCGCAGCCGGGCGCCAAGGAGGGTGCGGCGCGCACCCAGGTGGTCACCGAGGTCACCGACCAGATGACGCAGCAGATGGTGCCGCCGTCGGTGCTGACCGCCGCGGCCGGGCAGAAGGTCGGAGGCCGGTTCGAGGTCGAGGGCACCGCCAAGGCGCTGATCGGCGAGGGCCTCAACCCGCAGTCGGGCATCAAGCCGGAGGACGGCCTGGTCTGGGTCGTCGACGTGGTCGGCGCCAAGAAGGTGGACAAGAAGGCGAAGGCCGAGGGCACCCAGGCGGCGCCGGAGGACGGCATGCCGGAGGTGAAGGCCGCGGACGACAAGGCCGCGACGATCACCATCCCCAAGGGGGAGAAGGCGCCCACCGACCTCAAGCAGCAGGTGCTGATCAAGGGCAAGGGCCCGGAGGTCAAGGCCGGTGACGGCCTGATCGCCCAGTACACCGGCGTGAAGTGGGAGGACGGCAAGAAGTTCGACTCGTCGTGGGACCACGGCGGTGCGACGGCCTTCCAGATCGGTACCGGCCAGGTCGTCCAGGGCTGGGACCAGGCACTGGTCGGCAAGCACGTCGGTGACCGGGTCGAGATCGTGATCCCGCCGAAGCTGGGCTACGGCGCCAGCCCGCAGCACGAGCTGGCGAAGAACACCCTGGTCTTCGTGGTGGACATCGTCGGCACGGTCTGACCGGACGTTCCCCGGGATCTGCAAGACTGACCCGGTAATCGAAAAGATTCGCAAGTAGGAGCACATACGTGAACATCGACAAGCCCGAGATCGACTTCCCCGAGGGCCCGGTTCCCACCGATCTGGAGATCGTGGACCTGTGGGAGGGCGATGGGGCGGTCGCCAAGGCCGGGGACATGGTCTCCGTGCACTACGTCGGCGTCTCCTACAGCACCGGTGAGGAGTTCGACGCGAGCTGGAACCGCGGCAAGCCGCTCCAGTTCAAGCTCGGCGTCGGTCAGGTCATCCCGGGGTGGGACAAGGGTGTGCAGGGCATGAAGGTGGGCGGTCGGCGCCGGCTGACCATCCCGCCGCACCTCGCCTACGGCGAGCGCGGCGCCGGCGCCGCGATCGGCGCCAACGAGACGTTGATCTTCGTCTGCGACCTGGTCTCCGTCTGAGACCCCGCACGACACCGTGAGGGTCCGCGCCGACCGGCGCGGACCCTTTCGCTTTTGCGGTACGCACCCAGGGCGGTACGGTCACCCGTTGGGAGCTAACGAGAGAGGGCGTCGATGGCGATTGCCAAGGCCGAGCGGCTGATGAATCTGGCGCTGTGCCTGTTGGGGACGCGACGCCCGTTGACCAAGCACGAGCTGCGGTCGTCGATCGAGGCGTACCGCGACGTGTTCGGTCCGGGAGCTGGTCACGGCGCCGGAGACGACGCCTTCAACCGGATGTTCGAGCGGGACAAGGACGACCTGCGCGAGCTGGGCCTGGTCATCGAGACCGTGGACGGCATCGACGGCGAGGTCGGCTACCTCGCCCGGCGCGACAGCAACCGCCTGCCCCCGATCACGTTGGACGCCGAGGAGTCCGCCGCCCTCGGACTGGCCGCCAAGGTCTGGCAGCAGGCCCGGCTGGCCGGCGCCGCCAGCGGCGCGCTGCAGAAGCTGCGGGCGGCCGGGATGCCGCTGGCCGGGGACGTCGACGACGTGGACGCCGCTGCGCCGCACAGCGCGTTGGAACCCCGGATCCCCGCCCACGAGGCGTCCTTCGAACCGCTGATGCTGGCCTGCCGGGACCGCCGCCCGGTCGTCTTCGACTACCGCAAGTCCAACGCCGCGCGGCCCGAGCAGCGCCACCTCGAACCGTGGATCCTGGAGTGCTGGCGCGGCCACTGGTACGTGGCCGGCTGGGACCGGGACCGCGGCGCCGAGCGGGTCTTCCGGCTCTCCCGGATCACCGGCAAGGTCCGTTCCCGGCAGGGCAAGTTCACCGCGCCGGTGCCGGACCACGTCACCGTCCGCGAGACCGTCGAGCGCTGGGCGGGGGAGGCCGCCACCGGCACCGCACGGATCAAGCTCCGCGCCGGGCACGGCTATCCGCTGCGCGCCCGCGCCCTCGCCGTCCATCCGGTGGACGGCGACTGGGACGAGTTGGAGATCCCCTACGGGCACGGACTCGACGCCTGGTTGGTGGAGTTCGGGCCCGACGTGGTCGTACTGGAACCGGCGGAGCTGCGGGCCGAGGTCATCGACCGGCTGCGCGCGGTGGCCAAGGGCTGAGGGGAGCAGGACCATGGCTGCGAACGCGATCGACCAGACCCGCCGGATGCTGTCGCTGGTGACGTACCTGCGCGAGCGCCCCGGCGCCCGCGTCGGCGACGTCGCGCGCGCCTTCGGCATCACCGAGGACGAGCTGATCGCCGACCTCGACGTGCTGCCGATGTGCGGGACGAGCTTCCGCGGCGGCGACCTGATGGACATCGACACCGACGGCGACCGGATCTGGTGGCACAACCCCGACGACGTCGCCGAGCCGCTCCGGCTGGCCGCCGACGAGGCCACCGCGCTGCTGGTGGCGGCCCGTGCGGTGGCCACCCTCCCGGGGCTGCGCGAGGGCGACCGGCAGGCGTTGCTGCGGGCCACCGCCAAGCTGGAGGCGGCGGCCGGCGAGGCGGCCGGTGCCAGCTCCCGGCTGTCGGTGACGTTCGAGTCCGAGGGCGGGGTCTTCGCGGACGTGGACCGCGCCATCGCCGAGCGGCGCCGGCTGTGGCTGCGCTACTACTCCCCGGCCCGCGACGAGCTGACCGAGCGCGAGGTGGACCCGATCCGGTTGTTCGCGGTCGGCCACACCTACATGGAGGCGTGGTGCCGGCTCTCCGAGGCCCGGCGCACCTTCCGGCTCGACCGGGTCGCCGAGATCAAGCTGCTGGACGCGCCCGCCGACCCGCCGCCGGTCGAGCTGCGCGACCTGTCGGAAGGGCTGGTGCAGCCCGCGGCCGAGGACCCCGAGGTGGCCATCGAGGTGGGCCCCGGCGGTCGGTGGGTCGCCGAGTACTACCCGCACGACAGCGCCGAGGAACTGCCCGACGGGGGGCTGCGGATCACCCTGCGCACCCCCGACCCGGCGTCGCTGCGACGGCTGGCCCTTCGACTCGGCCGGGACGGCCGGATCGTGTCGCCGCCCGCCCTTGAGGCGAGCGCCCGGGAAGCCGCCCGGCAGGCGCTGGCGGCGTACGGCGAGTGAGACCGGCCCGTCCGGTGGGCGGGCCGGCGCACCGTTGACCGTAGGAGAAGGCAGCGAAGGATGACGACCACGATGGTGACGACCACGCTGGCGGGCATGACCGCTCCGGTGCTCTTCAAGGCGGCGTGTCCGGAGTGCCGCGGGCGTTTCGAACTGGCCTCGGACGCCTTCCGGCTGGCGATCGGCGCCAGCCGCCGCACCACCTTCTACTCCTTCACCTGCCCCGACTGCGACCGGGCGGTGCGCAAGCCGGCCGGCGAGCGGATCGTGGAACTGCTCACCGGCGGCGGGGTGCGCACGCTGCGGCTGCACACCGGCTGACCGGGACGAACGGATAGGCTCGCGGCATGCTCTGGCCCATGATCGCCATCGCCCTGGGGTTCCTGGGGCTCGTCGTCCTCGGCGTCCTCGCCGTCCGCGTCTTCGCCGAGGTGCGGCGACTGGCCCGGGCGGTCGGCACGGCCACCGAGCGGATCCAGCGGGCCACGGAGGACCTGGAGCGGGCCGCGGTGCCGCTCGCCGCGCGGATGCACGACCTGGGACGCGAACGGACCTGAGCGCGGTCGCACCCTGCTGTTGCGTGCCCCCGGCAGGTAGGCTGCTGAGCGGTTCAGACCGTGCGGTGGTGCGGGCAATCCGGAGTATGCACGGGGATTGCCGGACGTTCACCGCCGAACGTTACGATCGAGGGACCACCAGGACGCCAGTCCGACCCCATCGGCAGGCACCACAGGAGACGCCGCCCCGGCGAGAAGGTAGTCGCACATGCTAGCCAACCTGAGGCTCCCCGAGATTCTGCTGATCATCGCCGTGATCTTCCTGCTGTTCGGCGCGAAGAAGCTGCCTGACATGGCGCGTTCGCTCGGCAAGTCGGCCCGCATCCTCAAGAGCGAGGCCAAGGCGATGAAGAAGGAGGGCGAGGCGGAGCGGTCGGCTGACGGCGGCACCGCGGCGCAGGCTCCTGCCGACGCCGCCCAGCAGGCGCCTCGTACGATTCAGGCTTCGCCCGGCGACGTGGCGAGTTCGCGCCCCGTGGCCGAGCCGAACCGCACCACCCAGAGCTGACCGAGCCGATCCCGGCCGTGCCGACACCGTCGGTGCGGCTGACGTACGAGACGAGGAAGTGGGTTGCTCAAGTCTGCCCGCAAGCAGCAGATGGACCCCGAGGGGCGGATGCCCCTCGCGGCACACCTGCGTGAGCTGCGCAACCGGCTGCTGAAATCGGTGCTGGCGATCCTCGTGGTCACCGTCATCGCCATGTGGCAGTACGACCCCATCGCCCATTTCATTACAGGGCCGACCATCGCGGCTGTGGGCTGTCCCAAGGGCGCTTCTTCAGTTGGTGGGCAGCCCCATCCATGCGCGGAAATCGTCGCCAACGGCTTTATCGCTCCGTTCACGATCATGCTTAAACTGTCGCTGACCGTGGGCTTGGTTGCAGCCAGTCCGCTCTGGCTTTACCAACTGTGGGCTTTTCTCGCTCCCGGTCTGCACAAGCACGAGAAGAAGTACGCGCTGAGCTTTGTGGCTGCCGGTGCACCGCTTTTCCTGGGTGGTGCTTACCTCGCCTACGCGGTGCTGCCGACCACCGCAGGCGCGTTGGTCGGCCTGACCCCGAGCGACTGGTCCAATCTCTTCCCGGCTGACGACTTTTTCGACATCGTCACGCGCATGGTCCTGGTCTTTGGGCTGTCCTTCGAGTTGCCACTGTTGTTGGTGCTGCTCAACTTGGGTGGGGTCCTCACGGGCAAGCGAGTGCTGAGCTGGTGGCGGTTCATGGTGCTGGGCATCACCATCTTCGCGGCAGTCGCCACGCCGACCGGTGACCCTCTCACCATGTCACTGTTGGCCGCTCCGATCGTGCTGCTGTACTTCGGCGCCGTGGCCATCTGCCTCTTCAACGACCGCCGTCGAAGCCGGGCCAACCCCGACCGGGACCTGGCCGACGACGAGGCGTCCGACCTCGACCTGACCCCGGCCGAGGTCGGCGCGATCGAGCCGGTCGAGTCCAGCCAGATGCTGTCGAAGCGTGCGGATGGCGACCAGGGCGCAATCGGGTCGAGTCGGCGTGAGGGCCTTGACGACGTGACGTGATTGGGACATGAAGGGCTCATTACTGAGAGGTGATGGCCTCCAGCACCCCTTCCGGGGGGAGAATCTGAATTCTCGGCTTGCCGATGTCCTGGCTAGTGGCGAAGTGAAAGGCTTCGGACGCTTCTCGAACATGGTGTTGCGGGGCGCTCGTGAAATAAATCCAGGATGTCCCATGCAGAATGCATGATGGGCGGCTCGATGGGAGCCGCCCATCATGCATTGCTAGCGATGTGCACTTAGCATGCGCCATAGTCCTTGATGACGGTGACTCCGCCCGTGCTACGAGCGCCTGAATTTCCGTCTGCAGCAACGCACTCGTTCCAGTCGGAACTGGCGTTCCACTCTACGTGGATCTTCCGTGCGGATGAGCAGGTGTTGTGAACGTACACCGCTGTCGTGACGTTGCCATCCGCCCAGGACCAGTTAAAGCAACCGGCCGTGCCGCGGTGCATGCTTGCAATCGAAGCGGTGGTGGCTGATGCGGGACTAACAGTTGTCAGCATGGCCAAAATCGCCGCGCCTGTCACTGTCGTTACGGCGCGCTTCGTAATCGTCACATTCCCCCCTGATGTCAGTATGGTTCATTCCTCGTGCGCGAAGTTGATCTGGACTATCGGAATGGAAAGCTAGTTCGAGCGCTCGGAGGAAGTGATCACGGTAATGGCTGACGCTGGAGCGATCAAGG
Organism: Streptomyces sp. VTCC 41912; assembly: GCF_045799175.1. Taxonomy (NCBI): domain Bacteria; kingdom Bacillati; phylum Actinomycetota; class Actinomycetes; order Kitasatosporales; family Streptomycetaceae; genus Streptomyces; species Streptomyces sp. VTCC 41912. The sequence continues at coordinate 107,732 of NZ_JBJMAB010000025.1, forward strand.
GGTGATTTGGACATGTATGGCGGCTGAAATCGCCACTCGCGTCCCGGCTGGCCTGTAGTCGTTATGTGACGATACGTGAGTGGGGCCCGTTTCATTTGTATGGGGCCGCCATAAAGATCCGGTCGTTGTCAGAGGTGGCCGGTAGTCTCGTAAGCACGATGACCGAGGACATGTCCCCTGCTGAGCGCTATGCCGCCGCCAAAGTCCGGGCGGCCGAGCAAGCCACCGCACTCGCGCCGTTCCGGGAGCTCTACGACTTCGACCTGGATCCCTACCAGGTCGAGGCGTGCCAGGCCCTGGAGGCCGGAAAAGGCGTGCTGGTCGCGGCTCCCACCGGATCCGGCAAGACGATCGTGGGCGAGTTCGCCGTCCACCTGGCCCTGGCCCAGGGCCGCAAATGCTTCTACACCACGCCCATCAAGGCGTTGTCCAACCAGAAGTTCCAGGACCTGGTCAAACGCTACGGCCCCGACAAGGTCGGCCTGCTGACCGGCGACAACAGCGTCAACGGCGAAGCCCCGGTGATCGTGATGACCACCGAGGTCCTGCGGAACATGCTCTACGCCGGTTCGCAGTCGCTGACCGGCCTGGGCTACGTGGTGATGGACGAGGTGCACTACCTCTCCGACCGGTTCCGCGGCGCCGTCTGGGAAGAGGTGATCATCCACCTGCCGGCGTCGGTGACGCTGGTGTCCCTGTCCGCGACGGTCTCCAACGCCGAGGAGTTCGGCGACTGGCTGGACACCGTGCGCGGCGACACCGAAGTGATCGTCTCCGAGCACCGCCCGGTGCCGCTGTGGCAGCACGTCCTGGCGGGCCGCCGGATCTACGACCTCTTCGAGGAGCGGGACGGGGCGACCGGCGGCCGCCGGGAGGTCAATCCCGACCTGGAGCGGCTGGCGCGGATGGAGAACAGCCGGCCGACGTTCGGCCGGGACAAGCGGCGCGGCCGCAACCTGCGCGAGGCCGACCGGGAGCGGGAGCGGCGCCAGCGCGCCCGGATCTGGACGCCGAGCCGGCCCGAGGTGATCGACCGGCTGGACAACGAGGGGCTGCTGCCGGCGATCACCTTCATCTTCAGCCGCGCCGGGTGCGAGGCGGCCGTCCAGCAGTGCCTCCACTCCGGCCTGCGGCTCAACGACACGGAGGCCCGGGAGAAGGTCCGGCGGATAGTCGAGGCCCGGACGGCCGGCATCCCGGACGACGACCTGCACGTGCTCGGCTACTTCGAGTGGCTGGAGGGCCTGGAGCGGGGCATCGCGGCGCACCACGCCGGGATGCTGCCCACCTTCAAGGAGGTCGTCGAGGAGCTGTTCGTCAAGGGGCTGGTCAAGGCCGTCTTCGCCACCGAGACGCTGGCGCTGGGCATCAACATGCCGGCGCGGTCGGTGGTGCTGGAGAAGCTCGTCAAGTGGAACGGCGAGCAGCACGCCGACATCACCCCCGGCGAGTACACCCAGCTGACCGGTCGGGCCGGGCGGCGCGGGATCGACGTCGAGGGCCACGCGGTGGTGCTGTGGCAGCGCGGGATGAACCCGGGGGCGCTGGCCGGCCTCGCCGGGACCCGGACGTACCCGCTGCGCTCCTCCTTCAAGCCGTCGTACAACATGGCGGTCAACCTCGTCGCGCAGTTCGGGCGGCACCGTTCGCGGGAACTGCTGGAGATGTCCTTCGCGCAGTTCCAGGCCGACCGGTCGGTGGTCGGCATCACCCGCCAGGTGCAGCGCAACGAGGAGGGCCTGGACGGCTATCGCGAGGCGATGGTCTGCCACCTCGGCGACTTCGAGGAGTACTCCCGGCTGCGGCGGGAGTTGAAGGACCGCGAGACCGAACTCGCCAAGCAGGGCGCGGTCCAGCGGCGGTCGGCGGCCGCGGCGGCGCTGGAGAAGCTGCGGCCGGGCGACGTCATCCACGTGCCGACGGGCAAGTACGCCGGGCTGGCGCTGGTGCTGGACCCGGGCATGCCCTCCGGACGGACCAACGGCCACCGCGGCATGGACGCCCAGGACGGCCCCCGGCCGCTGGTGCTGACCGCCGAGCGGCAGGTCAAGCGGCTCGCGTCGATGGACTTCCCGGTGCCGGTGACGGCCCTGGACCGGATGCGGATCCCGCGCAGCTTCAACGCCCGCAGTCCGCAGTCGCGCCGCGATCTGGCGTCCGCGCTGCGCACCAAGGCCGGCCACCTGGTGCCCTCGCGGCACCGCAAGCCGCGGGCGGAGGCGGCCGACGACCGTGAGATCGCCCGGCTGCGCAAGGACATCCGGGCCCATCCCTGCCACGGGTGCGACGAGCGGGAGGACCACGCCCGCTGGGCGGAGCGCTACCACCGGCTCCGGCGGGACACCCACCAGCTGGAGCGCCGGATCGAGGGCCGGACGAACACCATCGCGCGGACCTTCGACCGGATCTGCGCGCTGCTGACCGAGCTGGACTACCTGGAGGGGGACACCGTCACCGACGAGGGCCGCCGCTTGGGCCGGCTCTACGGCGAACTGGACCTGCTGGCCAGCGAGTGCCTGCGGGACGGCGTCTGGGAGGGGCTCGGCCCCGCCGAACTAGCCGCCTGCGCCTCGGCGTTGGTCTACGAGGCGCGCCAGGCGGACGACGCGGTGGCGCCGAAGCTGCCGGCCGGCAAGGCACGGGACGCCCTGGCGGAGATGGTGCACATCTGGGGCCGGCTGGACGCCCTGGAGGAGGACCACAAGATCAGCCAGGCCGAGGGCGTCGGCCAGCGCGAGCCGGACCTCGGCTTCGCCTGGGCCGCGTACCGCTGGGCCTCCGGCTTCGGCCTCGACGAGGTGCTGGGCGAGGCCGACATGCCGGCCGGCGACTTCGTCCGGTGGTGCAAGCAACTGGTGGACGTCCTCGGGCAGATCGCGGCGGCGGCCCCGGCCGAGGGCACGGTGGCGCGGTCCGCGCGCAAGGCGATGGACGGGGTGCTGCGCGGGGTCGTGGCGTACTCCTCGGTCGGCTGACGTCGGACGGCGGCCGTCGGGCCGCGCCGTCGGGGCGGGCGAGCGCCCGCGACGACGGCGCGGCCCGGTGGACGCCGCGCGGCTGCCGCTAGGAGGCGGTCCGCTCCGCCGGCCCCCGCGCCGCCCGTTCGGCGTCGCGCTTGGCGACCTCCTCGCGGACCAGCGGGATGACGTACCGGCCGAAGTCGATGGCGTCGTCGAGCAGGTCGTAGCCGCGGGCGGAGAGGATGTCCACGCCCAGGTCGTAGTAGTCCAGGAGGGCCTGGGCGACGGTCTCCGGGGTGCCGACCAGGGCGGTGGAGTTGCCGGCGCCGCCGGTCTCCGCGGCGGTCGGTGTCCACAGCGCCCGGTCGTGCCGTTCGCCCTGGGCGGCGACCTCCAGCAGCCGTTGGGAGCCGGCGTTCTGCGGGTTCGTCAGGGGGTGGCGGCGGCTGAGCGGCCCGCCCTCCTTGCGGGCCCTGATCCGGGCCAGGGTGCGGTGCGCCTTCTCCCAGGCCAGTTCCTCGGTGGGCGCGATGATCGGGCGGAACGCCACCTGGATCCGGGGCACGTCGGTGCGGCCGGCCGCGGCGGCGGCCGCCTTGACCGACGCGATCTGCTCGGCGGTCTGCGCCAGCGGCTCGCCCCACAGGCAGTAGATGTCCGCCTCGGCGCCGCCCGCCGCGTAGGCCGCGGGCGACGAGCCGCCGAACGACACCTGCGGGTGCGGCTGCTGGACGGGGAAGGTGTCGGAGACGAAGTCCCAGAAGCGGTAGTGCGTGCCCTCGTGGTCGAAGGGGTTGCGGCTCGTCCAGACCTGCTTGACGATCCGGATGTACTCGCGGGTGCGGGCGTAGCGCTCGTCCTTGGTGAGGGTGTCGCCCTCGCGGCGCTGTTCGTGGTCGTTGCCGCCGGTGATGAAGTGCACCGCGAGCCGGCCGTCGCTGATCCGGTCCAGCGTCGCGAAGGTCTTCGCGGCGAACGTCGGGTAGGAGACGTTGGGGCGGTGCGCCACGAGGAGTTGCAGCCGCTCGGTGTGGGCGGCCACGTAGGCGGCGGCCGGGGAGGGGTCGGGGGAGCCGGATCCGTAGGCGAACAGGACCCGGTCCCAGCCGTACTCCTCGTGGGCGCGGGCGAGTTTGAGGGTGTACTCCTTGTCGAAGGAGGCGCCGGAGCGCGGGGTGACTTCGGAGCCGTCGTGGGTGGCGGCGATGCCGAGGAACTCGACAGGCATGGGTGCGGCCTCGTCTTCTCGTCGATCATGCGTCAGTGGGCATGGCGAGGGCATGCGCGGTGCGCGGGAGGACCGGCAGGGCGGCATGCGGGTGCGCGCGGGCGGGGCGCCCGGCGCGGCACCGGGGCGTCAGAGGCAACAGGAGGCGGACCACACGCGACCGAAGTCGATGTGGTCGCGGGTGACCAGCCGTTGCTGAGGTCGCATGGGGCCAGTGGAACAGGCAGGTGCATGCGCCGTCAACCATTGCGTGGGAAAGCAAGTGCCGTGGGGCGTCGGGCGTTTGCCGGTGTGGTGGAACCGGAGCGGTCCGGTTGGGGTGTGCGGAGGGCTAGTTCGGGATCGTCGACGGGCGCTGTCCGGTGCGGTGGCGGAGGGTGCCGCGCAGGCACAGGAAGAGCAGGACGCCGACGGGTGAGAGCAGGATGGTCAGGACCAGGAGCGGGCCCATCACCAGGGGGTGGATGCCCAGGTCGCGCGCTTCGCGGTACATCCACTGGCCGAGGAAGAGGTCCCAGGCGATCAGCTGGGCCCAGATCGCCCCGGCGCCGCCGCCGAGCGCGAGCAGGCGTTGGAACCCGGCGAGGTCCGGGTGGCTGACCGCGGCCCACAGTTGCGGGAAGACCGGTATCGCCAGGGCGAGGTAGACCCCGATGACCGGCACCATGGGCAGCGGTGAGGCGGCGATCCGGTCGGTCCAGCGGCGGCCGGGCGCGAGGATCAGCAGGGCCCAGAACGGGGCCGCGAGGGCGAACGCGAGGCTGAAGAGGGTGCGGTCGGTCATGCGGTCAACTCCGTTGACTGAGTGGGGCGTTCGGTGTCGATGTCGGTGTCGGTGTGGGTCCGGGAGGTGGGGCGGAGGGCCGCGTAGCCGCCGGCCGCCGTGGCGGTGACGAGGGCGGCCAGTGCGGTGAGGGTGGGTGCGTCGGGGTGGATCAGGGCCTGGCCGCGCAGTGCCTGCCAGGTGACCAGCGCGAGCAGTCCGGTGAGGAAGCCGGCCGCGGTGAGCACCAGGCGCAGTCGCACCCGTGCGTCGCGCAGTCGGGCGCGGCGGCGGGCCAGCGCCTCGACGCCGTGGAGGAAGAGCGGCAGGGCCTGGAGTGCGTGCATGCCGACGAAGTGCGGCACGCGCAGGTCGCCGCCGGTGGTGTTCCAGCCGGTGAGCGGCATGGCCGGGCCGCCGTCGGGGACGCCGACGCTGTGCGCGCCGACGAGGGTGCGGGCGAGGCCGGCGGCCTGCTGGGCCTGCTGTTCCGGGGTGGGTGTCAACATCAGGCCGCCGAGCAGCAGCCCGGCCAGGGCGATCAGCGCGCCGAGTCGGATGGCCCAGGTCGTGGCGCGGTCGCCCAGGCGGGCCCGGAACAGGAGTGCCGCGAGGACCAGGGTGGCGAGCCAGAGGGCGACGATGGTGCCGCCCATGATCAGGAACAGGCCCCGGTCCAGGGGGGTTTCGACGTTGAAGTGGCTGCGGCGGCCGCGCAGCGTCTGGCCGATGATGATCGACATCTCGATGAGTCCGGCGACCACGACGGTGTGCGCGGCCCAGGTGCCGACCCGGCTGGGCGCGGGGCGGCGGGACAGCATCCACGCGAGCGTCAGCCCGTAGGCGGCGAACGACACCGCGAACTTCAGTGGTTTGAACCAGATCGGCGCGCCGACCGACACCCGGTCGTCGACGATCATCCCGACCGCCGCGACCACGGCCAGTGCGGCCATCGCCCATGAGAAGCCGAGCAGCGAACGGTATCTGGGCATGCGCAAGGAACCCCCTGAATGGATAGCTGCACTATGGATAGCGGTGCTCTCTGCTATCTGATAGCGCGACTATCTATGATGGAAGGTCGATTGGCAAGGCCGGGTGGGGCGGGGCGCCCGGCAGGTCCGCAGGGCACGGTTCCGAGGGGATCCGGCAGGGAGAGGGCGTCAGATGCGCATCGGTGAGCTGAGCCGCGAGACGGGCGTGGCGGTCCCGACGATCAAGTTCTACGTCCGCGAGGGGTTGCTGCCCGCGGGGCGGCTCACCAGCCCCAACCAGGCCAGCTACGACGAGGGGCACGTGCGGCGGCTGCGGTTGATCCGCGGGCTGATCGACGTCGGCGGGCTCTCGGTCGCGACGGTGCGCGAGGTGCTGACCGCCGTGGACGCCCCCGGGGGGTCGGTGCACAAGGTGCTCGGGGCGGCGCACGACGCGATCACGCCGGTGCCGATCGGCCGCCCGGAGGCGCTGCCGGAGGCCCGTCGGAGGGTCGCGGAGCTGATCCGCCGGCGCGGCTGGCGGGCCGGGGCGGACCATCCGGCGGCGGAGGCGATGGCGGTCGCGCTGGCCGCGTTCCAGGACCTCGGGCAGGGCGCGTTCGTGGAGGTGCTCGACGAGTACGCCGAGGCGTGCGAGCGGGTCGCCGACGCCGACCTGGCGTACGTGGGGCGCCACGCGGACGTGGAGGAGCTGGTGGAGAGCGTGGTGGTGGCGACCGTCCTGGGGGACGCGGTGCTCAGCGCGCTGCGGCGGCTGGCGCACGTCGACCGCTCGGCGCGACGGTACGAGGAGCACCGGGGCGGCCGACCGGCGGCGGGGGACGGCGCGGGCGAGGGCGAGGGGGCGACGGAGGGCGGCGCGGACCCGTCGTGAGTCGCGCCGCCCCCGGTGTGTGCGTCCGTGGCGGGGCGGCCCCGGTGCGGTGGGGGTGCCCCCGAGGGGGTGCGGGTCAGGCGGCGGCCGCGGGCTCCTGCTCGGCCTCCACCTGGGCGTTCCAGGCGCGCTTGCCGGCCTGCCAGCCGTCCTCGTCGTGGCCGGTGCGCCAGTAGCCGGAGATCGACAGGGCCTCGCGCGGCAGCTCGCGCTCGACGCGCAGCAGCCGGCGCAGCTCCTTCACGAAGCCCGCTTCGCCGTGCACGAAGGCGTGGACCCGGCCCGGGGGGAACTCCAGCGCCCGAACCGCCTCGACCAGTCCGCGACCGACCGGGGCGGTGCCGCGGTAGACCCAGGTGATCCGGGCGCCGGGCGGGGCGGCCAGCTCCTGGCTCTCCTCCGGGCCGGCGACCTCGATGAAGGCGTGCGCCGTGGCGTCCGCCGGCATCCGGGCCAGGGCGGCGGCGATCGCCGGCAGGGCGCTCTCGTCACCGGCCAGCAGGTGCCAGTCGGCCGAAGCGTCCGGGAGGTAGGCGCCGCCCGGGCCGAGGAAGGCGATCTCGTCGCCCGGCCGGGCGGCCGCGGCCCAGGGGCCGGCCAGTCCGCTGTCGCCGTGCACGACGAAGTCCACGGTCAGCTCGCGCGCCGCCGGGTCCCAGGCGCGCACGGTGTACGTGCGCGTCCGGGGCCACTGGTCGCGCGGCAGTTCGGCGCGGATGCGCCCCATGTCGAACGGCTCGGGGTAGCTGACGTGTGGCAGCGGGAAGACCAGCTTGACGTAGTGGTCGGCGTAGGCGCCGGCCTCGAACGCCGCCAGTCCCTCGCCGCCCAGGACGACGCGCACCATGTGCGGGGTGAGCCGCTCGGTGCGCCGCACCCGGGCGCGGTGCAGTGTGGGCGTGCTGCGGGCCGGTCGCTCTGCTGCCACGGCTGTTCTCCCCTGACGCGGTCGACGGCGGGTGCGCCTGCGGGACGCACGCCGCCAGTTAGGTATACCTAACCTAACAGGTCATCGGTGGAGCGTGACCAGCAACCGCTGCAATGCGCCACCCAGGCCCCACTGGGCGGCCAGCGCCTCCAGCCGCTCCGGATCGGCCGGCTCGACCGGGAGGGCGAGGTCGGTCTCCGGCACCGGGACGTCCGTCGCCACCCCGACCACCTTCGGGGCGACGGCCAGGTAGGGGGCCGCCTCGACGAGCCGCTTGCGCTGCGCCGGGGTGATCTTGGAGGTCGGGTCCTGAGCGGCGGCGATGATTCCGGCCAGGTCCCCGTAGGCGTCCAGCAGCTTCGCGGCGGTCTTCTCGCCGATGCCCGGGACGCCCGGCAGGCCGTCGCTGGGGTCGCCGCGCAGCAGCGCCAGGTCCGCGTAACCGGGGCCGTCCACCCCGTACTTCTCGCGCAGCGCCGCGCCGTCGGTGAGTTGGAGGGTGCCGACGCCCTTGAGCGGGTACAGGACGCGGATGCCGCGGGCGTCGTCGACGAGTTGGAAGAGGTCGCGGTCGCCGGTGACGATGTCGACCGGGCCCTTCGCCCGTGCGGTCAGGGTGCCGATGACGTCGTCGGCCTCGTAGCCCGCGGCGCCGATCCGGGCGATGCCCAGCGCGTCGAGCACCTCCTCGATCACCGGGACCTGCGGGGAGAGGGTGTCCGGGATCTCCTCCTCGTCGGGAGCCGTCGAGCCGGCGGGGGCCTCCTCGGCGACCCGGTGCGCCTTGTAGGAGGGGATCAGGTCGACCCGCCACTGGGGGCGCCAGTCGAAGTCCATGCAGGCGACCAGGTCGTCGGGGTGGTGGTCCTGGACGAGCCGGGCGATGAAGTCCAGCAGGCCGCGTACCGCGTTCACCGGGGTGCCGTCCGGGGCCTTGACCGATTCCGGCACCCCGAAATAGGCGCGGAAGTACAGAGAGGCGGTGTCGAGGAGCATCAGGCGTCGAGTCACACTCCGCATGATGCCGTATGCCCCAAACGTGCCTCCGATGTGAGGTGGCTCACCGATGTGTTTGAGCCCCATAAAGCCGGGCAGGCGCGCAGCCGGAGCGGACCCGGTTGCGATTTCAACTTGTCGCCGGTGAAGACGAGCCGAATTCGTCCCGCGCCACGACCTGCCTACGGGGGTGGCGGGTCGTTTCTCGTGCGACAAGAGAGGTATATGTGTCCAGGCTGCAAGCCGAACACCTGTACAAGGTGTTCGGCAGACGACCCGAGGACGCGGTCCGCAAACTCCAGGCCGGAGCCGGCCGGGACGAGCTGCGGGCCCAAGGCACCACCGCCGCGGTGATCGACGCGTCCATCGAGGTGGACGAGGGTCAGATCTTCGTCGTCATGGGTCTGTCCGGATCCGGCAAGTCCACGCTGCTGCGCATGCTCAACGGACTGCTGGAGCCGACCGCGGGCACCGTCCGCTTCGACGGCCAGGACCTGACCTCGCTCAGCGACAAGGAGCTGCGCGCCGTCCGCTCCCGGAAGATCTCCATGGTCTTCCAGCACTTCGCGCTCTTCCCGCACCGCAGCGTGCTGGAGAACGCCGCCTACGGCCTGGAGGTCCAGGGTGTGCCGCGCGCCGAACGCGAGCGCCGGGCGACCGAGGCACTCGCCCTGGCAGGGCTGGAGGGCTGGGAGAAGTCCTGGCCGGACGAGCTCTCCGGCGGCATGCAGCAGCGGGTCGGGCTGGCCCGCGCGCTGGCCACCGACGCCGACCTGCTGCTGATGGACGAGTCCTTCAGCGCGCTCGACCCGCTGATCCGCCGCGACATGCAGGACCAGCTGCTGGAGCTCCAGAAGACGCTGAAGAAGACCATCGTCTTCATCACCCACGACCTCAACGAGGCGATGCGGCTCGGCGACCGGATCGCGGTGATGCGCGACGGCCGGATCGTCCAGACCGGCAGCGCCGAGGACATCCTCGTCCGCCCCGCCAACGACTACGTCGCGTCCTTCATCCAGGACGTGGACCGCAGCCGGGTGCTGACCGCCGGTGCGGTCATGACGGACCTCGACAGCGTCCTCGGCACGACCGCCCAGGACGGCACCGAGCTCGCGACGGCCGCCGACTTCCAGGCGGCCGCGCCCGCCACCGTCGGCCCCGACACCCCGCTCGCCGACCTGTTCACCGCCTGCTCGACCAGCGACGTGCCGGTCGCCGTCACCGACGAGAGCGGCGCGCTGGCCGGTGCGGTCACCGGGGAGCGGCTGCTGGCCGTCCTCGGCGAGCCGGGCCGGCCGGACGTGCCGGTCGTCGACGTGCCCGCCCAGGGCGAGCCGGCCACCACCGGTGCCGAGTCCGCCGATCCGACCGAGGGGACGGTGACCACCGGTGCCTAGGATCCAAATAGGCAGCTGGGCCAATGACGCCGTCAATTGGCTCCGCGACAACCTCGACTGGCTGTTCAACCTCATCACCACGGTCCTGAACGGCCTCTACGACGCGATCCACGCCGTCCTCGCGGCACCCGCCCCGCTGCTCCTCGCGGGCATCCTGGCGGTGCTCGCCTGGTGGTTGCGCGGCCTGCCGGCCGCGGTGCTGACCTTCCTCGGCTTCGCGCTGATCGACTCCATCCAACAGTGGAGCCCGACCATCGAGTCGCTCTCGCTGGTGCTGGTGGCCTGCCTGATCACCGTGGTGGTCGCGGTGCCGCTGGGCATCTGGGCGGCCCGCAGCCGGGTCGTCGGCGGCATCCTGCGTCCGGTGCTGGACCTGATGCAGACCATGCCGGCGATGGTCTACCTGATCCCCGGCATCCTCTTCTTCGGCCTCGGCGTCGTCCCCGGCATCGTCGCGACCATCGTCTTCTCCATGCCGCCCGCGGTGCGGATGACCGAGCTGGGCATCCGGCAGGTCGACGGGGAGCTGGTCGAGGCGGCCGAGGCGTTCGGCACGCACCCGCGGCGCACCCTGCTGCGCGTGCAGCTGCCGCTGGCGCTGCCCACGATCATGGCCGGCATCAACCAGGTCATCATGCTCGCGCTGTCCATGGTCGTGATCGCCGGCATGGTCGGCGGCGGCGGCCTCGGTGCGTCGGTCTACAACGCCATCAGCTCGGTCAACGTGGCCCTGGGCGCGGAGGCCGGCCTCGCCGTCGTCATCCTCGCCATGTACCTGGACCGGATGACCGGTGCGCTCAACCAGCGGGTGTCGCCGCTCGGCCGGCGGGCGCTGGCCAAGGCGCAGGCGGCGCTGGGGCGCTGGAAGTTCCTGCAGTGGCGGCCGGCGACCTCGGTCGCCATGGTCGGCGTCGTCGTCCTGGCGCTGCTGGCCGGCGGGATGAGCTTCCTGGGCAAGAGCGGCGACGCCGCGTCCGGCGGCAACGGCAAGCCGATCACCCTCGGCTACGTCAACTGGGACGAGGGCAAGGCCACCACGTACCTCTGGAAGGAGATCCTGGAGGAGCGCGGCTACAAGCCCAAGGTCCAGGCCCTGGAGGCCGGTCCGCTCTTCGCCGGGCAGGCCCGCGGCGACATCGACGTTCAGACCAACGCCTGGCTGCCGACCACCCACGCCGAGTACTGGAACAAGTACAAGGACAAGCTGGAGGACCTCGGCACCTGGTACGACAAGACGTCGCTGGAGATCGCGGTCCCGTCGTACGTCAAGGACGTCAAGACGCTCGACGACCTCAAGGGCAAGGCCGCCGAGTTCGGCGGCAAGATCACCGGCATCGAGCCGGGCGCCGGCGAGATGAAGATCCTCAAGGACAAGGTCCTCAAGGACTACGGCCTCGACGGCGAGTACCAGGTGCAGGAGTCCAGCACCGCCTCCATGCTGAGCGAGCTGGACCGCGCCATCCACAACAAGAAGCCGATCGCGGTCACCCTGTGGTCCCCGCACTGGGCGTACGACAAGTACCCGCTCACCAAGCTCAAGGACCCCAAGGGCGCGTTCGGTTCCGGCGACGGCCTGCACATGCTGGGCCGCAAGGGCTTCAGCAAGGACATGCCCGAGGTCGCGAAGTGGATGAAGAACTTCCACCTCGACGAGAAGCAGCTCACCAGCCTGGAGAACGACATCAAGTCGGCCGGTGAGGGCCACGAGCAGGACGGCGTCCGCACCTGGCTGAAGAAGAACCCCGGCCTGGTCGAGAAGATCGCCCCGTCCGCGCACGCCACCTACGCCAAGGGCAAGGACGCCGGCAAGGCCCCCAACATCGGCTACCCGGCGTGGGACGAGGGCATCGCCACCGCCTACCTGTGGAAGAACGTCCTGGAGAAGCGCGGCTACCACCCCAACCTGCGCAACCTCGACGTCGGCCCGATGTGGACCGGCCTGTCCACCGGCCAGATCGACGTGGAGACCGACGGCTGGCTACCGGTCGCCCAGAAGCAGTACTGGGACAAGTACAAGGACGACCTGGTCGACGTCGGTGCCTGGTACGACAAGACCTCGCTGGAGATCGCGGTCCCGTCGTACGTCAAGGACGTCAAGTCCATGGACGACCTGCGGGCCCACAAGGACGAGTTCAAGGGCAAGATCATCGGCATCGAACCGGGCACCGGTGAGATGCAGCGCCTGAAGAGCACCGTGCTGCCCGCCTACGGCCTGTCGGACTACGAGGTCACCTCGGCCGGCACCAGCGCGATGCTCGCCGAACTCGACCGCGCGTACCACAAGAAGGAGCCGATCGCGGTCGTCCTGTGGTCGCCGCACTGGGCGTACAGCAAGTACCACCTCACCAAGCTCGCCGACCCCAAGGGCACCTGGGGTGCCAACAACCAGATCAAGACGCTCGGCAACAAGAACTTCCCGAACAAGTTCCCGGAGTTCTCCGGCTGGCTGAAGAACTGGAAGATGAGCCCCGACGAGCTCGGCAGCCTGGAGAAGGACATCCAGGACGCCGGAAAGGGCAACGAGGACAAGGGCGTCGAGAAGTGGATCGACGCGCACCCCGGCATCGTCGACAAGATGGCACCGGTGAAGTAACCCGCAGCGGCGGGGCGCGCCGGCGTACGTTGTCGGCCGTCCCGCCGTGGGGGTTTCGCCTGCGGCGGGCGTTGCCGCTGCGTTGCCGCTGCGCGGGGCTTCTTCCCACGTTGTCGGCTGTCCCGCCGTGGGTCTTCTCGCCGTTGCGCCTGCGGCGGGCGTTGCCGCTGCGCGGGGCTGTTGGGTGCGGTGCCGGGTTGGTGGGTGGTGGGGTGTGCGGACTGCTGCGCTTTACGTCCGCACACCCCACCACCCACCAACCCGGCCCCTCCCGTTTGTGGTGGGTTTTCAGATGCGTTGGGGTACGCCCCGGTGGGCTGCCGCGGCCTCGATGGTCGAGTGGTGACCCGTGGTCCAACTCCCCGCGCCAACCCACTCACCTTCCCTCCCACTCACCCGTCTTTTCCCCATCCCCAACGGGAGGTGGCGGGCCGGAGGGGGTGGTGTGCAGGACGTAAAGCGCAGCAGTCCTGCACA